>CAYUWF010000060.1:0-12447 GCA_964448245.1 uncultured Anaerolineaceae bacterium | reverse complement strand
AAACCCGCAGGGGGAGGGGGTGAGGTGGGAACGGGATTCTTCAGCAACCGGCTAGTCAGGCGCCGACCCTCGCGGCGTCGCCAACGCAAGCACCCGCTCGAACTCTTCCAGGAAACTCGCCGCCACGGCGGCGGCGTGCAGGACGACAAGGTTTTCGTCGTTCCGCGTCTAGGCGTTGCGGCTTAAGAGGAGCCGGGCCGACGTTGGGCTCGGCCCGGGCAACTGCAGACGAGTCCCGTTCGGTTTAGGCGATCGGTGGCGGCACCACTTCAGGGAGTTGTTTGGTCTCGCCCGACACATGCCGAGACTTCCAGGGCGTACCCAGCCGTCGCAACAGGAAGAAATCCAGCCCGACATACCCAGAGACCTTCCAGGCCAGGATCAACCCGACAGCCACAAGGAACAGGACCGGGTTTGTGCTAGCGGCACCCGCCATCATGAAGTTCCAGTTCATGAACCCGGCCAGGACGGCGGCGATGCCGGTGAAGGCCCCCAGGACCAAGGCAATCCCGACCAGAAGCTCGCCATAGGCGACCAGCTTGGCGAACCAGGTGTAGGCCTGCGCGTCGAGCATCGACTGGATAAACATCCGGTACCAGTCGAAAGCGATCGGCGGCCGGCCGGCCTCGGGGATCTTGGCCGCGTTCAGCCAGAAGCCCTGCAACGCTTCGCCCGTCTCGACCCACTTCGGCTCAAAGACCTTGTGCGAGGCGGCTTGGATCCATTGATAGCCGAGCCAGACGCGGGGCAGCAGCCAGATCCAACCGGCCCGGGTGTCGCCGAACAGGCGGCGGACGAAAGGGGGATCTTCCACAATCGTGTTCTTGAATGTCTTGACGGCGGACATGTTCACCTCCTCAGGGTATTTCCGCGTCCACCTCAATATTACGGGCAATTCACGCCAAAGTTAGTGTTATTTGTCACAAAGTAGACCGTCATTCGACAAGGGACCCGCGCAGGTCGGCGTGAAAGGTGGATGGCAGCCCACCAGTTGTCCGCGCAGGCCTATTGCGCCAACGCAAAGACCCGCTCGAACTCTTCCAGGAAACTCGCCGCCACGGCGGCGTCGCGCAGAACGATGAGGTTCTCGTCGTTCTGCGTCTCGGCGCTACGGCTGAAGTTGTAGGAGCCGGTGATCACCAGGCGGCCGTCGATGACGATCACCTTGTGATGCATCCGATCCGGGTTGCCGTCGAGGCGGACGTCGACCCCGGACTGGCGCAGTTCCTCAAAACGGCTCCCCAGGTTGGCCGCCTGGCCGGAGTCCATCACGCCCCGCACTTCGACGCCGGCCGCGGCGCGCCCCTCCAGCGCCAGGGCGATCTCCTGTGACGTCAGGGCAAAGGCCAGGAAGGCCACGCTCTCGCGTGCCTCTTCGATCAGGTCCACCACCCGCTGCGCCGCACCGTCCTCCGGGGCGAAGTACACCTCCAGCGGTCCGTTCGGCGAGCGCAACGGCGCTTCGCCCGCCGGCGCGCTGAGCGCTCCGAAGCGCGTTTGCCGGAACATCTCGTCGAACTCGGCGGCGTAGGCGCGGGCGGCGGCTACCTGGCGCAGCCGGACCAGGTTGTTGTCATTGAAGTAGGCGTCGTTGACGGTGTAGTTCATCGACCCGGTCCACACTTCCCGGCCGTCGATGACGGTGAACTTGTCGTGCATCAGCGGTGGGCGGCCATCGGCCACGAGGGGAATGCCGGCGGCGATCAGGTCGTGCAGCGCCGGCGTGTCGAGGTTGTCGCTCTCCACCACCAGCCGCACCGCCACCCCGCGATCGTCGGCCCGCAACAGGGCATCGCGCACGCTGTCCAGATCCAGGTCGTAGATCGCCATGTCGACCGACTGCTGCGCCGCGTCGAGGGCCTCCACCAGCGCCGCCTCCGGCCCGCCGCGCAGGATTTGCGGGCCGCCGAGGCCCGGCCTGGTGAAACGGACCTCGATCGAGCCGGAGACTTGCGGGTCCGGCGGCGTCTCACGGAGCAGAGAGGAACGGAGGAAGACGAGGAAGAGCAGAACCAGCAGAGCGGCGAAGACGACCGCCCGCCGGCGCGCGGCGCTCACGACGCCTCGAACGGGAGGCACCACAATTCCGGGGGGTCCAGCTCCACGGTGAAGTCGATCGCTTCGAGTTTGTCGTCGCGATCGGCTTCGATGGTCAGGACGACGAAGCGCGCCAGCGGGCCGATCTGGTCCGCCAGGACGGTTGCGCCGTGGAGGGGCTGCGCCCGTCCCTCGGTCAACTCAGGCGGCCGCAACAGGAGATTGACCCCGATCGCCACGGCCTGCTCGACGCTGGTAGCGAAAGCCGGCAAGACGAAGCGCGCCGGCTGGGCCCAGCGCGGCTCCGGCGCCGAGTCCCTTCCGTAACTCTCCCGCCGGCTGAAGCGGACACGACCGAGCGCGATCCAGAACGGCTTCCACGGTTTCGCCGGCCCCTCGTGGGCGGCGCTGTGAACCGTGATCGGCTTCAGGCCGAGGTTCTCATCGAGCAGCAGGCCCTGGCCGCAATTCTGGCAGATCCAGGCGACTTCGTCGGCTTCCGCCGGGACGGGCGTGTTGCAGCGGACGCACTGCAGGGCCACCAGCCCGGCTCGCTCCGTCATCGCTTTCCGCCTCCGGTCAGCTCGCGCGTCAGCTCGCCCCACATGCGCAGGTCCCCCAAGGACGACGTCTCCGCCCGCTTGCGGCGGAAGGTGACCCGGTGCTCGAGCAGCTCGCCGAAACGAAAGCGCCGGTAGGCGGCGAGCATCAGCGCGCCCCCCAGGGCGATCGGGACCAGGACGATGAGAAACGAGTCTGAATCGTCCGAGTTCCATACCAGTCGCCCGGCCAGCGCCGTCCCGTCCACCAGCAGCAGCGCGCCCAGGGCGAAGCCGCCGATCAGCGCCGCCGCGCGAAACCAGATGTTTCCCGGGGCTTTGCCGTAGAGCACCTTCCCGCTCGTCCCGTCGAGGACGATCTGGTAGGCCCGCTCGCGGAAAGTGTAGCGCGCCACCCACAGCGGGAAGTAGACCAGCGCCCGCCGGCCGCCGAGGCGCTCGATCCGCTCCGAGGCGATGACGTCGAGCTTGGCCTCGCTGCGGACGTCGCCGTCGATCGCCGCCGCCGCTTCCGCCCAGGCTTCCCCGGCGGCGGTCACCGGCTCGAAGACCATGCCGTCGGCGTGAAGGGCCTCGGCCTCGAAGGCCTGCAGAGTCTGCCCGGCGAGGGAAACATCGTTGACGCCGAACTCCTGCACGTCGCAGGCCGCCTGGTTCCACGTGCGGGTGCCCACCAGGCGCACTTCCTTCGGCACCAGGCGGCGGTTCTTGCCGCTCCCGACCTTTTTCTTACCGAAAAACCATGCCGCCACCTCCGCCCACTCGGACCAGAACGGCAGGTAGACCACAAACAGGTCGGTGAAATCCGCACGGCTCGACAATCCTGGGGCACGATCCAACCCGCGCAAGAACCCTTTGGCTTTCTCCAGCGCGGCGGCTCGGTCCAGGCGGCGGGGCACCTGGTAGCGCAGGACCTCGCCTTCGCCGCGCACCAGCGAACGCAGGTCGCAGTACGGGCAGCGGATGATCCGCACGCCCTCCGAAATCTGCAATCGCCCCTGGCAGTTCGGGCAAGCCAGGCCGACGGCGGCCTCGCCCGGTGGCTGGCGGCCTCCGCCGGCAGGACTCCCCGAAGATCCGCTCTTGGCCATAGGCCTACACTCGGGCGGCGACCCAGGCCGCGGCGGCGAAGAGCAGAGGGGCGGCGATCAAGCCCAGGCCGACGCACAGCAAGGCGCCGACCCCCAGTCCCTGGCGCGGTTCGAGCGCCACCCCTACCAGGGGCAGCGCCGCCAGACACAGGAAAACCACGGCCGCGGCGAAGGCCACCGTGCGGTAGGGGGCCTCGGCCTTGGGCGGATAGATGTTGGCGAAGACCTTGCCCGAGACGCCTTCCACCACCGCAACGTAACTCCGGCCGGCGTAGTCGTAGTGGAAGGTGTAAAGGGGTATGTGGACCAGGGAGATCTCTGTCACCTGGTCGCGGCGGACACCGAGCTGTTCCACCCAGGCCAGCATCGCTTCCAACGGCACCGTCGGCGTTACCGCCTGCGAGTCGAGCGAGGGGCCATAACCGACAAGGTCCCCGGCGGGGAGGTGGATTCGTTTCAACTCGCTGACCGAGGTCGCCGCGGCCGGTTCGAGGCGCACCGTCTCCGCGCTCCCCGACCCGAGGCGGAGAAGCCACAGCGGGAAGTACGCGAAGCCGACGGATGTGAGGCGCGACTTGAGGTCCAGGTCCTTGACGGTTTCGTTGCCGGCCATCCAGCGGCGCAGCGCCGCCTGGGCGCCGGGCTCGTCGAGGGTGGGCCGGAGCTGCCAGTGGAAGACGACTTGCGACTTATCGAGGAAGACCGCCGAGCCGCAGTAGGGGCAGACAAGGAAGCGCTGCCCCTCATCTGGCTGAAGGACGCCGCTGCATTGGGGGCAGTGGATCTCGGGCGCCGCCATCGCCCGGGATTATACGGCCCCTCTCCCGCAGGCCCCCCTAAGACCTTCCCGGGAGCTTCGAGCCTCCGGGAAGGTTCCTTAAGGGGGTTCAGGGTGATGGGCATGACCTTCCGCGCACCTCGCTGGGTGACGCCCGCCACTTCTACAGGCAGGCCATAGGTCGTATCTTATGGCTGACCTTTCTCCGCCACGCTGATCTGGTTTTCGGTGGCGTTGGCGGTGCTGCTCGGGGTGGGCTGGATCGCCGCGCGCCTTATCCCCGGGCAGCGCTCGACGCTCCTCGTGGAGCTTCCGCCCCTTCGGCTGCCGCTGGTCTCGAAGGGATTCGGCCTGGCTTCAAGAGCCGCAGTGCCTCCCTTGCCTGTCATTACAGGGGCGGGCTGCGTTTGGCGACCGCCTGACGGATAAACCGGGGGGCTCCCAAGACGCCCCTAGGACCCCCGCCCTTGGGGCCGTAAGGTTTCCTGATGACCATCTCAAGGAGGCTGCTGAAAAAGCCCGTTCCCACCTCACCCCCCGACCTCCTCTCCGCCGACCGCGCGCGAGCACGAGCGGTTTCGTGGCGGAGAGGGGCAGAAGCCCTGGGGGGTGGGGGAGCTTCGCTCCCCCACCCCCCAGGAATACCCTCCCCTCCCCCTGCAGGAATCTCCAGGGCATGAGCCCAAACGGGTGCAGGGGGAGCCCCTTCGGGATGCTTCGCCAGGGTCAGGGGTGGGGGTTTGACCACGGTTGCCATTTTTCAGCCACCTGCTGGCCGCCGGGGCACGTACCGGGGGTGGCTCTCGACCATCGAAGCGCGGTCTTAAGCCCGCTCGGAACGCCTGACCCCCCTTGCGGCAAAATGAAAAGGTTGGTGTAGAATCCGCCCCGAGAGCGTGCCCCCGGTAAGCGCGCCAACCCATGCGGATGGGAGGAGACCCATGGCAGCGAAGTCCAAGAAGTCCAAGAAGAAGACCACCAAGAAGTCCGTGAAGAAGACGGCCAAGCGGACTGCCAAGAAGACGGTCAAGCGGGCGGCGAAGAAGACGACCAAGAAGACCGCCAAGAAGACCGTCAAGAAGGCCGCCAAGCGACCGGTGAAGAAGACGGTCAAGAAGGCCGCCAAGAAACCGGCCAAGAAGACCGCCAAGAAGCCGGCCAGCACCGGAAGTGCAATAGCGCCGCGTCCTCCGGCCTCTGCGCCGATGCCGTACTCGGCGCCCATGCCGGTAGGATCGATGGGCGCGCCCAAACGGACCAAGGCCGAGCACACTGTCGCCGTCGGCGACTCGCTGCGGCTGATCGCGCTCAAGTACTACGGGCCCGGCGGGCAAGAGAACTGGAAAGTCATCTACGACTCCAACAAGGCCGTCATCGGCGAGAATCCGTACATCCTCAAGCCGGGACAGGTCCTCAAGATCCCTGAACTGTAAGCGCGCTTGTCAGCCAAAGCCCCCCGCCTCGAGGCGGGGGGCTTTTGCTTCCTGCACCGGCGGCAGGTCTCAACCGGCCGGGATCAGCCGGCCGATGATCCGGGGCCCTTGAAAGACCAGCGCTGTGTAGACCTGCACCAGACTGGCGCCGACATCGAGCATGGCCCGTACATCTTCGGCGCTTGAGATCCCTCCACAGCCGATCACGACGAAGCGACCCTGGCTCAACCGGGCGATACGTTCGACCTGCTCCAGCGCCCGAGGGAACAGCGGCGTTCCGCTCAAGCCGCCGGTCTCGGCCGAATGCCGCGAGCGGATCCCCGGGCGGGCGATCGTCGTGTTGGTCGCGATGACTCCGTCGACGCGATCCGCGCAGGCGCTGAGGGCGTCCTCTAATTCCTGCGGTTCGAGGTCGGGCGCCAGCTTCACCAGCAGCGGCGGGCGACGGCCCTTCCCATCATCCAGGCCTCGCCGCAACTGCTTCAGCAGATCGTCGAGGTGCTCCCGGCTCTGCAGCCGCCGCAGGCCGAGGGTGTTGGGCGACGAGACGTTGACGGTCAGGTAGTCGGCCAGCGGGCGGAAGGCCTCGGCCAGCGAGCAGTAGTCTTCGGCGGCGGCTTCGAGCGGAGTCCCGACGCCCTTCCCGAGGTTGACCCCCACGATCACGCCCTTCGGGCGCCCGGCCTGCAGAGCCCGCTGGACTGCGGCCGCGCCGCCCGAAGGGAAGCCCAGCCGGTTGATGAGCGCGGCGTCCTCGACCAGGCGGAAGAGACGCGGACGTGGATTCCCCGGCTGAGGCTCGAGCGTGACCGTCCCGATCTCCAGATGCCCAAAGCCCAGGCAGGCCAGCCCGCGCAGCGCGGCGCCATCCTTGTCGTAGCCGGCGGCCAGGCCGAGCCGATTGGGGAATCGCAATCCGAGGCAGTCGACGGCGCCGGCCTCCCCGCCGGGGGCAAAGAGGCCTCGCAGGGCAGATCGACCGACGCCCGACCCCCCAAGAAAACGGAGCAATCCCAGTGTTAGCCGGTGGGCGGTCTCGGGGTCAAGACGAAAGAGCAGGGGTCGTAAGACGGGGTAGAAATCCACCGAGGCCGGCCGGCTCATCCGTCCTGGCGCGCCAGAAACTGGCGCACAGCCTCCAGGTCGCCGGGGCGGATCCGTCCAGACTGCTCCCACTCTTGCAGGAGCTGGTCCAGCGTGAAGACGGCGTGCAGGTGAAGCCCTTCTGCTTCGAGCGCGCCCGCCGCCCCCGATTGCCGGTCAATCAGGACGACGACGTCCGTCACGCGCAGCCCGGCCTGCCGCAGCCGTTCGACGGCCTCGAACTTGCTGCCTCCGGTCGTGGCCAGGTCGTCGATGACGACCGCCGTCTGTCCGGGTTCGAAATCCCCTTCGACCCCACGCTGCCGTCCGTAATCCTTCACGTCCAGGCGGGGATAGATCATCGGCCTCCCGGAGCCGAGGGCGATGGCCGTCCCGATCGCCATGGCGGCGTGGGGGATGGCGGCCAAACGATCGAAGACCAGACGATCGAGAATCACCTGATAAGCGGCGGCGGCTTGGCGAAGGATGTCCGGGTGGGAGGCCAGGAGGCGCAGGTCGATGTAGAACGGCGAGTGGATTCCGGATTTCAGCGTGAAGTCGCCAAAGCGGACACAGCCTGCATCGACCAGCGCCTGCGCCAGCCGGGAGCGTTGGCTCGGCGGGAGCGCGGTGCGGCGCGGTGCGGCGCGCAGCCGGGCGATGTCATCCCTCAGCCGGCGGGCCTCGGCCGCCGGATCCGCCGCCAGGGCAATCTGGCGCGAGACCGGGACGAGCAGCCCTGTCCCGTCGGACCGCAGGCCGGCCTCGAGAACCGCCTCGAGCGATCCACCTTGCTCCCCCACCCCGGGCGCCAGGATCCATAACCCCGGGACATCGGCCCTCACCTGCGCCAGCGCCGACGGATCGGTGGCGCCAACCACCAATCCTACGTTGTCCTGCGAGTTCCATTCGGCCGCCATCTTCGCCACGCGGTGGTAGAGGGTTTCCCCGCTCGCCAGCACCAGCGCTTGTAGGTCGTTCGAGCCGGGGTTCGAGGTCTTGCACAAGAGGAAGACCCCCCGCTCCGGGTCCCCGAGGAACGGCTCGATCGAATCTCGTCCGAGATAGGGACTGAGCGTGACGGCGTCGGCTTCGAGGAATCCGAAGACCGCCCGCGCATAAGCCTGGGCGGTACTGGCGATATCGCCGCGCTTGGCGTCGAGCACCACCGGCGCGTGGCGGCGGGCGGCCTGGATCACCTGGCGCAGGGCGCTCCACCCTTCCGGCCCCAGCGCCTCAAAGAAGGCGGCGTTGGGCTTGAAGGCGCAGGCCACCGGCGCGGCGGCATCGATCAGGCGCAGGCACCACGTCCGCGCCGCGTCCGCGGTCGAGGCACCCACCAGCTCGGGGTACGGGTCAAGCCCAACGCACAGCAGCGAGTCGATGGACCGGGCGCGATCTTCGAGGCGGGAGAAGAAGGACATATCAATGGTCGGTGGTCAGTGATCGGTGGTCGGTGGTCAGTGATCGGAAGGATAAGTGTAGCTGCGTCTCTCGAATTCGCTCTGCACGACAGGCGTACTGAAACAGCCCCAGGGAGCTCTCGCGCCAATTCGCAACCCGGGTCGCGTTCCTGTGCCGCGCCTCAGAGATTCCTCGCTCCGCCTCCGGCTTCGCTCGGAATGACATTGCCGTGGTCTCTGACCACTCACCACTGACCACTGCTCCTAGGCTTTGCCCAGCACCAGCGCCAACAGCGCCATCCGGACATACAGGCCGTACTCCATCTGACGGAAGTAGGCTGCCCGCGGGTCGTCATCGACTTCCATGGCGATCTCCCCGACCCGCGGCAGCGGGTGCATCACGATCATGTGCTCTTTGGCCCGCCGCATCGTCTCCGGCGTGATGACGAACATGTCCTTCACCCGTTCGTAGACTTCGAGGTCGTCGAAGCGCTCCTTCTGGACGCGCGTTACGTACAGGACGTCCGTCTCGGGCAGAACCGCCTCCAGGCCGTCGTGCTCGGCCTGCGGGATGCCCTTGGCCCGCACTTCCTCGATCAGCTCGGGCGGCATGCGCAGAATGTCCGGCGAAACATAGTTCAAGCGCACATCGTACAGCGAGAGCAGCCGGGCCAGCGAGTGGACGGTGCGTCCGTATTTCAGGTCGCCCAGCAGGGTCACCGTCAGGCCGTCGATCCGGCCCAGCTCTTCCAGGATCGTGAACAGATCGAGCAGCGCCTGGGTGGGATGCTCGCCGATCCCGTCGCCGGCGTTGATGATCGGTTTGCGGGCGTACCGGGCCGCCAGGGCCGAGGCCCCCACCTCCGGATGACGCAGCACGATGACATCGGCGTAGCATTCCAGCGTACGGACCGTATCCGGCAGCGATTCCCCTTTCGAGACCGACGAGTAGCGGACCTCGTTGATCGGGATCACGCTCCCGCCCAGCCGTTCCATCGCCGAAGTGAACGACGACGAGGTGCGCGTCGACGGCTCATAGAACAGGTTGGCCAGGATTTTCCCTTTGAGCAGGTCGAACGTTCCGATGCGATCGACCATCGCCCGCATCTCGTGGGCCACGCCGAAGATGTAGGCCAGGTCGTCTCGCCCAAACTGCGATACGGTCAGGATGTCCCTGCCGTAGTAGGGCGCCTCGCGGTGGTCGCCGAAGGGCAGGTGCGGGCTGACCGCACGACGTTCGGTGGCGGGAACGAATTGTGTCATGGTGGACCTCCCTGTTTTCTAGCTTCCCGGAAGCTTAAGGTTCCGGGAAGCTTATTGCCTCATCGGCTCCCGGCGAGCTTCGAGCTCGCAGGGAGCTTGCTAGTGGCGCAGGTCCAGGCCGGTCCCGGACGCGGCCAGGACCTGTCCATCGGCGAAAGCCTGGCGGCCCCGCAGCGTCACCCGGCGAACTCTCGCCGGTAACCGCCAGCCCTCGAAGGGCGTCCAACCGCAGCGCGAGTTCAGGTCGGCGGCGTGGACCTCCCACGCCGCCTGAGGGTCGACTTCGATGGAAGTCTCCGGCTGCTCGGGCAGGCCGAAGATGCGGCGAGGGTTGGTGTGCATGCGCACGATGAGGTCATCCACCGTTAGGCGTCCGTCGGCGACGGCCTGCCACAGCAGGCCGAGGGCAGTCTCCAGCCCCGGAAAACCCGGCGGAAGCTGGTCGCTTTCTTTCTCGGCGGCGGTGTGCGGGGCGTGATCGGTGGCGAAGCAGTCGATGACGGGCAGGTTTTCCCATAGCGCCTGGCGGTCGACCGGCGTGGCCAGGCGCGGGCGGACTTCGGCCCGCTTCGTGCCGAGAGCCGGGATGTCCTCCTGCGAGAGGAACAGGTGATGGGGCGTCGCCTCGCAGGTGACGGCCAGACCGCGCTCTTTGGCGGAGCGGATGAGGAGAATTTCGTCCCTGCGGGAGACGTGGCACACGTGCAGAGAGCGGTCGTAGAGAAACGCCAGCAGGATCACGAACGCCAGGCTGCGGCCCTCGGCGTGCGCCGCCAGCGGCCGCGCCCTGGGCCAGGCCGCAAAGTGGGCACGCACCGTGGATAGATCATCAAGGCGCAGCGGGCCGAAGGTCTGATCGAGGTAAAGCTTAAGGCCGGCGGCCTGCGGCGCCAGGGCCGCGGCCGCGGCGGCGTTGTCGGCGCCGCCCCCCAGGAACAGAGCGTAGTCACAACGGGCACGCTGCCGTGCGGCGGCCTGGGCGGCCGCCAGGGTCGGCGCATCCGTCAGCGGCGGCTTCGTGTTGGGCATCGCCAGGACCGTGGTGAAGCCTCCGGCCAGCGCCGCCGCCGTCCCGCTGTCGAAGTCCTCCTTGTGCGTGTCGCCCGGCTCGCGCAGGTGGACGTGGGGATCGATCAGGCCGGGTAGTCGAATCATCCCACCTTCTCCTGCCGGATCCAGGCCAAAAAAGAGAGCCGTGCGGCTCCCACAAGCGATTCAAGAAACACCCGCCGGGGGGCGGGTTCGGGGCGCTTGAAGTGATCTCGAAACCTATATTCACGCACGGACTGAGACGATTATAGGAGGAGTGTTCTCGTTGTCAAGGGAACCAATACGCCCGCTAGCCCCCACAGCGGAATCTCCCAATAGGCCCTTGGGTGCACAGAGACCACGGACCCCTTACCAAGCGAGAATCGCTCAGCAATGAAGGTCCCCCCATACTCTCCGTTGGGGCCCAGGTCGATAGGGCCGGAAGGCGCGTAGACGAAGAGGTCAAGCAAGGAGCCTGGTCGGCAACCAGCCCGCGGCCCAAGGGCGGCACTCCTGTTCCGGCCGCTGGCTCCTGGGCCGAAGATCCGTCGCCGCCCCGACATCGTCGTCATTAATGTGCGCGGCGGGCCGCGTCCGGCGGGTTATCTTCGCCGGCTAAGGCACGCGAGCTAGATGAACTCGAATCGGGAGGGGCTGTTGGGCGATGAGGCTTAGCGCACCGCCACATCCGGCGAAAGGCGGCCCTCCCTGAAGCGGGCCATCGACTAGGCACTCATCCTTGGCAGCGCGTCAGACCGGCCTGGGAGTTCTCGATCGATGGATCGAGCTCGAGGGTACGGCGGTAGTAGTCGGCAGCGAGCGGGCAATTGCCCATGTTCTCGTAGACCTGTCCGATGCTGTCGAGCAGGTAGGGGTCGTCCGCCTCTAGTGTACCGGCGCGCTCGAGCAACTCACTCGTCCCGTTGACGTCGGCCGAGTATTGGTAGTACGCGGAAGCCGTTTCTAGGGCGATCCACCCGCTGCTCGGGTCCAGCGCAAGCGCCTCGCTGAAGTGGGCGTAGGCCCCTTCCGCATCTCCCTGGTCGAGGAGCGTCTGGCCGAGCGTCTGCTGGAGCCAGGAATCTTTCGGATTGGCGGCGATCCCGCTTTCGAGCGTGACTAGCGACTCCGTCAATCGGCCGGACTCGTTATATAAGTCGGCCAGGCCGATGTAGGCCGAAACGTAACTGGGGTCGACGGCGATCGCCTGCTGATATTCGTCCTCGGCGGCCGCCAGGTCTCCCCTCTCCCAGGCCAGCTCGGCGGCGTTCTCGTGCAGGGCGGCGCCACCCGGATTTGCAGCCAGCGCTTCCTGCGCGACGAGCCAGGCAGCATCAGGCCCATCGCCGTTGTATGTGGCGTCCGTCAGCCCGTCCCATGCCTCGATGCTGCCGGGATCCATGTTGAGCGCCTGGCGGAACGCGGCCTGCGCTTCCGGCCAGGCTTCGAGCTGCGAGTATCCCCACCCCACGCTCTCGTAGAGATCCGAGTCTTCTACGACGGGACGCGCCGTCACACTGTCGAGAGCCAGCCGCGCCTGCCCCACGTCACCCATGTCCAGGGAGGCATCGGCGATCCCGATGTAGGCCCAGAGAGCCTCGGGGTTGAGTTCGAGAATGCGCCCGAAGCGGGCGACGGCCTCGGGGTAATAACCAAGCTCATAGTAGAACCATCCCGCGCGGTCGTGGTGGTCCTCGTCGTCGGGACCGTCGGCCACGGCCTGGTCGGCGAAGGCCTTCGCCCATTCGGGGTAGCCGCTGTCCTTAAGGG
>CAYUWF010000059.1:0-14053 GCA_964448245.1 uncultured Anaerolineaceae bacterium | reverse complement strand
TGCGGCCCGGGGGAAAGATCTATCTGCAGGTGCCCTTCGTCATCGGCTACCACCCCGGCCCGGAGGACTACTGGCGTTTCACGCGTGCCGGTGTGGCCGTCTTGCTGCGCCAGGCGGGGATTCCCGCCGCCGAGATCCGCATCGCCGTCGGACCCGGCACGGGCTTCTATCGCATCACCGTCGAGTTCCTGGCGGGGATCGCCGGGCGCCTGGCGCCGGGCCTCTACAGGGGGGCGAAGGGCGCAGCCGCTCTGTTATGCTACCCGCTTAAGTGGCTCGACGGCTGGCTCGCCGGAGGCAGCGCGCGCGACCGCATCCCCGCCGGGTACCTAGCCATCGCCACCAAACCAGATGAATCCGGTTAACCTGCTCCTGGTCAACGTCGGTCGCCGCGTCGAGCTGCTGCGCCTGTTCCGCAAGGCCTATGGCGACCTCGGCTTGAGCGGCCGCATCCTGGCGACCGACGTCGATCCGCTGGCCCCGGCGCTGCAGGAGGCCGACGCCCATTTCATCATCCCGCGCGTCGACGACGGCGGCTTCGTCCCGTCGCTGGCCAGGATCTGCCGGACCGAATCCGTATCGCTCGTCTTCCCCCTCATCGATTCGGCGATCCCGGTGCTGGCCCGCGGCCGGGCCGAGCTTGAGTCAGCCGGGGCCCGGGTGGCGGTGGTACCCCCGGAGGCCGCCGAGCGGACCTACGACAAATGGAAGTTTCACGAGTGGTTGCGTTCGCTGGGTGTCCCGGCGCCCGCCACCTGGCTGCCGCAGGACCTGCCGGCCGAGCCGGCCTTCCCCCTTTTCGTCAAGCCGCGCTTCGGCAGCGCCGGCCGAGAGTCATTCCGAGTCGAGAATGCCGACGAGCTGGCTTTCTACCTGCCCCGCGTTCAGCAACCCGTCGTCCAGGCCTTCGTCGACGGCCCCGAAGTGACCAACGATGTCTTCTGCGGATTGGACGGCGAGGTGTGGGCGGTCGTCTCCCGGCGCCGGATCGAAGTGCGTTGGGGCGAGGTCCACAAGGGCGTGACCATCCGCGATACCGGCCTGCTGGAGACCTGCGCCAGGATGGCACATGCCCTGGATGGGGTCGGACCAATCACGATTCAGTGCTTGCTGCAATCGGGGCGGCCGCTCTTCACCGAAATCAACGCGCGCTTTGCCGGGGGAATGCCGCTGGCCGTGGCGGCCGGGGTGCCGGCCCCGCTGTGGTATCTGCAGCAGGCGGCCGGCGGCAAGGTCACGCCGCCGCCGCTCGGCACTTATCGCCAAGGGGTCTACCTGACCCGTTATGATGACTCCTTCTTCCTGGAAGGCGACGGCTATGAGCCGCTGGCAAGCGGTGGTTTTTGATCTGGACGACACGCTCTACCCGGAGCGGGACTACGTGCGCGGCGGCTTCCAGGCCGTCGCCCGCTGGGCGTCCGAAACGCTGGGCGAAGAGCCTCAGACGGTCTTCGACGAACTGTGGGCGATGTTCGAAGCCGGCGGGCGACGCGATACCTTCGACCGCTGGCTGCGCAGCCGCGGGCGCCAGGCCGCCGAGGATCGAGCTCGCATGATTGAGGCCTACCGCGGCCATCGTCCGCGCCTCACCCCCTATCCGGACGTGGCGCCGACCCTCGAGGGGTTGCGGGGGCGGGTTCGGCTGGGCCTGATCTCGGAGGGCGCGCCAGCGGTCCAAGCGGCCAAGATCGAGGCGCTTGGCCTGCGGCCATGGTTCGACAAGATCGTCGTTCTGGGCGAGGACGAACGCGAGGATTGGAAGCCGAGTCCGCGGCCCTTCGAACGCTGGCTGGAGGGGAGCTCCATCGAACCGGCGGCGGCGATCTATCTGGGCGACAACCCGGCCAAGGATTTCCTCGGGGCGCGGCGTGCGGGCTGGGCGAGCGTACGCGTGCGGCGGAGCGACGGGCTGCATCGAGACGAGGAGCCCGCGGCCGCCGAAACCCGTCCTGACTGGGAAATCGCCGATCTCCAATCTCTCATGTCGATGCTTGCCGAAGAGGCGAACCCTCGGCAATGACCATCCCGATGTCCTCTCCCGACCTGACGGAGCGTGAGATCCAGGCGGTGCTCGATGTCCTGCGGACGCCGCGGCTGAGCATGGGGCCGCGACAGGAGGCCTTCGAGAGCGCCGTGGCGGCGCGCGTGGGTGCGAAGCATGCGGTCGCCGTGTCGTCGGGAACGGCCGGGCTGCACCTGGCGGTGCTGGCAGCGGGGATCGGCGACGGCGACCTGGTGATCACGACGCCGTTCTCGTTCGTCGCCTCGGCCAACGTGCTGCTGTACGAGCGGGCGGTGCCGATCTTCGTCGATGTTGATCCGCGGACGGGAAACATCGACCCGGGGCTGCTCGAGGAAGCCATCCATGACCTGTTGAAGGGCGGGGAACGGAAGCAACGCCGGCTGCCGCGAAGGGGCGCCACCGACGGCGCGTTGAAGGCGCTGTTGCCGGTGGACGCCTTTGGTCAGCCGGCGGATTACGAACCCCTGCTGGAAGAAGCGAAGAAGCACTCGCTGGTCGTGATCGAAGACGCCTGCGAGGCGTTCGGCGCCGAATATCGAGGTCGGCCGGCGGGGATGCTCGGCGACGTGGGGGTGTTCGCCTTCTACCCCAACAAGCAGATGACGACGGGTGAGGGCGGGGTGATCGTCACCGACCGCGACGACTGGGCGGATTTCATGCGTTCGCTGCGCAACCAGGGCCGCGCCCCGGGCGACACCTGGCTCCAACACACTTATCTCGGCTACAACTACCGGCTGGATGAAATGAGCGCGGCGCTGGGGGCGGCGCAAATCGAGCGGCTCAACGAGCTGCTCGATCGGCGGGAGAGGGTTGCCGGCTGGTACGCCGAGCGCCTGGCCGGGCAGATGAGTGTCTCGACGCTGCCGATCAGCCCGGCCACGACTCGCATGAGCTGGTTCGTCTACGTCGTCCGTTTCGATTCGGGCCTGGACCGCGAAGGCATCGCCCGGCGCCTGGACGAGCAGGGCATCCCCAGCCGCCCGTACTTCACGCCGATCCACCTTCAGCCGTACTTCGTGGAGCGTTTCGGCTATCAGGAGGGCGATTTCCCCGTGGCCGAGGACCTGGGCCAGCGGACGCTGGCGCTGCCGTTTTCGGGCGTGATGACGGAGCAGCAAGTGGAGACGGTGTGCCAGGCGGTGCGCCAGGCGATGAGCGACTGACGGGGAGAACCTCCGCCGCATCGAAAAGCCCCCACGCGGATCTCGCTCCGTACAACAAGAGTCCGTTCCCCGGCCGCAATCCACCGAATTAGAGCTGCCTTTTGGAGTGCCCTTGGGGTGGATTGGCGCACATTGGGAGCCGTTGGGATTCCCTCCACCGTCGCGCAAACCCCCGAAAGGCTCACGGGATGGCCGGCCGTCTAGACGCCGTTAAGCGTCGCAGTCGATCCTTAGGTTGGCGTATCGCGCATCTCTCGAGATCATTGAATCCATCCGAGCAGTCTCGGCGCACTTGCGGACAAGGAGCCGCCCGACCACACCTCGATTGGGAGAGACTTGTTTCCCTTCACAACCCGCCATTGAAAGGCGATGGGAGATCTGATGTCACAAGCCTCCGCAGGGGGCTTGGCAGGAGCCGGCCTGCAAGACTACAACGCGCGATGGTTTCGCGCAGCATCCCGTAGCGAGCGAAGCCAGCGGAGGGACGACACATCCTTGGGGATGTTCGGCTCGGCCGATACGATCGTCCCGGACCCGTTTCGCGAAGCATCCCGCAGCGAGCGAAGCGAGCGGAGGGACAACCCGCAGGCGCTGAACCGCTATGGCTACGTGCTGAACAACCCGCTGCGCTACACGGAATCCGACGGGGATGTTCTTCTGCGAGGATACGTTGGGACGCTACACGCCAGCCCCGCGGCAACCCAGGCTTTCCCAGGTTCACGGTCAGTGTAGTTTATCGGAGGAGAGGCGCGGTGTCTGGTAGCAGCACCCTGGCAGCAGCCGCCACCGTTCGTGCCGCCAAGCCCGGCGGCACGAACAGTGCGAGGCGGCAGGACAGGTGCGCGCCATTCCGCGGAAACCGTAGGGGCACGCCACGCCGTGCCCCTACGCACTCTTGAACCAGCGCGGCCGGATCGTCAGCGAATCTGATTCCAGTTGATGAAGACCAGGTTCTTGTCGCAATTGGCGGAGGTGCTGAAGTAGACCTGATCGGACAGGTCGAGCCCCGCCGTGTCCATCAACTGGATCCACATCGTGCCGTCCGAGGCGATCGGATGGTCGGAGAGGTTGATCGTGTAGCCGGCCGGCCCGATGCGCGGGTTGCTGCCGGTCAGCGAATCCTGGTTGACCAGCTGCCCGGCCAACTGTCCCTCGACGTGAACGGTGATGCCCACCAGGGGGTTGCGGTCCGTGTCGAAGACCTGCCCGCCGACGCCCATCCAGGCGCAGCCGAGGTCGTTGGCGAAGTTGGCCACCAGGACGTTGCTCCCGGGCTGGACGACAAACGGGGCGCCGGTGGTCGTGGCGCCCGGCGTCGGCGTCACCGGGACGGGCGTCTCCGTCGCCGTCGGCTCGGGGGTGGTCGAGGCCGTGGGGGTGGACGTCGATATCTCGGTGGCCGTCGGAGTCCAGGTGGGAGGCAGCTGGATCTTGGGCGTATTGGTGACTGTCGGGAAACCGAGGGTTGGAGGAATCGTCGGGGCCGGCTCGAGGTCCGGGCCGGGAAGATACGGATCGACGACCTCGATCAGGGCCGGATTGGCGAAGACGGCGGCGATGCCGCTGGCGCTGACCAACGTGGCCAGGACGAAGACGAAGCTCAGGCAGTTCAGAAACAAACCGCCGATGCCGCGCCTCGGTTTCGGATTGTAGATGTCTTCCATCGGATCGCCTCCACTCCCTCAGGGCGCGGCGTAGACCTCGATCGGCACCGCCGCCCGCCGGGATTCCAGCCATTCCTGCACCGCTTGCTCGCGCAGGAAACGGCGGGCATCGGGGCTGAGCGGATGTTCTCCCCGCTCCAGGACCCGGACGATATGATAGCCCAGAGCGCTCTCGACGATGTCCATCGACTCGCCGGGCGCCAGGGCCCAAGCGGCCTCGTCGACTTCCAGGACGAGCAGGTAGCCGCGCGGGAACCAGCCCAGGTCGCCGCCGGCCGGTCGCGTGCTGGGATCGAGCGAAGCGGTGCGCGCCAGCTCGGCGAAATCCGCGCCGGCCCCCAGCTGCGCCTGCAACTCTTCGGCCTCGGCTCGCGTGGCGACCAGGATGTGGGCCGCCCGGACCTGCTCGGCGCTTGCGCTGAACCCCTGGGTAATGTCCTCGATCATCATCGCTGCCAACTTGTCTTCCCGCAAGGCTCGCTTCAGCGAGTCGAGCGTATAGGCGTTGTCGGCCATCCAGGCGCCCATCGCCTCGTTTCCTCCGCGCGCCTGGGCCACGGCTTCGAGCTCGGCATCGACGGCGGCCTCATCGAATGAACGCCCGGCGTCGACTGCGCCCTGCGTCAGGAGCAAACGGTCGATCAAAGCCTGAAGCACATGACGCCGGTAGTCTCCCAAAGATGCAAGGTCGGTGCCAAGGACGGCCTGGGCCGCCTCGAATCGGGCGACTTCATCGTCGAAGTCGGCCAGAAGGATTCCTTCGCCGTTCACCAGAACCGCCAGCGGTTCCAGGGTTGCGGTTGGAGGGGAAGTGGGAGTGGGGCTGGGGATCGCCAGGAGGGGCCCTCCCGTGCAAGCGGCCAGGGCCAAGCTGGCGCCCAGGAGTGCCAAGTGACGCTTCATGGAGCGGCGCATTATACCCAGGGAGGGCCCGAGGCCACTCCGGGCCGTGTTCTGGCCGCAGCGCCCCCTCGACGGCTGAACGAACCCAAAGGCATCGCTTCAGCTGGAGAGGGAGTTGAGTTTGATGGAGATAGGGGGCGGCAGGGCCGCCCCCTATCTCCATCAAGGATTACCTCCCCTCCCCCGGAAGACCGGCGGAGCGTGAGCATCCTAGCGGGATCGGGGGAGGGGCAGGGGAGGGGGACGCGGACAGCCCCAGGGGGCTTAATTCACCCGACGGGTGTCGAGAGCACGATCACCATCGGCCGGCGCTTGGTCTCGGCATAGAATAGCTTCGTCATCTCCCGCTCGACCTCGGCCTCCAGATGGTTGCCGTCCGAGGCCTCGACCACCTGGCGGATACGCTCGCGCGCCGCGGCGATGAGCGCCTCGGCTTCCGGCTCGTAGACGAACCCGCGCGAGATCAGCTCGGCCTCGCGCAGCAGGGCTCTGGTCTTGGGGTTGAGCCGCAGCTGGACGACGACGATCCCGTCCTGGGCCAGCGATTCGCGTTCGCGCATGACGGCCGGGCCGACGTCGCCCACCCCGGAGCCGTCGACGAAGACGTACCCACCGGGCAGTCGCTCGCCGATCTTCATCTTGCCGTTGCGGAACTCGATGATCGTGCCGTTCTCGACGACGGCGATCCGCTCGGGGTCGATGCCGATCTGGCGGGCGAGAGCGGCGTGCTGATGCAGGTGGCGCAGCTCGCCATGGATCGGCACGAAGTGCTGCGGCCGGACGAGCTGCAGCAGGAGCTTCATCTCCTCCTGGCTGGCATGCCCCGAGACGTGCACCGGGGCGATGGCGTCGTAGATCACGGTGGCGCCCCGATGCAGCAGGCGGTTGATCGTGCGATGGACCATCTCCTCGTTGCCGGGGATCGGATGGGAAGACAGCACGACCGTGTCGCCCGGGATCAGGTTGAACTGACGGTTGGTGTCCGTCGACAGCCGGCCGAGGATCGACGACGGCTCGCCCTGGGTCCCGGTGCACATCAGGGCGATGCGCGACGGCTTCATCTTCAGGGCCTGCTCGAGCGGCACGATCAGGTCGTCCGGCGTCTCGAGGTAGCCGAGCTGGCGGGCGATGCGCACGTTGTCGACCATGCTCGTGCCGACCAGCGACAGCACGCGGTCGTGGGCGGCAGCGGCGCGAGCCGCCTGCTGGATGCGTGAGATCAGCGAGGCAAAGCTGCCGATCAGGATGCGCCCGGGCGCCTGGCGGAAAACGTCGTCGAAGGCCGAATCGATGACCGTTTCCGAAGGCGTCCAGCCCGGCCGCTCCGAGTTGGTCGAGTCGGCCAGCAGCGCCAGGACGCCGCGCTCGCCGAATTCGGCCAGCTTGCCGAAATCGGCCGGCCACCCGTCGACCGGCGTGTGGTCGAACTTGAAGTCGCCGGAGTGGACGATCAGACCGGCGGGAGTGGTGATCCCCAATCCGACCCCATCGGGGATGGAGTGGCACACGTGGAAGAACTCCACGCTGAACGGCCCGATGCGCTTCTCGTCGCCGGCATGGATCGTGTGCAGCGTGAACTTGTCCAGCCCGCCGCCGCGGCTGAGCTTGGCCTCCAGCAAGCCGCGCGTTAGAGGTGTGGCGTAGACCGGCGCCGGGATCGCCTCCAGCACATGCCGGATAGCCCCGGTGTGGTCCTCGTGGCCGTGGGTGACGATGATCCCGCGCACCCGGGCAGCCTTGTCTTTCAGGTAACCGAAGTCGGGAATGATGTAGTCGATTCCCAACATGTCGTTCTCAGGAAACATAATGCCGGTGTCGACGACGAGGATGTCCTCGCCGTACTCGATCGCCATCATGTTCTTCCCGACTTCGCCCAGTCCCCCGAGGGGAACCAGGCGCAGAGTCTTACTGCTCATCTTTTCCTTTTCCTTTGCTTTCTTGGTGGCGGAGCCGGCGCACGCGGAAACGCTGTCCGCCCCGGCGGGGGGTCCGCCCGGGGTCGAGGGCAAGCCGTGCACACACAGGGATCAACGCGGGTGGGGGACTTGGAGGGCCTGCGGGAAGGCCTGGCCGCGCAAGTGGCGGGGGTGGACGAAAACCTGCTGGCCGTCCTCGGCCAGCAGGGAGACGTAGCCTTCGGATCCGTCGAACCAACTCACCACGAACGCTTGCTCACGTGCTGCATGCTCCGAGACGAATTCCCGTGACTTGTATCACGAGATGGGAGATCCGTCAACCGGCGGAGACGCCGGGCATCCTCGGGGTTCATCCAGCCCCGCGAGCGAGCGGTGTCGGTCACGACGGAATCCTCCACAAGCGAAGAGGCACAGCGCCCTCGTCGGGCGCAGGGATGGTCGAGGCGCGCCGTGCTGCTCGCCCTTGTCTGCGGCCGGCTTTCGCCCCGCCCGATTTCCTCGACGTGGAGCAAAACTGTCTTCCGAGGTGACGGGGGCAGTCGGCGTCGCACCCGCCGCTTGACGGGCTCCAGGCCGGATCCTATACTTGACCCACAACTGAAGTACTCGGGCCGAGGTGGCCTCCCGCCCGGATGCGGAGGCCGCCAAGGGGAAGCCGGTGCCCGTGAGAACGGCTCGCGGAAGTCCGGCGCTGTCCCGCAACTGTAGGGACGGCCGTCAGCGATCGCTGACGGCCGTCCGAGCCAGGATACCCGCCTCGCCCGCAGCGCTGATTTCGCCTTCGCGGAAAGGAGGTGGCGCCCTGCCGACCCAGGCCACGCCTCCCCGCCACGGGGAGGTTTTCGTTCCACGTTCGGCTCCCAAAGAGCCGCTCGGCAACTCATCCTTTCTCTCGAGGAGATCAAGAATGCCGCGCCTGCGATTGCTGACGGTTCTATCGGTGACACTCCTCATCCCGCTTCGGTTGACGCCCGTCACGGGCGCCGCCTCGGGCGGTATCGAGCCGGCGCTGGCCTGGCTGCGAGCGGCGCAGCTGGCCGACGGAGGTTTCTCGTCCGGCTTCTCGGAAGGGAGCGACATCGGCGCGACGGCCGACGCCGTGATCGCCATCGCCAGCGCCGGCGAGGCGCCGGCGGCGTGGAAGATCGGCGGGATCAGTCCGATCGATTTCCTGGCCGACCACGCCGCCGAAGTGACGGCCCCCGGCCTTGCAGCGAAGGTGACATTGGGGCTGATCGCGGCGGGCGAGAATCCATCTGTCTTCGGCGGAGTCGATCTGCCGGCAGTCGTCGCTGCCGGTTTCGATTCCTCCCTTGGCTTCTACGGGGGCGGCCCGTACGACAGCGCGCTGGCGCTCCTGGCCATTGCGCAGGCCTCCGGCGCTGCGCCACCCGAGGCGATCGAGGGATTGCTGCGCGCCCGCCAGCCGAACGGGAGCTACGCTTTCGACGGAGCCATGACGCCGGACAGCGGCGACAGCAATACGACGGCGCTCGTGGTCCAGGCCCTGCTGATGGCCGGCGCCGGTGAAGAGACCATCCCTTCCTTCACCTACTTCCGACAAGTACAGAATGCGGATGGAGGATGGACCTACCAAAGGCCCAGCCCCTTCGGGGAGGCCACCGACGCTAACTCGACAGCGCTCGTTGTGCAGGCCCTCCTCGCCGGGGGGCAGGACCTCGAGGAGTGGGGCAATCCTCTGGCGACTCTGCTGGCGCTGCAACAGCCGAGCGGCGCCCTGGCCTTCAACGCCGACACGCCCGGTGATAACACGCTGGCCACCCTCCAGGCGATCCCGGCCCTGGCCGGCACCGACTTCACGGACCTGCCTCGACTGGCGGGGGGGAAAGAGGCCTCGGGTTCGGGCGCGACGGCGGTCTTCTGGGGCGCAGCCTTCCTGCTGGTGGTCGTCCTGCTCCTCTCCGGGATCGTTGGGCGGACGGAGAGATCGTGACCCCGGAACCGCCTGGAGCAGCCCGCCGCCGCGGGCTGAATCCGAGCGCATGGCTGGTGTGGACCGCCGCTGCGGCCGGCGCCGCGCTGCTCATACGCAACCCCTGGTACCTGCTGGCACTTGCCGCCGTGGCGGTGGGCGTCGCCCGGCGGCTGACCGGTGAGCCGCCGGGGCGTGGGACTGCCTACCTGGTCGGTGGCATCGTCCTCACCTCGACGGTCGTCAATCTGCTCTTCAGCCGAGCCGGCGACACGGTCCTGCTGCACCTGCCGATGGCGTGGCTCGGGGGGCCGTACACTCTCGAAGCGCTCCTCTTTGGACTCTCGGCGGGAATCCAAGTGGCGACCCTGCTCCTGGTGATGGGCGTCTTCGCCCGCGCCCTGACCGCCGCCGATCTCCTGCGCAGGACCCCGCGTGGTCTGTACACCATCGGCGTGGCCTCGACGCTCGGCTTGAGCTTCGCGCCGCATGCCCGGCAGGCGTTCCTGGATCTGCGCGAAGCCCAGCAGCTGCGCGGGCTGTCGCCCGTCAGCTGGAGAGAGACGCCGCGGCTTCTCACTCCGATGGTCGTCGTGGCGTTGGAGCGCGCCATGGCCCAGGCCGAGGCCCTCGCCGCGCGCGGCTGGGCCGGTGGGGCTCCATCCGGCCCTCGCCGTTGGGAGGAGGCCCTGGCCTGGACCGCCATCGGGGCGTCCGTCCTCCTGTGCGCCGCGGCGCCCGAGCGTGCGGCCCTGGCGGCGGGACTCGTGGCTGCCGCCGCGGGCACGCACTGGATCGCGCGGCGCCGCGGCGAGACGCTGACGCGCTACCGACCGGACCCGTGGCGCACCCGCGACACGATCGTGACGGGCCTCTCGGCCGCCGCGATCGCCGCCGTGGCCTTTCTCGCCAGCCAGAACCTGGGATCGCTGGGCTACTACCCGTATCCGACGGCCTACCTCCCATCACTGATGATCACCCCGCTGCTGGCCATCCTCTGCCTTGCGGCGCCGGCGGCGGTCATCAGGCCGTGAACGCGCTCGAACTCGAACACGTCCGTTACACCTATCCCGAGGCGAAGCACCCGGCACTCGACGTGGTCGACCTGGTGATCGGCCCGGGCGAAAGAGTCCTCGTAGGAGGCGTCTCCGGATCGGGGAAGTCGACGCTGTTGCGAACCGCCAACGGGCTGGTGCCGCACTTCTACGGCGGGCGGTTCGCCGGCCGCGCCACCGTCCTGGGCGTCGACACACGCACGGCGTCGCCGCAATCACTGGCGAGGCAGGTCGGGATGGTCTTTCAAGACCTGCCGGCACGCTTCCTGACTGACTCCGTCGGTGATGAGATCGCCTTCTCGCTGGAGATCGGGGGCGCCGAGGTCCAGGGCATTCCGCGGCGGGTGGAGGCCATCGCCGAGCGGATGGGTGTCGCGGCGCTTGCCGGACGCCGTCTCGAGCACCTGTCGGCGGGCGAGCAGGCGCGGTTGGCCATCGCCGCCGCGGTGGCACGTGAGCCGAAAATGCTGGTGCTGGACGAGCCCGTGACCCACATCGATCCGGCGGGGGCACAGGCCGTCGTCGCCTGGGTCGATCAGCTCTCGCGGCAGGAAGGAATGACGGTACTCCTGGCCGAGCATCGGGTGGAAGGATGGCGGGAGGTGATCGACCGCTGGGTCGATCTCGGACCGGGCGGCCGGCTGGAGCGAGGGCCCGTCCCGCCCGGTCCGAGGCCCGAGGCGCGCATCGGCCTGGAAGAAGAAATCGGAGAGATTACCCCGATGGGGCTGCGCGCGCGAGGCGTGCGCGTCGCCTACGGCCGATGGCCCGTGCTCGCAGGGATCGACCTCGACCTGGCGCCCGGCGAGCTCTTGGCCCTCATCGGTCGAAACGGCTCGGGAAAGACGACGCTCCTGCGGGCGCTCATCGGCCTGCAGCGGCCGGACGCCGGCGAGATCGAGCTCGACGGCCGATCGATCGTCGGCCGGCCGTTGCGCGAGATCGTGCGGAGGATCGGTTACGTGCCGCAGGCCCCGGCATCGATGCTCTTTGCCGAGAGCGCCGAGGAGGAGATCGCCCTGACCCTCAGGCGCCACGGCGGCCATCCGGCGCCGTCCGCCGCGCCGTGGCTGGAGGCGTTTGGCCTGAGCGGCGTGCGAGATCGTTACCCGCGCGACCTTTCCGCCGGGGAACGGCAGCGCCTGGCGCTGGCCGCGATTCTGGCGGCCTGCCCGTCGGTGCTGCTCGTCGACGAGCCGACGCTCGGAATGGACCGCCACCGCCTGGCGTGGCTCGGACGGGTCCTGAACGACCTGCGCCGCGCCGGCTGCGCCATCGTGGTGGCGACCCACGATGCCGGTTTCGTCGCGGAACACGCGACGCGGGCGGCCCTCATGGAAGGAGGGCGGATCACGTCGGAGGGCCGGCCGGAGCGGGTTCTTCAGGCAGATCCCGGCTTCGCCCTCGCCCTGGCCCGATGGCGCGGCGAGCCCGGTATTAATGGCCCAAACGTGAAGCGTGAAGGAGAGCGGGATGCCGACGGTTGATCAGGCCCGCACGTGGTATCCACCCCAGGACCCTGTGCACGGTTTCGATCATGTCCTGCGCGTGCTGCGCATGGCCGAGCGATTGGGGACGGAGCTGGGCGCCGACCTCGAGGTCCTACGCGCGGCGGCGCTGCTGCACGACGCCGCCGGGGCGGCGCCGGGGCCGGGCAGCGGGCGCCACAACCACGAACAGGCCTCGGCCGAATTCGCTGCCGAAGTGTTGCGCCGTGAGGGATCGCCGGCCGAGAGAATCGACGAAGTGACACACTGCATCC
Source organism: uncultured Anaerolineaceae bacterium (assembly GCA_964448245.1). Lineage (GTDB taxonomy): Bacteria > Chloroflexota > Anaerolineae > Anaerolineales > E44-bin32 > DATEVL01. Next base: position 1,634 of record CAYUWF010000059.1, on the reverse strand, counting down.
GGTCCCACCGCTACCGCAGCGTCGAGGCGCCGCGGACGCTGGAGGCGAAAATCCTGTACGACGCCGATAAGCTCGATGTCGTAGGCGCGTTTGGGGTAGCCCGGACGATCGGCTACGCCCTCCAGGCGGGCGAACCGGTGTACGCAGAACCTTCGCAGGCGTTCCGACGGAACGGCGAGCGCCAGGCGGGGGAGCCGCACAGCGCCTACCACGAGTTCCTCTTCAAGCTCCAGCATGTGATCGGCCGGCTTCACACCGAACCGGGCCGTCGCATCGGCGCCGATCGGTCGGCGTTGATGCGGCAGTTCTTCGAGCAGCTGGCGTTGGAAGCCGTCGGCGGCGACGCCTGAGCGTCGTGCATCGAAGGCCAGGCACCCTTCGACGGGCTCAGGGTGCCTGGCCCAAAAGGTTTGAGGCGCGCTGAGCCTGTCGAAGCGCGCCGGGCGGGAGCGCGGGGGCGTGGAGTTGGCAGATCAGCGCCCAAGGGAAGGCTGCGCGGCTCCGGGCCCCTCGCCTCCTTCGGCCGGAACCCTGTCGGCGAAACTTCCGAGCGTGTTGTATCATCCTCATCGGACTCATAGTGGATGCCAAACGCCCGATCCTTCTGACCAACGATGATGGAATCGGCTCGCCCGGATTGTGGGCGGCGGCGGAGGCGCTGTCCGCCCTGGGCTTCGTCACGGTCGTCGCCCCGCGCGAGCAACAGTCCGGCAGCGGCCGCAGCATGCCCGTCGCCTCGGACGGAGCCATCGGCGAGCAGTCGGTCAGGGTCGGGGACAAGATGTGGAAGGTCTACTCGGTCGGTGGCTCCCCGGCGCAGGCCGTCCAGCACGCGATTTTCGAGATCATGCCGCAGCCCCCGCTCCTGGTCGTGGCGGGGATCAACTATGGGGAGAACGTCACCACCAGCATCACGATTTCCGGCACGGTCGGCGCCGCGCTGGAGGCGGCGGCGGCCGGGATCCCGGCGATCGCCGTCTCTCAGGAGACGGAGAGCCGCTTCCATATGACTCACGCCCAGGAGATCGACTTCGGCGCCGCGGCGCACTTCACGGCCTTCTTCGCCGAGAGACTGCTCTCGGCCGAACCGCCGGCGGACGTGGACGTGCTCAAGATCGATGTACCCATGGGCGCTACGCCGGAGACGGCGTGGCGCCTGACGCGTCTCTCGCGAGGGCGCTACTACATCCCCGTGGCGCCGGCGCGGCGGGCCCTGGCGGAGCCCGGCGTCATGACTTACCGGGTGGCGGACGATCAGCTCGTCCTCGAACCCGGCTCGGACGCGCACGTCCTGCGCGTCGAGCGCCGGGTCTCGGTCACGCCCCTTAGCCTCGACATGACCTCCCGCGTCAACTTCGCCGTCTTCGAAGCGCGGCTGCGGGGGGCGTAGGCCGACTCAGCTCCCCTGCGGCGGATTGTGGAGACGGGCCGTTCTCTCCAACGTCATTGCGAGGCGCCCGTACTACAGTCCCCGAAGCGAAGCGAAGCGGAGTGGAGGGGAGCCGCCTGCCCCGAGCGCAGCGAGGGGTGGCAATCGCCTCAATGAGGAGATTGCCGCCCCACGCTGCGCTCTGGGCAGGCGCCGTCCCTGGACAAGCCTGTCCTCCCGGTAGGACGCCGGGACGGTGTGAGCG
>CAYUWF010000058.1:0-14259 GCA_964448245.1 uncultured Anaerolineaceae bacterium | reverse complement strand
GATGCTAAGCGCGATCCCCTCCGGGATGCTAAGCGCGATCCCCTCCGGGATGCTAGGCGCGGTCACCTGGCGGACCTCACAGAGTGATTTCGAGGAAGCCTTCGCCCAGAGTCCGCACCTTCTCGATCGGGATGTCGCTCAGGCGCAGCGCCATCCGCAGGTAGGGCTCGCTCCCGGGCGAACGGACGAAGTCGCGCAGATCGGCCGGAAGCCGCAGGAAGGCTTCGAAGGCCTCCTGTGTCGCTTGCCACTCCCCGACCGGGCCGCGCGAGTCCTGGAAGTAAACCAGATTTCGGTTGAGCGTGGTGGCGATCGCCTCGAGTTCGGCCACCGGGATCGGGCGTTCCCCCTGCTCGTAGCTCGCCAGCCGGGCGGCGGGGATTCCGGTGAACTTAGCCATGTCGCGCAGACTCACCTCGGCTTCGGTCCGGCGTGAGCGGAGCATGGCGCCGATGTAGTGCTGGCGCAACGAGATCATCACCGCCGGATTGAGGTCGGCTTTCTTGCGCGATTCGCCGCGCGAAGGACGGAGGATCTGGTGCAGGGGAGTCTGGAGCTGGTATCCCAGGATTTCCATCTCCGGGAGGGAGATGCCGCGGCGGCCGCGCTCGTAGGAGGCGAGCACGGCGCCGGACACCCCGATGGTGGCGGCGGTCTCCTTCAGCGTCCGGCCGGCGGCGGTGCGCGCCTGACGAAGGACGGCGCCGAGCAACTTGGTGCGGAGCTGAATCGCCTGACGATCCGCCATGCCTCGTTCCCTCCCTGGGAAAACTGCGCGGATTATAGCATCGCGCGGCTAGGCACCTGGGGACCTAGGCATCTAGTCACCTAGGCACTCAGGCGGTCCGGCACTTCCATGATGGACGCCCAGGTGCCACGGGGCCTAGGTGCCTTTGTCTTCACGCATCTTTCCCCGTTTCGTTTTCGGGCGGCATGTAATAGCCGAGCCCCTGCCGCGTCAGGATGTGGATCGGGTTCTTCGGGTCGGGCTCGATCTTCTGCCGCAACCGACTCAGGCAGACCCACAGGATCTCCTTGTCGTCGCGATACTCGGGGCCCCAGACGGTGGTCAGCAGGTCCTCCGGGGTGAGCATCTGCCCGACGGCCGCCGCCAGCGTTTGCAGAAGACGGTACTCGGTGGCGGTCAACATCACGGGTTTGCCCGCGCTGAGCACCTCGGCCTTGGCCAGGTCGAGCCGCAGCTCGTGGTGCTGGAAGACCGGCTGGTGGAAAGCGCCGGCATCCTGCCGCTCGGCCCGGCGCAGGACGGCCCGCACCCGCGCCAGCAGCTCCTGCGCGCTGAACGGCTTGACGATGTAGTCGTCCGCGCCGGCGTCCAGGCCCCGCACCCGGTCGCGCTCTTCGCCCTTGGCGGTGACCATGATGATCGGCACCGTGGAGAACTCGCGGATGCGTTCGCAGGCGGTGAACCCGTCCATCACCGGCATCATCACGTCCAGCAGGATCAGGTCGGGCTGGGAGGCGGCCACGCTTTCGAGGGCCTGTTGGCCGTCGGCGGCCATCCGTAGGCCGTAGCCTTCGGTCTGCAAGTTGACTTCCATCAGGCGCAGGTAGCGGGGCTCGTCGTCGACCAGCAGGATGGTCTTTGGCTCACTCATCTTGGCCCTCCGTGGCCTCCAGGGTCGCCAGGGGCAGCGTGAAGAAGAAGCGCGCCCCCCGCCCGGGCTGGCTATCGATGCCGATTTGTCCGCCGTGATTCTCTACGATCTTACGACAGATATACAGCCCGAGCCCCGTCCCGCGCACCGTGCGCTGGGTGTTCGGCACGCGGTAGAAGCGCTGGAACATCTGCGAGGTGTGTTCGGGCGCAATTCCCGGCCCCTGGTCTTCGACCTCGATCACGAGCTCCTCCCCCTCGCGGCGAGCACGCAACGCCACCGGCGCGCCGGGGGCGTACTTGGCGGCATTCGACAGCAGATTGTCGAGCACCTGGGCGATGCGGGTCGAGTCGATCTCGAGAATCGGCAGGCCCTCCGGGGCGTCGACGCGCAGCGCCATCTCGGGGTAGGCCGACTGGGCGCGCTCGACGACGCTGCGCAGCAGCGGGCCGATGCGGGTCGGCTCGCGCGTCATCCCGATGGCGCCCGATTCCAGGCGCGACGAGTCGAGCAGGTTGTCGATCAGCTCCCGCAGCCGGTCGGCCTCCTCGTCGATGATGCGCAGGAACTCGACCCGCGTCGTCGCGTCCCACTCGGCGTCCTGGCGCAGCAGGGTGGTGGTGTAGCCCTTGATGAAGCCAAGCGGCGTGCGCAGCTCGTGGGAAACGGTCGAGACGAACTCGTCCTGCATGCGCGCCAGCTGGCGCTGGGCCTCGAGCGAGGCGATGCGACGCGCCATGCGCCGGTTCTCGAGCAATTGACCGACGTGCCAGGCGATGAACTCGGCCAGGCGGATGTGCTCGGGGGGGAAGACCGGTCCGCCGAATCGCCCGAAAATCAGACCGCCGACGCAGTGGCCGCCGACCATCATCGGCAGGCCCAGGTAGTCGCGGCGCCGCTCGCGCCCCTGCACCGCCGGGCCCACGTCCTCCTGGCGCAGCACGGTCTGACCACTGCGGAAGGCCTCCACCGCCGCCTGCTCGCCCCATGCCAGCTCCGCCTCGCGGTCGCGCCCGCGGCCGAGCGCCAGCGCGTAGGACGGCTCGAGCTGGCCGCTCTCCTCATCTTCCAGGAAGAGCGAAACGACGTCGAAGATGAAAATCGTGCGCGACAGGCGAAAGACCGTGTCGAGCCCGGTCTCGGTGTCGAAGGTCTCGGCGACCACCCGAGCGATGGCGTAGACCGCGTTGAGCTCGGTGCCGTAGGTGAGAGGTTCGACGGGGATGAGCGGCCCGGTCATCCGGCGCGGGCCTCGACCGGCAGGGTGAAAGACAGGCGCGTGCCTTCCCCGATCCGGCTCTCCAGGCTGATCGGCGCCCCATGGGCGTCGAGGATCAGGCGGACCAGCGCCAAGCCCAACCCGGTGCCGCCGTAGCGGCGCGTCGGCGAGTCATCCAACTGATGGAACGGCTCGAAGACCTCCCCCACCCGTTCCTGCGGGATGCCAATGCCTGTGTCGGAGACCTCCACCAGGACGGCGCGGGTCTCGGGAGCCGCCCGCACCGTCACCGTCCCGCCGTCCGGCGTGAACTTGATGGCGTTGTCCAAGAGTTGATGCACCACCCAGCCGAGCCGTTCGCGGTCGGCCAAAGGGTTGGGGAGCGGGGCGTCGACATCCAGAGCCAGACGGACGCCGGCTTTCCCGGCCTTCTCGCGCGATCGGTCGATGGCCTCGGCGAGCAGCTCGGGGATGATCACCGGGGTCAGATGGAGGGCCAGACCGGTCCGGGAGGCCGAGGAGAATTCGATGAGGTCCTCGATCAACCGACCGAGACGTTCGGTGGCGCGCCGCACGACCGCCAGCGCCTTGACTTGCTCTGCGTTCAGCTCCCCGAGCTGGCGGTCGGCCATGAGTTCGGTGTAACCCTTGATGTGGGCCAGCGGCGTGCGCAGCTCGTGGGAGACGTTGGAAATCAGGTTGGCCTTGAGCTGGTTGAGCTCGCTCAGGCGCTCCAGGGCGCGGCGTAATTCGGCGGTGCGCTCCTCGACGCGCGTTTCGAGTTGGCGGTTGGAGGCGCTGAGGGCCGCGTGCAGCTCCAGGATCTGTCGGTTGACGGCCCGGTCGATGGTCTCGCGATCGACGTAGCCCAGCTCGATCAGCGTCTTGCCTAGCAACTGGCGATTCCCGCTCGCCTCGGCTTCGCGCTGGCGCGTCAGGGCCAGCGCGAGCTGCTGCTCGGTCAGCAGGTGCTGGTCGAGCAGGAAGGCCCCGAGCTTGGGGATGGCCGTCTCGGGAGGCGGCGCGACAAACCCTGTCGGGGGAGCGCCGCTGGCGTAGGCGCGCTCCGCCAGCAGCGAGACCAACGCTAAATCGAGGCCGCACTGGGGGCAGATCCGGCTGTCGAACGGCAGGCGCTGCCCGCAGTGGGGGCAGTCAACGGGAGTGAGACCGACGGGAGCAGGCTGGCCCATAGCGGCGGATGCGACCGGCGCCGGAATAATAGCCGCTCCCCGATGCAGGGGCAAGCAGGCAAGGGGCGAGGGACGGCCGGAGCTTTTGCAGGGAAGAGAGGCAAGCGGCTTAGGATGCTTGTGAAGATCGTCCCGATCACCGGTGTTCGGAACGGGCGAGGGCGCTCTCTAAGGTCCCAGGGTGGATGGCGGCCGAAGAGGGAAGGAGCAAGGAGCCTGTAAGGTCCCTCGACCCGGAGGTCCGGCATAATGGCGATGTCCGTAGGAACAACAATGGCCATCCACACGCTGCTCATCGACGATGACCCCGACCTGGCGGCAGTGATGCACAGTCTCCTGCGCGGGCAGGATTTCGACTTCCACTCGGTGTTGACCGGGGCCGAGGGGGTCGAAGCCTGCCGCAATGGGGCGCCCGACGTCGTCATCCTCGATTTGCTCATGCCCGAAATGGACGGCTGGGAAGTCTGTCAGAGGATCCGTGAGTTCTCGAGCGTACCGATCCTGATCATCTCGGCGCTGGGCGCGCCCGGCTCGGTGGCCCGCGCCCTCGATGCCGGGGCGGACGACTATCTGATCAAACCGGTCCACGCGAGCCTGTTGGCCTCCCGCCTACGCACGCTGGTGCGGCGGCAGGTTCCCAGGGAGCACGTGCGCGCGGCCTGACTCCCTCCTCCGGAGAAACCGCTGGTCTGGCAACCGCGTTTCACTCTCCTCGCCGCCCACCAATCTGGTGGGCGGTGAGGATTCTCTCGCAGGCTTGCTCAGTTCCCACCCCCACCCCTTACCCCTCCCCCTGAATCAGGGTTCGGCGCCGTTGGTCGAAGTTTCCAGGGGGAGGGGAGGTCTTTCAAGAGGTGGGGGAGCTTCGCTCCCCCACCCTCTTGAGGTTTCGGCCCTCCCCCTGGGATCGAGTCCGCTGGCGGTTCCAAGTTGCCTCAGGGGGAGGGAGGGTTCTTCGAAGGAGGGAGGGGCGGCTTTGCCGCCCCTCCCTCCTTCGATATCATCACCCCCTCCCCAAAGGGCTCCTCCTGAGGCGCCGGTCGCTGCCGCGGGGAGGGGGGCAGGGGGAGGGGAGACCGGCACCCCGCAGCAAACCCGGAAAGACGGCGCAAGATTACAGCGCCGCCTGGACGATCCCCCCGTCCAGGAACAACGCGTGCCCGTGTACGAACGAGGCCGCCGGCGAGGCGAGCCAGGCCACGGTCCGGCCGTATTCCTCGACGGTCGCCAGGCGGCCGAGCGGCACGCTGCGGATGATCTTCTCGGCCTCGCTCTCCGGCGTGGTGCCGGCGCGGCGGGCGCGGTCCTCGAACAGGTGCACCACCCGCTCGGTCGCCGTCCACCCGGGATGGATCGAATTCACCCGGATCCCTTTCGGGCCGAGTTCGTTGGCCAGCGACTTCATCAACCCGACGACAGCTATCCGCACGGAGTTCGAGAGGACGAGGTTCTCGATCGGCTGCTTCACCGAGTAGGACTGGCTGGCGACAATACTTCCCGATCCCTGCCGGAGCATGTGCGGGACGACGGCGTAGCAGAGATTCACGGCGCTCAGCAGGATCAGCCGAACGGCGGCCTCCCAGTCTTCGGGCGTCAGCTCGAGGAACGGTCCGGGCTTCGGGCCGCCGCCGTTGATGACCAGGATGTCGATGCGGCCGAAGGTTTCGACGGCAGAGGAAACGAAGCGATCGACGTCGGCCTTCGCGCCGACGTCCGCCTGCGCCGCCATCAGCGGACGGTTGTACTTGTGCCTGATCTCCTCGGCGGCGGTCTCGATGGCCGGCGAGTGGGAGCAGATCACCAAGTTGGCCCCCTCCGCGGCGAAGGCCTCGGCCGCCGCCCGGCCCAACCCGCGTGAGGCGCCGGTCACGAGAGCAACGCGGTCGTGCAAACCCAGATCCATCGAACCCTCCTGTGCCGATGCGGCGATGGAGCCGAGCCCCGGCCGGCCTAGCCCGGCGGCGCGGCGCTGCGCCGAAGCCTCGAGACCAGATCCGAAGCCGAAAACGACTGGCGCATCTCGACATCGGTCAGCCGGCTCAACAGCGCCTCGAGCAGAGCGACCGCCCGGAGCGATGCCTCGCCAGCCCGGCGCGTGTCGCCGACACCGGTCAGGGCCCGGCTCAACCCGGCCAGCGTGCGGGCTTGAGCGTAAGGCCGACCGAGATCCGCCCAACCCGCATCGGCCGCGGCGAAGTGGGAGGCGGCGTCTTCGGCCTCGCCGCGCAGTGCGGCGACCTCGCCCCGGGCTTCGTCCAGCATCGCCGCCGCGTCGACGGGGAGAATCTGGGCCGCCAGCGTCTCGAGCCGATCGAGGCAGGCCCGCGCCTGCTCGACCTGCGCTTTGCCCCCCTGGGCCGCCAGCCAGCGCAGGATCTCGAGCAGGGCCGGCCCGCACGATCCGTCGAAGTGCGAGACGGCGTCCATGTGCTGCAGGATCGACTCGGCCACCGGCCGGGCTGCCTCCGGTTCCCCCAACAGGCTATAGGCCCGCACCAGTTGGGTCAGGAAGGGGACCAGAGTCTGCAGCTCCTCGTTGCGCATGGCCGCCTCGTGCATTTCCTGCAGCAGCGCCAGACTGCGCGCCGGCTGCCCCAGATCGTTGTAGACCATCGCCATCGTGGCGGCGTGCCAGACCCGGGTCAGTCCGGACGAGACCAGCCCCGCCTCCTGCAGCTCGGCCTCCAAACGCAGCGCCACATCCCATTCCCCGATGAGCCAGTGCAGCAACACCAAGCGCTCGCGCGCCGCCAACTCGAATCCGACGACATGGTACGGCACGACGAAGGAGACTAGGTCCTCGTAAGTCGAGCGGGCGTCAGGCAGGCGACCAAGGTTGAGGAAGATGTCGCCCAGGTTCATCTTGGCCCGCGCCGCGTCGTGCACCAGCCCGGCGGCGATGGCCCGGTCGCAGCTTTCGTGGAGCATCGCCAGGCCCTCATCGGTCCGCCCGATCCCGGTGAGGCTGCAGCCAACATTGTTGAGGGCGTGAATGTGGACGTCCTCGACGTCCAGCTCCCGCGCCAGGGCGATGGCCTTTTCCCCCCAATGCACGGCCTGGTCGTATTCGGAGGCCAGCATCAGCATCTGCGACATCGAGCTATAGGCCATGGCCAGCTCGGGAGTGGCGGGACCCGGCTCCAGAATCTCTAGCGCCCGCTGGTAGTGCTGCATCGAGCGCTCACGGTCTCCGGCCTCGTAGTAGAGGCGGCCCAGGCGTCGCTCCATCTCGCCGGTCTGCGCCGTGCGCCCCAATTGCTGGTAGAGATCGCGGGCTTCGCGATAGGAATCGCCGGTAGCGCCGGCGGGGGTCAGCAGCAGACAATCGCCGAGCTTGGCCAGCAGATCGGCCCGCCCGGCCCGATCGGCGGCCGGCCAGCGCTCCAGGACGGCGCGGTAGTGGCGCACGGCCTCGCCGCGTGCCAGCGAGGCGTAGGCGCGATCGGCGGCGCGCAGGGAGCAGCCACGCGCCAGTTCGTCCTCGCCGGCTTCGATCCAGTGGTAGGCGAGCACCTCCCAGGCTTCGGGGTGCGCCGCCTCGATGGCAGCGGCCGCCCGCCGGTGTAGCATCCGCCGCCGCAGGACGCTGACCGAATCCGCCAGGCTCGACGGGATCAGCGCGTGGGCGAAGGAGAAGACCACATCGCCGTTGCGGCGGGCCTCGCCGATGAGCTGGGCGCGCTCGGCCGCCTCCAGGGCGTTGATCAGAGCCTCTTCCGGCATCTTGGTGGCCTGTCGAAGGGTCTGGAATTCGAACTCGCGACCCAGGATGGCGGCCATCAGCATCGCCTCGCGCGCCGCCTCGGGCAGCTTGGCCACCCGCGACAGGATCGCCCCGCGGATGCTCTGGGGAATCTCGAGGTCCTTCACTCCCGGCCGGCGCCAGCGGCCGCCTTCGAAGGCGACTTTGCCGGAGTCGAGGATCGCTTTACAGATCTCCTCGATGAAGAAAGGATTGCCTTCGCTTTCGGTGTACACGCCGTCGAGGAACTCCGGGGAGATCTCTTCGGCGAACATCGCTTGTAGGAGCAAGCGGGTCTGCTCCCGGCTCAAGCGGGTGAGCTTGAGACGTTCGGCCAGGCGCTCGCGGGTCAGGTCCTGCAGCAGCCGCGAGAACGGCGGGTTCTCGTCGATCTCGATCTCGCGGTAGGTCAGCACGAGTAGGACCGGCATCCGACGGATACGGCGGGCGAGGTAGTGCAGCAATTGGAGACTCCCGGCGTCGGCCCAGTGCATGTCGTCGATAAAAACCGCCAGCGGCGCACGGGCGGAGAGGGATGCCAGAAAGAGGGCGAACGCCTCGAAGCCCCGCTGCTGCTGCCCGGCCGGGTCGAGCTCGGCGCTCCGACCAAGGCCCGGGAACCGCAATGCCAGGTCCGGGGCGAAGGTCACCAGCTCGGCCAGGAGCGGTTCGGGGAGGGAAACGGAAGGCGTATCGGCCAGCGCGTGGCGCAGGACCTCGGCGAAGGGTGCGAAGGGAGCGCCGCCTTCGGCGAAACATTCGCCGCGGGCGACCTGCCCGCCCGTTACCTCGACATGAGCCAACAACTCGCGTACCAACCGGGTCTTGCCGATTCCCGGCTCGCCGGTGACGAGCAGCACATGTTCCTCGCCGGCGATGGCACGCTGCCAGTGCCCGATGGCCTCGCTCAATTCCTGTTCGCGTCCGACGAGGCGTCCGCGCACGATGCGGTCGAGCAGCGACAGCTCCGCCCCGGCGCCGCGGTCGCCCAGGGCGTGCTCGAGCAGTCGGCGCGTGTCGCGGGCGGAAGCCGGCCGGTCTTCCGGACGCTTGGCGAGCAGGCTCAGGATGATGGCCTCGAAAGCCGGTGGCAGATCCGGCCGGTAGGCGCGCGGCGGGACGACCGGCGCGTATAGGTGGAGCGAGACCACCGCCAGCGCGTTGTCTGCAGTGAACGGCAGCTCACCGGCGACCAGCTCGTACAGCACGACTCCCAGCGCGTACAGGTCGGCCCGGCCGTCGACGGTGCGGCCCATCGCCTGCTCGGGGGCCAGATAGAACACTGTCCCGACGACGGCACCGGCCTGGGTAAGGCGCGAGGCGACCGACTGGGCCAAGCCGAAGTCCATCAGTTTGATCTGGCCGCTCGTCGTCAGCAGGATGTTCTCGGGTTTGAGGTCGCGATGGATCACGCCGTGCTCGTGGGCGTGGCCCAACGCCTCCAGCACGCCGTTGGCCACGACCACGATAGCCTCCAGCTCGCGCGGCGGGTCGGCATTGAGCGGCCGGCCCTCGACGAGCTCCATCACGATGAAAGGCGTCGGTCCGCCGTCGACCAGGGTCTCCCCGACGTCATAGATCGAGACGATGTTCGGGTGATTGAGCCGCGCCGCCGACTGGGCCTCGGACAGGATCCGCTTCCATCCGCCGTCTTCCCGTGTACCCTGCAGCACCTTGACCGCCACCGGCCGATCGAGCAGCAGGTCGTGGCCGCGGTAGACGATGCTCATCCCCCCGCGGCCCAGCTCGTCCTCGAGACGATAGCGGTCGTTGAGCGGAGCGGGCGGCATTCGGCTACGCCGTCCGGCGGGCGACCAGGAAGGTTACGTCGTCGTACGGCGGCACGGCGCCGATGAAGGAAGCCACCGCCAGGCGCAACCGCTGACGGATCTCGTCGGCCGGCGCCCGGCGCACGTCCCACAGGGCGGCCAACAGTCGCTGGCGCCCGAAGAGGTCGAGCTGCATGTCGGTGGCATCGGTCAGCCCGTCGGTGTACAGCAAGAAGAAGTCGCCGCGGGCGAGCTCGTGATCCTGCATCGAGTAGGGGAATCCGGGGTCGATGGCGAGCGGCAGGCCGGTGTCGCCGAAGTCGACGATCTCGTCCCGCTCCGACCGATAGAGCAGGGGGCGGTTGTTGCCGGCGTTGGCGATACGGATCCGTCCGCTGTCGCCGGCCAGCTGGGTGAGCAGCAGCGTCACGAACATCCCGTTGGGCGCCTCGTTGCACAGCGTCTGGTTGGCCATGCGCAGCGCCGCCTGGGCGTCGTCGGACGCGGCGACGCTGGCCCGCACGACGCTGCGGGCGCTGGCCATGAAGAGCGCTGCCGGCATGCCCTTGTCGGTCACGTCGCCGATCAGCGCGCCGGCCGAGCCGTCGCGGAACGTGACGAAGTCGTAGAAGTCGCCGCTGACCTCGCGCGCCGGCTGCCACCAGGCGACGATCTCCCACCCGGGAAAGGACGGCACGGATTGCGGCAGCAGGCTCGACTGGACTTCGCGCGCCAATTGCAGCTCGCGCTCCATGCGGCCCTTCTCGACGGCGACCTGATAGAGACGGGCGTTGTCGATGGCGATGGCGGCGCTGGCGGCGATCCCCTGGAGCATCTCGACGTCGTCGGGGGAGAAGACGCCGGTCTGCAATCGGCTGTCGACGTAGATGACGCCATCGACACGGCCCTTCAGCTCGAGCGGCACGCACAGGATGGCGCGTACTCCGACGATGCGGACGCTGTCGCGGCTGGCGAGCCAGGCGTCGGTCTGAGCGTCGCTCGTCAGGAGGGGCTTGCCTTCGGACGCGACGCGATCGACGAGACCGCGCGACACCTGGAACTCCGGCGCCTCGATCGTCCTTTGGTCCAGCCCGCGCGCCGCGCCGAAGCGAAAGGCGCCGTCCTCCTGACGCAGCATGACGAAGCCGCGCTCGGCTCGAGTAGCGGTGATGACCTCGTCCATCACCCGGCTCAGCACCTCGCCCAGATCGAGCGACGAGTTGAAGGTCTGCGAGACGCGGTAGAGCAGGGAAAGCCGGTCTTGCGAAAGGGACATGCCCGGGCTCCCGGTCCGAGGGCTACGAGGCGTCTGTTCCGGTCTTCGATTCGAAGCTGAGAACGACCGGGAATTATACAGCCCGGACCGGCGGCCTGTCCTCCGGTTTCGCGTCGCGGACCGGGCTAGCAGACTGCTGAAAAATCTCAGACGTCAGACCCCCACCCCTGTCCCTCGCGCAGCATCCCGTAGGGGCTTCCCCCTGCGCCAACGAGTCCGTCCGCCACGTGTCCGACAATGTTCAGAACTTCGTCGGCGGAGAGGGGGAATGGGGTGAGGCACAAGGTGTTTTTCAGCAAGCTCCTAGTGAAGCTCGATCTGATGATCGACCACTTCCAGATCCGGGCGGTGCCGCTCGATCCAGCCTGGGATCTTCTGGAGGACCTGCTGGATGTGCCGTCCGTCGTTGCTGACCACGGCGCAGGCGATGACGCTGGCGCTGGGATCGTCGAGCCGATCGAGTTCGGCCGCCGAACACATGAACTCGCGCTGGAGGGCGATCAACAACGACTTCAGTGCGCTGCGCTTGTCTTTGAGGGTCCGGCAAGCCGGGAGATCGAGCTCCACCAGCAGGACCGCGACATGGACGGACGGCTGGCGAGAGCTCATGCGCGGCTCACCCCGTCGGTGGGGCCTCGAGGCGTTGCTGCGGGGACTCCACCCGGCGATAAAGTGACCTCTCGAGCTGCCGCGCCAGGGAGGCCTCGCCCAAGGTCAGCGTGGCTTGCTCCATCGACCATCCGAGGGCGTCGGCGAAACCGTCCGTCAGCGCCGCGGCTGCGGCGTCCCAGCCGACAGCCCGCCCCAGTTGCTGCTCCAGTGTCGTGGCGTGACGGCGGAGGCGGGCAGCAGCCTCCCGGCGTGAGCCGTCTTCGGGGTACCGCAGGACGCGCACGACGCGAGTGATGTCGCCGTGCAGGGGGAGCGATCCGTGCTGCAGGACGGCGCCGCGCCTGCGGAGCTGCGCGCTGCCGATCAGCTTCTTCCCCCCGACCGTGATTTCGTAGGCGCTGGGGACCTCGAAGCACACCGGATTCAGCCTGTCGGCCTCGCCCACGACCGTCAGGGCCGCCGCCTCCGGATGGACGCCCAGCCGTTCCAGGCCCGCCAGCAGCCCTCGACTGAGGTGTTGGTAGCTCGGCAGGACGCCCCCCGAAAGGCCCGGCAGGGAATCGGGCGCGACAATCGAGTAGGTCAGTTCGTCCGTATGGAGAAGCGCCCGGCCACCAGTCGGCCGTCGAACGAGATCCCACCCCGCCTCAGCCAGGGCGGCTTCATCGACGACGTCCACCGCCTGCGCGTGCCCCAAGGACAGGCAGGGCGGAGCCCACGCGTACAGCCTGAGCGTCGGCGGCGCTTGGCCGGCAGCGACCGCTTCCAGGATCGCCTCATCGACCGCCATGTTGTGGCGGCCGGAAGCGCCAGGCGTAATCAACAGGCGCCAGGTCCAGGGCATCGGGGGGATTATAGGCTAGTGGTCGGTGGCCAGTGGTCAGTGGACAGTGCACGGTGGACAGCTGCTGTCGCATTGCCAGAAGGATCATCGGAGGTCGCAGCAGAGCCGATCTCCCATCAACTCTGAGCGTCATGCCCTGGCGGTTCTTGCCCCACTGACCACCGACCACTCACCACTGACCACTGTTTCACTATGCTACAATGCCAGCTCCCGCTCTATGTCCGTCCCGACCTGGGTTCAAGACGCTGTCTTCTACCAGATCTTCCCGGATCGATTCGCCAACGGCGATCCGGACAACGATCCTCCCGGCGTCCAACCGTGGGGATCGCCGCCCACGATCACTGGTTTCCAGGGCGGTGACCTGAGGGGAATCGCCCAACGGCTCGACGATCTGACCGACCTGGGCGTCACGGCGCTCTACCTCAACCCGATCTTCGCCGCCGGCAGCAATCACCGTTACAACACCTCGGATTACCGGGCGATCGACGATCGCTTGGGAAAGCTGGCGGACTTTACCGATCTGGTCGAACAGGCGCACGCCCGCGGCCTGCGCGTGATCCTCGACGGGGTCTTCAACCATACGGGTCGCGGCTTCTTCGCGTTCCAGGATCTCCTAGACCACAGCCAGCGATCGAAGTATCGCGACTGGTATCACGTGCGCCAGTTCCCGCTGGACGCGTTCGGGGAGGGACCGGCAGAGAACTTCCAGGCATGGTGGAGTTTCAGAAGCCTGCCGAAGCTGAACACCGCCAACCCGGCGGTGCGCCAATACGTGCTCGAAACGGCGCGCCTGTGGATCGAGCGGGGGGCCGACGGGTGGCGGCTCGACGTCCCCAACGAGATCGATGACGAGGCCTTCTGGGCCGAGTTCCGCCAGACGGTGAAGCAGGCCAACCCCGAGGCCTATCTCCTCGGAGAGATCTGGACTGTGGACCCGCGCTGGGTGGGGCCGCAGACCTTCGACGGGCTGATGAACTATCCGCTGCGTAAGGCCCTTCTCGACCTGGTGGTCGAGGGGAGCCTGACGCCAAGTTCGTTTCGGGCGGAAGTCGAGAGGCAGATCGCCGCGTATCCCGAGCCGAACGTGCACGCCCAGTACAACCTGCTGGGATCGCACGACACCGAGCGCGTGGCGACACTGGCCCGGGGGGATGCGGACGGCCTGCGCCAGTTGTTTTGTCTGCAGTTTTTTCTCCCCGGGGCGCCCGGCGTCTATTACGGTGACGAGATCGGCCTCGAAGGCGGGAAGGACCCCGAATCGCGCGGCGCGTTCCCCTGGAACCGCCAGGCCTGGGACCTGTCGCGGCGGGAACTGCTGCGTCGGCTGATCGACCTGCGCAAGGCGCGCCCCGAGCTGCGTGGCGGGCGGCTCGAATTCCTGGTGGCCGACGACGAGCGCAAGTGCCTGGCCTTTGCCCGGCGCTTGGGCGACTCGGTCTCGCTTTACGCGGCCAACCTCTCGGGGGAACGACAGGAGCTGCGGCTGGCCGTCGCTGGGCTCGGCTGGGAGGGGGGGCTCGAGGTGCGCGACGCCCTCTCCGGACGCCGGTCCGGCGTCACCGCTGGCGTTCTCACACTGGCGCTCGAGCCGGGCGATGGCATGCTCCTTCCGGGGTGACAGGCCCAGCTCGCTGGAAGAACGGCCATCTCTTCATTCGTCATTGCGAGGCGCCCCGTGCGCGGCCCACCGCGCCGCTCGGGCCGCCATCGAGGGGCACAGCCTGCCCCGAGCGCAGCCGAGGGGTGGCAATCTCCCCGCGAGAAGATTGCCACGCCGGCGCGCCCTTCGGCGCACCCGAAGGGGTGAAACGCCGGCTCGCTAGGACGACGAATGAAGGCCGGGCTCGCCGCCACCCTATGGGATGTATAATCCCTGACGGCCGCCCGGGAAGGTCCCGCGGCCTCCCACCAGAGCATCATGGAAGGCCGGGGGATAGTGCTCGACGGCCGCCGGCGCGGCGTCGGACCGGGCGATGATCCTCATT
>CAYUWF010000057.1:0-14290 GCA_964448245.1 uncultured Anaerolineaceae bacterium | reverse complement strand
AATCACCAGTCATTGCGAGCCCCCGAACTACAGTCCCCGAAGCGCAGCGGAGGGGCAGCCTGTCCCCCTCGCTTCGGCTCGGGGCTCCTCGCAATGACACTCGTCAGGGGCCGCGGGGGTGACGGCCAGCCGACACTTGGCCTTAAGGCGCGCGGGGACGTTATCCGCTGGCCGCCTCTTCCCCCCACAGGCCGCCAGGTGTCCCTCCACAGCCTCCTTCCAAGCGGGACATGGTTTTCCACAGGCAGAGCCGACGTTCTCCACAGACCGCTGGGGAGAAAAGGTGAGCCCACTTAGCCTCGCCATCGGATTCCTCCTGGCTGCCGCCGTCGCGCTGCTGGCCTACGGCCTCGGCTCTCTGACCCGCGGGGGAGCGATGGCCGCCGCCGTCGTCGGCGGGGTGACCTTCGGGGCGGGGGGAGTTCTTCCCGGCGTCCTGCTGCTGCTCTTCTTCTTCAGCTCCAGCGCGCTTTCGCGTCTGAGTCCCCGCCGCAAGGGGGGCGTGGCGGGGCATTTCGAAAAAGGAGGCCGCAGGGACCAGGGTCAGGTGTTAGCCAACGGCGGGCTGGCAGCGCTGCTGGCCCTGGCCTACGGGGCCACCTCCGAGCCGGCCCTGTTGGCGGCGCTGGCCGGCGCCCTGGCGGCAGTCAACGCCGACACGTGGGCGACCGAACTGGGGGTCCTGTCCCGACAGGGACCGAGGCTCGTGACGACGGGTCGGCCTGTGGACGCCGGCAGCTCGGGCGCCGTCTCGGCCGTGGGAACCCTGGCCGCCGCCGCCGGCGCGGCGCTGATCGGGATCGTCGCCGGATGGGGAAGCGGCTCCATCGCCGTCGCCGCAGCGGCGGCGCTCGGTGGGTTCCTGGGCGCGACGGCGGACAGTGTTCTGGGCGCGACGGCGCAGGCCATCTACTTCTGCCCGACCTGCCGGAAGGAAACCGAGCGCCACCCGCTCCACCTTTGCGGCACCCCCACCACTCGGCTGCGCGGGTGGCCATGGCTGCGCAACGATGGCGTGAACCTGGCCGCCTCATTCGTCGGCGCCGTCGCGGCGGCGGCGATCTGGGCCATCGCGGGTTGACCCGCGCAGCTAGCCTGTGCTAGATTCATCGCCTCTCGGCGGCCTGCTCCCCATCCGCGGCCGCCACCTCCCGACGCGACAGCCTGTCTGCCTGACCGCTGCGGAGTCCGCCGCGATGGACAAAGTCCCAAAGCGTCCCCCCCGCCCGCCCGTCGTTTCGATCGTTGTCCTCGTTTTCCTGCTGCAAGTCTTCACCTTCGTCGCCCTGCTGTGGCTGCAGCTTGCCGGGCTGGGCGTGACCCGGATGGAGACGATGACCGGCGCCGTTCTGGCGGCGTGGCAAGCGGGCGATGGCTGGATCGAGGTCGCGCTGCTGGCCGTCCTGGCGCTGCTGACGGTGGTCTCGGTATTCGTCACCATCGGCCTGGCGCGCATGCGCCCGTGGGCCTGGTTGTGGGGGATGACGATCCAGGGCGTGCGGTTGCTCATCGGACTGATCGCCTATTTCCGCGGCGACGCTTACACCTTCGCCATGCTGGTGCAGCTGGTCGCCGTGCTGATGCTCGATCAGGAGCCGGTGCGGCGGGCCTTCGGCCAGGAAGGCGGGCCGCATGGCTAGGCGCCTGCGAGGACAAAGGGATACCCGACGTACCCCCACCTCTGTCCCTAGCGAAGCAGCCCTGTGGGCCTCCCCCTGCGCGGGCGGGTACTCGGAGCTGCGGGAATCCTGCAGGGGGAGGGGAGGATTTTCTTGGGGGATGGGGGGAGCGAAGCTCCCCCCATCCCCCAGATCCTCCACCCCCTCTCCGCCACGTACCTTCGTAACTTGGAAGGCTGTCGGCGGAGAGGGGGCCGGGGGGTGAGGCGGCGAGTGGTTCCTCCGCATTCTGATCGAGGCAAGGGCGCCGGACCTGCCTCCGACCTTCGTCTGGTGCGCCGCTTCGAGCCCATCCTCCGCTTCACGGAAGGCGAGCTCTACTTCCCGACCGACGTGGACCGCTACGTGCAAACGAGCAGCCTGTGGGTCAACCATCGCGATGGACGCGAGGAGGAGCTGCTGCGCGAGGGCGAGGTCACGCTGGAGAACCTCGGCGCGCCGCGCGAACTCCCCCTGGGATCGGTCGAGCACCTACGCTTTGTCGGGCCGGCCTCGCTCCGGGCGGAAATGCGCCGGGCCCTGCGCGAGCGCAACTTCGGGGGGCGGGCCCGCCGCCGGGGCTGGGTGCCGGGGCAGGGGCGGCTGGCGCGCGTCGGCCTGGTGTCGCGCGTCATCGACGCCGGTTTCGCCCTGACGTTGCTGGGCCGCGGCCGGGTGCCGGCGGCCGTGGGGGCCCACGCCGAGAGGAAGACGCGCGCCATCGACGCCCGCGGCCAGGTCTACGCCTACTATGCCCGTGTGATCCGCGACGGCGGCTGGATCGGCCTGCAATACTGGTACTTCTACCGCTACAACGACTGGCGCACTTCCTTCGAAGGTGTCAACGATCACGAAGGCGACTGGGAAGCGATCACGATCTATCTGTATCAGGACGAAGACGGGACGGTGCGGCCGCGCTGGGCGGTCCTCTCCTGCCACGACTTCACCGGGAACGACCTGCGCCGGCGCTGGGACGACGCCGAGCAGCTGGAGCTGATCGGCGAGCATCCGGTGGCCTACGTCGGGGCCGGCTCGCACGCGCACTATTACCGGCCCGGCGAGTATTTGATCGAGGCCGAGGTGCCGCCGCTCAAGCGTCTGGCCGGCCTGATCCAATCCGTGCGCGGCTTCTGGGCCAAGGCCGTCCGCAAGGGGACCGCCGGCGGGCCGACGGTGCGGAGCGTCCTGGCGATCCCGTTCGTCGAGTACGCCCGGGGCGATGGGGTCAGCCTCGGCCCGGGACAGGCCAAGGAATGGCAAGCCGTGTTGCTCGACCCGCTGCCCGGGTGGCTGACGCGTTTCCGCGGCCTATGGGGCCTCTACGCCCGCGATCCGATGGGGGGCGAGAACGCGCCGGCCGGCCCGATGTTCAACCGCGATGGCACGCCGCGCGGCGCCTGGTATGACCCCTTGGCCTATGCCGGGCTCAACCTGCTCTTGCCTCCGCCGGCCGAGAAGAAGCGGCTGACCGTCGAACTGCGCCAACTGGCGCGGCGCCAGCGCCAGCTGCAAGAGGAGATCGAAGCGAAGCTGGCCGTTCTCCAGGCGCGCGGCACGCGCCGCCAGGCCTTCGAGGGTTTCCCCGCGCTGCAGCGCGAGGCGCAGACGCTGACGGAGAACCTGGCGGCGGAGGCCGCCGCCCTCAAGACGCTGCGCCGCGAGCTGAGCCAGAACGAAGCCGTGGCGGCGGCCCTCCGCTATCGCCAGGACAAACTGCGGCGCAGGGAGCAGGACCCCCCGCACGCCCACATCAACATCCTGCAGACTCCGTCGACGACCGAAGAACTGCGCTTTGTCCGGCTCACCGAGTTCTGGTCGGCAATCACCATCGGGCTGCTGGTGATCGGCTTCATCCTGCTCGTCGAATTCGCCCCCGGCTGGATCCTGGCCGGCGGGCTCACGCTGCTGGTCGCCGTGGCACTGATCGAATCCATCTTCCGCGGCACGTACCCCCGGGCCATCCGCAACATCACGGTGGGTCTGGCGGCCCTGACCCTGCTGCTGGTGATCTACCAGTACTTCCGGGCGATTCTCGTCGGCGGTCTGGTGATCGGCGTGGCGGTGCTGACACTGCAGAACCTGCGCGAGGCGCTGGCCCCGGCGGGGAAGCGGCGGCGGAAGAAGGCGGCCCCGTCCGCCCGGTCCGGCTGAGCGTGGAGGGAGACCGTCGTCCCGAGAAGGAGACAAACCCATGGAGTCGACAAGCCGCGACGACATCCGCAGGCTCTTGAAGGCCTTCGGGGTGAAGGCCGACGAGCTGATCGTGAGCCATCTGGCGCGAACGCCTCACGCCGGGCCGCTGCAGGTGGCGCTGATCCTGGAAGACCGGACCGACTACGGCGCCAATCCGCCGGCCGTGCGCCTACACCTGGAGATCGAGGGCGAGGTGCGGAGGGAGTCTTGAGAGGATGCGCAAGAACGGCGGAAAGCGTCAGTAGAAAGCAGATCCTTCGCTCGCTGCGCTCGCTCAGGACGACATGCCGTAGGGTGTCACCCTGAGCGCAGCGAAGGGTCTGCTGGTCAGGAGCCGGTTGTTTCGCAATCTCGATGGGGTCTATGACACATCCGGGATCCATCGCAGCCGACGACTTCGACGACCACTGACCACTGACCACTTCTGTCATAGAATGAGCGCGGAGATCGATGGATGAACCATGAGCGAGTGCTGGGGGTGATCCTGGGCGGAGGGCGCGGTTCGCGGCTGTGGCCCTTGACGCGCGATCGCGCCAAGCCGGCTGTCCCGATCGCCGGGAAGTACCGCCTGATCGACATCCCGCTCAGCAACTGCCTCAACTCCGGCGTGCACGAGGTCGCCATCCTGACCCAGTTCAAGTCGGCCTCGCTCCACCGCCACATCTCACAGACTTACACCTTCGACATGTTCCATCCCGGATGGGTCCAGATCCTGGCCGCCGAACAAACGACGACCAACCTCGACTGGTATCAGGGGACGGCCGACGCCGTGCGCAAGCAACTGCTCGAGATCGAAGTGACAGGCGCTGAAGAGCTCCTGATCCTGGCCGGCGATCATCTGTACCGGATGGATTACGGCGGTCTGTTGGAGCATCACCGCGCCTCGCAGGCCGATGTCACGGTGGCGGTGCGGCCGGTCTCCGGCCGCGACGCGGCGCGCTTCGGTATTCTGCGCATGAGCGAAGACGGCCGCCTCACCGCCTTCGCCGAGAAGCCGCAGGACGAGGCCCAGCTCTCCGGCCTGGTCAGCCGCGACGATTCCCAACTGCCCTTCGTCGGCTCGATGGCGATCTACGTCTTTCGCAAGAAAGCATTGATCGAGCTGCTCCAGGCCCCCCACGACGACTTCGGCCGCGACGTCTTGCCGGCCGCCATCCACTCGCACCGGGTCTTCGGCTACGTCTTCACCGGCTACTGGGAAGATATCGGCGACATCCGCTCGTTCTACGAGGCCAACCTGGCGTTGGTGCGGCCCGACCCGCCGTTCAGCTTCGAGGATCCGGTGCGGCCGATTTACACCCGGCCGCGCCTGCTGGCCGCCTCGCGCATCTACGATGTTCGGCTCGACCGGGTGCTCCTGGCCGACGGCTGCATCGTCCAGGGAGCCGAGATGAGCAATACCGTCGTCGGCATCCGCAGCGTCATCGGTGACGGGGTCCGTCTGCGCGACACGATCGTGATGGGGGCCGACTTCTACGAACCGGAGGAGCGCTTCCCGCCGGCGGCCGGCCCGCCCATTGGGATCGGCGAGGGCTGCGACATCGCCGGCGCCATCATCGACAAAAACGCCCGCATCGGCCCGGGGGTGCGGATCGAGCCGTTCCCACGCGGCGCTGAGCGGGATGGCGAAACTTGGTCGGTGCGCGACGGGATCGTCGTCGTCCCCAAGAACGCTATCCTGGCGGCCCGAACGCACATCGGCCCGGGCGCCGCAGCCTGACGCCTCCCGCGGAGGTGATGCCAGGGGCAAGGGGGAGGGGCAAGCAGCGTGCTCCTCCCCCCTGCCCCTGGACCCCAACCCCCTACCCTCGCCAAGCGGCCGCTGGCGGTGCCTCCGCCAGAGGCATCGATCGGCCGCCCCTTGGGAGATCGAGCCTCGCCACTTTGAAATGCCAGTTCGATGTCGGACAGGCGGCAGTTCGCGCCCTCATGCAGAGCTGCGTTCAACTGCCGCTTTCGTGGGTGGGGGGTGGGGGTTCCAGGGGGAAAGGGGGGCGGGCATGTAATGGCCCGCCCCCCTACCCCCTGGGATACATCGTCGAATCGATGCATGCCGTCGAATTGAGTGATCCCAGCTCCCAGAGGGGGCGGAGCCGGTTGACGGTCCCCCCAAGCGGCCTTACAATGATCGAATGCTCCGTCGCCGGGCCTCCCCTGTTCGGCGGTGAGGCCCGGGGCGGCGGACGTGTGCTTCCGATGCCCGGAAGGAGGTGTTGGCAGGCCAAAAGACCACGCACGTGCCAGATCGCAGAACCCGTGACTTCTCTTGGAGGAGAGTGCAGTGAAACGCCATAGTCTGTTCGTTGTACTGAGCGGCCTGATCGTCGCCAGCCTGGTGCTCGCCGCGTGCGGCACCCCCGCGACTACCGTGGCCCCCGCCCCGACGAGCCCGCCGGCGGACACCGCCATGCCGATGCCCGAGAATCCGTACGAGACCGTTCCCTTCGCCGAGCCGATGGTGCTGACCAATCCCGAGTGCGTCGCGCCGCAGCTCATCAGTTCGGTGGAAGCGGTGGACGAGCTCACCGTCGTCTTCAATCTGTGCCAGCCGGATCCGGCCTTCCTGTCGAAGATGGGCTTCAGCGTCTTCGGCATCTACCCGCAGGAGTGGTTGGAGTATGTGGCGGGCGGAATGACCGAGGACCGTCTGCGTCACCCGATCGGCACCGGCCCGTACATGGTGGATGAGTGGGTCAGCGGTGAGAGCCTGACGCTCACGGCCACCCCGAACTACTGGGGGGAACCGCCGGCGGCCGAGACCTTTGTCTTCCGCTGGAGCACTGAGTCGGCGGCTCGCGTGCTAGAACTGCAGGCCGGGACTGTTGACGGGATCGACAACCCCGGCCCGGACGACTTCGCCGTGATCGAGGGCGACGCCAACCTGGCGCTGATCGAACGGCCGGCCCTCAACACCTTCTACATCGCCATGACCAACACCTTCGAGCCCTGGGACGATGTCAACGTGCGCAAGGCCATCGCCATGGGCATCGACCGCCAGCGCATCGTCGACACCTTCTACCCGCTGGGCGAGTCGGAGCCGGCGTCGCACTTCACGCCATGCGCCATCCCCAACGGCTGCGTCGGCGATGAGTGGTATGCCTTCGACGCCGCGGCGGCCCAGGCCCTGCTGGCCGAGGCCGGCTTCCCGGATGGCTTCGCCACCAAGCTCTACTATCGCGACGTCGTGCGCGGCTATCTGCCGGAAGTGTCCCGTGTCGCCGAGGACATCCAGGCGCAGCTCTTGACCAACCTCAACATCGACGCCGAGATCGTCGTGATGGAGTCGGGGGCGTTCATCGAGGAGTCGACCGCCGGCCGGCTTGACGGGCTGTACCTGCTCGGCTGGGGCGCCGACTATCCCCATGTAACGAACTTCCTCGACTTCCACTTCGGTGAGGCCAACCCGCAGTTCGGCACGCCGCACCCGGAGATCTACGAAGTCTTGCAGGAAGCCTCGCAGATCGCCGATCCGGCGACGGCCGAGCCGCTCTACATCGAGGCCAACAACGCCATCAAGGCACTGGTGCCGATGGTAGCGGTGGCCCACGGTGGATCGGCGGCGGCCTACCGCGCCGATGTGACCAACCCGCAGGCAAGTCCGCTGACCGAGGAGCGCTTTGCGCTCTCGGACCCGGGCGGGCGCGATACCTTTGTCTGGATGCAGAACGCCGAGCCGATCAGCCTGTTCTGCGCCGATGAGACCGACGGCGAGTCGCTGCGCGCTTGCACCCAGATTGTCGAGGGTATGTTCGCCTACACCCTCAATGACACCGCTATCGAGCCGGCGCTGGCTGAGTCGTGCGAGCCGAATGACGACCTGACAGCCTACACCTGCCACCTGCGGCAGGGTGTGACCTTCCACGACGGGACGCCGTTCGACGCCAACGATGTGGTGGCGACCTTCACGATGGGCCTCGATGCCTCGTCGCCGCTGCATCAGGGCAACACCAACGCCTGGGAGTACTACAGCTACCTGTGGGGCCTGATCAACGTCCCGCCGGGATAGTCACTCCCGCCAGTAGTTTCTAACGGACCAACGCGGGATGGGGAGCCGAACTTTGACGACCCATCCCGCGTCGTTCTTCTAACCCGAGCAGGGCCGCCGTCGGCAAAGGCTGGCGGACGAAGGTAAGATCGGGCACCGATCATGCCGCAATACACCGCCCGCCGCCTGTTGGCTTCGATCCCTGTCCTGCTGGGGATCTTGATCGTCGTCTTCCTCCTGGCGCGTCTGATCCCGGGAGAGCCATGCAAGGCCATCCTCGGCGAGAAGGCTACGGCGGAAACGTGCGAGCGGTTCAACGAGGCCAACGGTCTCAACGAGCCGATCTACGTGCAATTCGCCATCTATATGGGCAACGTCTTGCAGGGAGACTTCGGGGATTCAATCCGCTTCAGCCGGCCGGTGACGATCATCCTGGCCGAGCGCTTGCCGACGACGATCGAGCTCAGCCTGGCGGCGTTGACCATCGCCATCCTGGTCGGCGTCCCGTTAGGGATCATCTCCGCCGTCCGCCACAACTCGGCGATGGACGTCGGCACGATGTTCGGCGCCAACATCGGGGTGTCGATGCCGGTCTTCTGGCTCGGGCTGATGCTGATGTACCTCTTTTCAGTCGTGCTTGGGCTGCTTCCTCCGTCCGGCCGTATCACCGCTGGCATGGAGGCTGTGCCGTTCTACGAAGTCTGGGGCTGGACGGTCGACCGCGCCAGCGGGACGTACAAAGTCCTAGAGTTCTTTGCCAACCTGTACATCTTCAACACCCTGATCACCGGCCAGTGGGCCGTCTTGCGCGACGTTCTGACGCACCTGATCCTGCCGGCCGTGGCGCTGGCCACCATCCCGCTAGCCATCATCGCCCGCATGACCCGCTCGAGCCTGCTCGATATCCTCGGCCAGGACTACGTTCGGGCTGCCAAGGCCAAAGGCGTGCCGCGCCGAAGCGTGGTTCTCAAGCACGCCTTCCGCAACGCGCTTCTGCCGGTGGTCACCATCATCGGCCTGTCACTGGGGGCGCTGCTGGGAGGCGCCGTCCTGACCGAGACCGTGTTCGGGTTGGCCGGCGTTGGCCGCATTCTGTTCGAGGCCATCACCGCCCGCGACTACCCCATCATTCAAGCCTTCACCCTGGTCATCGCCGTTGGCTATGTCGTCATCAACCTGCTGGTCGATCTCTCCTATACCTACCTCGACCCCCGCATTCGCCTCAGTTAGCCCGGCGATGGCCTCCGGAACCGCCGCACCGAGCACCCGCCTGCTTCCCGCGGAGGCGGTCGCCGGCCGACCCGCCAGTCTGTGGCGCACCGCGTGGCGGCGTCTCTTCCAGCGGCGCTCGGCCGTGGTTGGGATGGTGATCCTCGGAGGGCTGGTTTTGATCGCCATCCTCGCACCGTGGATCGCACCCTATGGCCCGAACCAGGTGCTGATCGGGACGGAACAGGTCGACGCCCGCCAGCCGCCGTGCATCCACCTGCTAGGCTGCCCGGCCGATCAGCCGCAGCACTTGATGGGCATCGACAGCAACGTGCGGGATCTCTTCAGCCGGGTGGTGTACGGCGCCCGCTACTCGCTGGTGATCGGGTTCGCCTCGGTAACGTTTGCCATCCTGATCGGCACCGTGTTGGGGGCGCTGGCCGGGCAGACTGGCGGTGGCGCCGACAACACGATCATGCGCGTGATGGATGTGCTGCTGGCCTTCCCGTCGCTGTTGTTGGCGATCGCCATCGTCGCCGTGCTCGGGCCGGGGCTGCTCAATGCCCTGATCGCCATCGCCATCGTCTCGATCCCTATCTACGCCCGGGTGATTCGGGCCAGCGTTCTCAGCACGCGCGAGTCCGACTATGTCTCGGCCTCGCGCGCCCTGGGGGCCGACACGTTCACGATTCTGTTCCGCGTCGTCCTGCCGAACGCTATGACCCCGCTGATCGTGATCGGGACGCTGGGGATCGCCACGGCGATCCTGGATGCCGCCGCCCTGTCGTTCCTCGGCCTGGGGGCGCAGCCGCCAACGCCCGAGTGGGGCTCGATGCTCGGCAAGGACCGCAACCAGGTCTTCACCTCGCCGCACCTGGTGTTCTTCCCCGGCTTCGCCATCATGCTCACCGTGCTCTCGTTCAATCTGCTCGGCGACGGGCTGCGCGACGCCCTCGATCCCCGCCTGGGTCGCAAAGGCACCAAGCTCGGATAGTGCAGTGGGCCGTGACAGTGGTCGGTGGTCAGGGCTGGAGCGTCATTGCGAGGCGTCCTGAGCCCTTCGACTACGCTCGGGGCAGGCCTGACGAAGGACGCCGTGGCAATCTCCTCAATGAGGCGATTGCCACGCCGGGAAAGCGCCGGCTCGCAATGAGTGATCGTTGAGTAGAGACCACTGACGACTATCCCTATACCCACCCCGGCCATCTCGATTCTGATGCCGTGCTAAAGCTCCGCCGCCACGGTCGACGAGGCGGTGGAGTCGATCCTCGCGCAGACCTGCCGGGACTTCGAACTGATCGCCGTCGACGACGGCTCAACGGACGAGACCCGCCAACGACTGGAGGCGTGGGACGGGCGGGTCATCGCCCTTCCTCGATCACATGCCGGTTTGATCGAGGCGCTCAACGCCGGCCTGGCCGCCTGCCGGGCGCCGCTTCTGGCCAGGATGGATGCCGATGATCGGGCCTCTCCGGAGCGCCTGGAGCTACAGGCCGCCTACCTCGAGGCCCACCCGGAGGTAGCCGTCGTCGGCTGCCTGGTGGAGGGCTTTCCCGCGCAGGACGTGCGGGAGGGGTTTCGGATCTACATCGAGTGGTTGAACGGTCTGGTCAAGCCGGAGTCGATCCCCGCGAGATCTTCGTCGAAAGCCCGCTGGCGCATCCTTCGGTGGTCATGAGGCGGACGTGGTTGGAAAGGGTCGGCGGCTGCCAGGACAACGGGTAGCCGGAGGACTACGACCTGTGGCTGCGGCTGCACCTGGCAGGCGCCGCCTTCGCTAAGGTGCCGGCCGTGATCCTGGGGTGGCGCGAGCACTCTCAGCGCGCCACCCACACCGATCGGCGCTCCTCCGTCGAAAACTTCCTGCGAGCGAAGGCCCACTATCTCACGCGTGGACCGCTGGTCGGCAGAGATTCGCTGGTGATCTGAGGGGCAGGTCAGATGGGGCGGCGCCTATCGAAGCACCTTGTGCGCGGCGGCGCGCCGCTGCGCGCCTTCATCGACATCGATCCGGCCAAGATCGGCCGCATCCGACGCGGCGTTCCGACCTTCGGCGTGGAGGAATTGCCTGCTCTGTGGACCTCGCTGCCTCGGCCCGTCCTGCTGGCGGCCGTAGGATCGCGCGGAGCGCGCGGTCTGATTCGGGCGCAACTAACGGAGTTGGGCCTTGTCGAGGCACAAGATTGGTGGGCGGTGGCGTAAACCTTCCCGGAAGCTTGTTATCCAAGCAGCAAGTGCAGAATCGCCACCTTTTCACGTCGCTTCAGGAGAAATCGAAGGCCTCTGAGAGCAACGGAGAGGCGAACCTTCCGGGAGAAAGCCCAGTGGCTGCACAGAATGGCCGCCCGGAAGGGCGGCCGATACGTTCAGGGAGTGCTGGCAAGGTGGCGACTGCCGGCTGGCGACGGCTGCCCAGCGTGACTCACGCGGCGGGCTTGTTCTCGTCGCTGCCTTTCTCCGCTTCGTTTGAATCGCGGTCTTTCCCGGAGAGGCCGTCTCGGAAGGCGCGGATCCCCTTGCCCAACTCGCCCCCCATCCGGGAGACACGCCCGACTCCGAAGATCAGCACGACAATCACCAGGACGATCAGCAGCTCGGGTACGCCGATTCCCTGAAACATGGTCTGCGCCTCTGGTTGTGGATCTCGATCGTTCCGATCCCGACCAGGGTCATTATAACCCTCGCCGCCGGCGAGATCAGGCGGACCGACCGGCAGAGGTCGTCGAGTCCGGCCGCCGTCGCGGCCACCCCGGGAAGAGCCGTGGCACTTTCCGTTGGTAAGCCTGGTAGGCGGGGCCGAACTCGAGCAGCAAGCGGCGCTCTTCGAAGAGGCTGCCGATGTACAGATACAGGCTGAAGGCGGCGTACAAGACGAGCAGTGTCGTCGTCATGAGCGGAGTCAGCCACAGGAAGGCCAGACCTGCGCTGTAAAGCGGATGCCGGACGTAGCGATAGAGCCCGGTGATCACCAATCGCCTTGGACGATCGTCGGGGCCTTCGGCCAGTTGGCGCAGGCCGAGGAAGTGCCACACGTCTGTTTGCAGCAGGCCGGCAACGACGACGATCAAGGCGGTGGCCTGCCCGGTCACGAATAGCCAGGAAAGCGGACTGGGCACGACATACAGCACCGGTCCCGGCTGAATGGCGGGGATCGCCAACACCGGAAGCAGCGTGATAGCTCCGATGATGTTGAAGCCTAGTCGGTAGATGCGGTCGGCGGCCGGGCCGGCGAGCCGCCGGGCGCGGGCCTTGGCCCACAGACTGGCCAGCAGGCTGTGCAATGCGGCGTAAGCCGCGGTAGCCACAAACGTCAGCAACGCAGCGACGGCGGGAGTCATCGGCGTGGGTGGACGGGAGAGGAGGATATCACGTCATGCGGCAAGGCGGCCCCACGGTTCGCCTGGAGGCCGACCCTTCGGCGTGGAGGGAACTCGCCTATAATGCGCTCTTTCCGACCCTGGATCCGCGGGCCCCACGAGGTATGGAGATGCCGGACGTTGCCTTTCCCTCCAGCTGGCAGAACCGTTTCTTCGATCGCGTGGACCGCCTGCCAATCCCCAACCTGGCGGTCTACGCCCTGCTCCTTGTGGGCTTCGCGTTGCTGAACCATCTGGCCCCGTGGCTGGAGGGAAAGTTGCCCTGGGGAGAAATCGATCCATACCAGTTCAACTTCCAGATCTGGTTTCTCGTCGCCCTCATTGCCGGTGGCTATTTCCTCGCCTTCTCCCGATCGGCGCTGATCAAGTTCCGCGCCGCCCTGGATATTCCCCAGGAGGAATTCGACCAACTCGCCCATCGTTTCACGCAGGTTCCCGCGCGCACCGGCTGGCTGATTACTCTGGTGGCGGCGATCTTCTCCATCTTGGTGATTTCGTTGTTGGCCTCCTATCAACGTTCCGGTCTCTCGGTCCTCGTCTTCTTTGCCACCAGCGTCTTCATGTTATCGCTGGTCCTCTTCTTTTTCTACTACCTGGTGCATGCTCTCCGCATGACCGTGCGACTCTACGAGCGCGTGGAGCGGGTCAACATCTTCCATCCCGAGCCGCTGTATGCGTTCTCCGGCCTGACGTCGCGCCTTGGAATCTTCTTCGTCATCGCCATCATGTTGTCCTACCTCACCAACATCGCCTTCAGCGAGACCCCGCAGGTAGGAAGCTTCTTCTTCTACACCTCGATCAATCTGTCCCTGGCCGTCCTGGCGTTCATCCTCCCGCTGGGCGGTATCCACCGCAAGCTCGAGGACGCCAAGGAACTTGCCAGTCGGGAGAACGACCGCCGGCTGGATGAGGCGTACCGGGCGCTGCATGAGAGGAACGACCGCAAGGACTTCGCCGGCATGGCGGACTTCCACCATTCGATCGAGGCCCTGCTCGCGTTTCGGTCTGAGATCAAGAGTCTCTCGACATGGCCATGGGGGCCGGGAACCTTGCGCAGTTTCATCACGGCGCTGCTCCTGCCGATCGTTCTGTGGGTGGCCCAACAGTTGATCTCCCGCTTTCTCGCCCCCTGAGAGGTGCAGGCTCTCCCGCCGGCCTTCCGGCCGCCAGGGCCTTGGCCGCTACCCGGCGCGTCGGAGACCGCGCTGCGAGGACCGGCGGAATGGTAAAATGCCGTCCTCGCCGGTATGCCACTCGATCCTCAGTGCATCTTCTGCCGAATCGTCGCCGGGCAAGCGGAGGCTCACGTCGTGTATCGCAATGGTCGCGTGACGGCGTTCCTCGATATCCACCCCGTCACCCGCGGCCACCTGCTGGTCGTCCCCCATCGGCACGCCGCCGATCTGGCATCCCTCGATCCGCAGGACGCGGCGGCGATGGCAGTGGCGGCGCGTCACCTGGCGGCTGCGCTTCGTCGCGCCCAGCTGGGCGTGGAAGGCATCAACCTGCACCTGGCGGACGGCCCCGTCGCCGGCCAAGCGGTCTTCCACACGCATCTGCACGTCATCCCTCGCTACACGGGAGACGGCTTCGGGTTCCGTCGGCCGCTGGGCGTGGCTATGTCGGCCCACGGCGATCTGGCTGCCTTGGCCGATCAGATTCGATCCCACGCCGGGGGCGACGTATCATGAGCGAGCTCGCGGTCAAACGCGTCTGCGTCTTCTGCGGGTCGAGCGACGAAGTGCCTCAGGTCTACCTGGAGACGGCGTACGCCATGGGGCGGGCGGTGGCGCAGCGCCGGATGACCCTGGTGTACGGCGGCGGGGGCACAGGCATGATGGGCCGCCTGGCCGACGGCGCGCTGGAAG
>CAYUWF010000056.1:13669-14971 GCA_964448245.1 uncultured Anaerolineaceae bacterium | reverse complement strand
TGCGACGTGATGGCGCCCTCGATCCTCGACGCCCTGGGATGGCTCGAGCGACCGATGCGGCTCGTAGCGAGTCCGCGCCGATGACCTTCGAACCCCTGCAGCCCATTGACGACCCCGAAACGCTGCCGCGCGCCCGCCGACGCCGCGCCGGCCGCATGCTGACTCAGATGCGAGCCGACGAGCGCGAGGCTTACCTGGAGGAGCTGGCCCACCAGGTCTCGCCGGGAATCGACCTGTACTTGTTCGCGGCCCTGGCCGGCCTGCTGATCGGTGTCGCTTTCCGCTTCGATCAATTGGCGCTGCTGGTGGCGGCGGTGCTCGTCGCCCCGCGGCTGACTCCGGTGGCCGGGATGGCGCTGGCGGCCGTCTGCGGCTCGCTGCGCTATTTCGGCCGGCAGATCGGCGCGCTCCTGCTGGCGTCGCTGCTGGTGCTGATCGCCGCCGGCCTGACAGGAGGAATCGGAGACGCCGGCAGCGCCTCGGTTCTGGCGGCAGGCTATGCCGAACTCAACCTGCTCGACTTCCTAGTGGTCCTGGCCGGCGCCTCGCTGATGGGTGTGACGCTATCCCGGACCGGCACCATCGATCCGATCGCCAGCGCCCTGGTCGCCTACGAGCTTCTCCTCCCGGCCGGCGCCGTCGGCTACGGGTTGGCGACGGCCCAGCCGTCGGTCTGGCAGGGCGCCTCGATGACCTTCGCCTTGAATCTGT
Source organism: uncultured Anaerolineaceae bacterium (assembly GCA_964448245.1). Classification (GTDB taxonomy): domain Bacteria; phylum Chloroflexota; class Anaerolineae; order Anaerolineales; family E44-bin32; genus DATEVL01. The sequence goes on along the minus strand of CAYUWF010000056.1, from coordinate 14,260 downwards.
CGTGGGCGGTCGTGGCCTGCGGCCTGGTGCTGGTCTTGTTCGGTTTCCGCCCGCTCACCGGCAGCGGCTACTCCCTTTCGGCAGCGGTCGGCCTGATGGCGGCCATCGGGCTGATCAGCGCTCTTAACCTCGGCGTCTCCGTGCTCGCCGCGGTGCCGACGCCGACCCCGACGCCATCGCCCACGCCGACGGCCACACCGACTCCGCCCCCCACCCCCACCCGCACGCCGACGGCGACGGCCAGCGCCACCATCACACCCACCGCCACCGACACGTCCACGCCCACCATCACGCCGACTCCTCCAGCGGCGCTGGTGTTTGGCACCGGCGGGGCCGGCGTTCTGTTGCGCGATGCACCCAACGGCGTTAGCAGCAGCGGCCTGATCGAAGGCCTGCCCGTGGTGATCATCGCCGGCCCCGAGGATGTGGGCGGGGAGCAATGGCTGCAGGTGCGCGTCGCCGACGGCCGCCAGGGCTGGATCCTGGCGCGCTACATCGCCACGCTGACCCCGACCCCTTCCGCTACGCTTCAGGGGCCTTCGGCGCCGTCGTCCACACCCTGAGATCTACGGCCTCGCGGGCGGATAGGAC
>CAYUWF010000056.1:12253-13569 GCA_964448245.1 uncultured Anaerolineaceae bacterium | reverse complement strand
CGGGCGGATAGGACCCAGGATGTAGTCCCGGCCTTTAGGCCGGGCCAGTAGGACCCAGGCTAAAGCCTGGGACTACATCGGATTACATCGCCACACCGCAGCCCTGACCTCTGCCCCCGAGAGTCTCGATGTTGAACCGAACCGGCTGGAGCCGCGCTCGACGCAAACGAACTGCGCTGCCCTCCTCCTCAACGGCCGTTCTCGAGCAGCGGGTCGCCTACTACCGCTGCCTGCCGGCGGCCGAGCAGGCGGAAGTGCGCGGCATGCTCCAGGTGCTGCTGGGTGAGTTGTCGTTCGAGGCCGGCGCGGGCCTGGACGAGGTCGACCCGGGGATGCGAGTCATAATCGCCGCTCAGGCCTGCGTTCTGCTGCTCCATCGTCCCCTCTCGGAACTGCCGAAGCTGCACACGGCGATCGTATACCCGGGGGTCTATCGCGCCCGCGAACGATCGCACACCGCGGAAGGCGTCGAAGTCGAAGAGAGCGAGGCGCGCCACGGCGAGGCCTGGTCGCACGGCGTCCTACTCCTGTCCTGGGAGGACGTGGCCTACGACTCGGACCACGTGGACGACGGCCAGAACGTTGTCTTTCACGAGGTGGCCCATGCGCTGGACGACCAGACGGGCGAGGCGGATGGGATGCCGCTCCTGCCCGACGGGGAGACGGTGAACGCCTGGGCGGAAGCCTTCGGCGCCGCCTTCGACTCGCTGGTGAGGGCCACGCACCGCCGTCGGAAGACGGTCCTCGATCCGTACGCCGCCGAAGACCCGTCCGAGTTCTTCGCCGTGGCCACCGAGACCTTCCTCGAATCGCCGCTGGCGTTTCAAGCCGCTCATCCGGATCTCTACCGGTTGCTGCGGGGGTTCTACCACCTGGATCCGGCGGCCTGGGCTCATTACCTGGCGGCCCCGCCGCCCTCTGCGGAAGGAAAAGGTAACCCGAGATGAAACGGGGCCCCGCCGTCCTCGGCGCCGCACTTCTTGCGATCACCCTGGTGACCGGCGCCTGCTCGCCGCCGGCCGCGCCCGATGGGGCGCCCGTCGAACCCTACCTGACTGCGCTCGACGACCTCCAACCCGTTCCGCTCTCGTCCGGCGAGAAGCTGCGCGTCGTCGCCTCGACCTCGATCCTGGCGGACGTCGTCGGCCGGATCGGCGGAGGCGACATCGAGCTCCACTCGCTCGTTCCGATCGCCGTCGACCCCCATGCCTTCGAGCCAAACCCCAAGGACGCGCAAGCCCTGGCCGAGGCCGACCTGGTCGTTATCAACGGCTTCGGGTTGGAAGCCTTCCTGGGCGACCTGATCCGGGTATCGG
>CAYUWF010000056.1:0-12153 GCA_964448245.1 uncultured Anaerolineaceae bacterium | reverse complement strand
GCGCCGACCGGCGCCTCCGATGCCCCAGAGTTCCGTCCGCCCACCCGATCACGACCCGCACGCGCCGTCGCTGTCCGTCGACCAGTTGTCGGTCCACTTCAACGGGACGGTGGCGCTGCGCGACGTCTCGTTCCGCCTTCCGGCCGGCCAGCGGCTGGCCGTCGTCGGCCCGAACGGCGCCGGCAAGACGACTCTCTTCAACGTCCTGGCGGGCGCGCAACGGCCGAACGGCGGGACGGTGCGAATCTTCGGCCACGGGCCGGGCGGCGACACGTGCATCGCCTACGTCCCGCAGCGCAGCCGGATCGACTGGGCCTTTCCGGCCTCGGCCTCGGAAGTCGTCATGATGGGCCGCATCCGGGAGATCGGACTGCTGCGCTGGCCGAGCCGCCGCGACTGGGACATCGTGCGATCGGCGCTCGATCAGGTGGGCCTGGCCGACCAGTCCGGACGCCCGATCGGTGAACTCTCCGGGGGGCAGCAGCAGCGGGTCTTTCTGGCGCAGGCCCTGGCCCAGGAGGCCGAGCTGATCCTGCTCGATGAGCCGTTCACCGGCCTCGATTTCCCCAGCCAGGAATCGCTCTTCGCCGTCCTGGATGGACTGCGCGCGGCGGGGGTCACCGAGCTGGTGGCGACCCACGACCTGAATCTGGCGGCGGAACGTTTCGACTCCGTCATGCTCCTCAATCGCCGGCTGGTAGCCTTCGGCCCGCCGGCGCAGGTGTTGACCCGCGACAATCTTGTCCAGGCCTACGGCGGGCATGTCCACCTGTTGCCCGAGGGCGGGCTGCTGGTCGTCACCGATACCTGCTGCGAAGGGGACGAGGCCGAAGCTTGAGCGCGTGGCTGGCCTGGCTCAGCGAACCCTTCACCTATCCGTTCATGTTGCGCGGGCTGGCGGCGGCCCTGACCGTCGGCGTCGTTTGCCCGGTGCTGGGGGCCTACGTCGTGCTGCGCGGGATGGCCTTCTTCGGCGACGCCCTGGCGCATATCATCCTGCCCGGCGTGGTGGCGGCCTTCCTGCTGGGGTGGCCGCTGGTCAGCGGCGCGCTGATCGTGGGGGTCGTGGCGGCCTTGGCCGTGGGCGCCATCAGCCGGCGCTCCAGGATCAAGGAAGACACCGCCATCGGCGTGGTCTTCGCCGGGTGTTTCGCCCTGGGCATTGCTATGCTCTCCGCCCGGCGCGGCTATGCCGTAGATCTGACCCACATCCTCTTCGGCAACCTGCTGGGCGTCTCGCTGCAGGACGTCGTCCTGATCGCCGGCCTCGGCCTCCTGGCGCTGCTGGCGGTCATCGCTTTCTACAAGGAATTCCTCGTCCTGTCCTTCGACCCGCTCCTGGCAATGACGCTCCGCCTTCCGGTGAACCGCCTGCAGAATCTGATGTTGATCCTGCTGGCGGTGGTGATTGTCGTGTCGATTCAGGCCGTCGGGGTGGCGTTGGTGCTGGCAATGCTGATCACCCCGGCGGCGGCGGCCTCCCTGCTCACCCGGCGCTTGCCGATGATGATGCTGGTGGGCGCCGCCATCGGCGTCCTGTCGGCGGTGGCCGGGGTCTACCTCTCGTATTACACGGATATCGCTTCCGGCCCGGCCATCGTGCTGACGGCGACCGCCGTGTTTTGCCTGGCCCTGGTCTTCGGCCGCTATCGGCGGGCGCGGGCCTGAGCAAGCCAGACCGCACCCGGAGATAGCTCAGAAGGGGCAGGTTCCAAACCCGCCCCTCCCGTCTGCCCAAGGTTCGGACCCCCACGCCGCGCCTTCGGCGGGCGGGCGGACGCGCCGCACCATCCGTCGGGTGGTCGCCCTTCCCGATGGATGCTAGACTCCCCCCGAAGTGGCCATGCAGAGCGATGACGACGCCATCCGCAAAGCGGCGGATCTCATTCGGGTAGGGCGGCGCGAGGAAGCCCGTCCGATTCTGGCGCGCTATCTGAAGACCAGCCCCGATTCGGTCGACGGCTGGATGCTGATGAGCATGTGCATCAGCGATCGGCAGCGCCAGATAGAGTGCCTGCGCCAGGTCCTGCGGATTCAACCGGATCACTCGCTGGCCCAATCGCGGCTGGCGAAGCTCAGCGGCGCCACCGGTACGGTGACGACGTGGCCGGACCTCCCCAGCGAGCCGGCCAAGGCGCCGCCGGCGATCCCTCCCTTCACCGACGGCCCGCTTCCCGAGGCGGCCGCCCGGCTCCGGCCCTTCGATCGCCCTGTACCCCCGCCTCCGTCTCCGACGCTGGCGGCACCGGCGGCGTCGAAAAAAGAGGGGAGCGGAATCGTGCCGGTCATCTTCGTTCTCGCGTTGGTGGGGCTCTTGTGCACCGCGGCGGCGCTGGTGGCCTACCTGTTCACCGGCTCCCGGCAGGCTCGCCAGCAGGAAGCCTTCTCCGGGGCGGCGACGGTGGCGGCCTTCACCCTGCCCCCGACCTGGACTCCGACGGACACCGCCACGATCACCCCGACCCGCACACCGCGGCCGACGGCCACCGTCAGCCCCACGCCGAGCCCGCCCGTCCCCAACCCGACCGTCCTGGCCGAGATGGACGTCATTCAGCAGGAAGTCGCCGACGTTCGCGGCCTGGAGCCTCTCGTGCCAGTGATCCGGCGTTTCCTGCTGTCGAAGACCAAGGTGCGACCGGTGCTGGCAGCCAGCTTCGAAGCCGGCGGCGGAACGCAGGCGGCCCTCGACGACGAGGCGCGCGTGCTGAGCGCCCTCGGCCTGATCAAGCCCACCTACAATCTGTACACCAACGCCCTCAACAGCCTGGCCGACAATATCGGCGGGTTCTATTTCCCGTGGAACGACGAGCTCTACGTCATCGGCACCGGGTTCTCGGGGGTCGAGCGCTTCATCTTCTCCCACGAGTACGGCCACGCCCTGGTCGATCAGCATCTCCCCCTCGACCAGCTCGGCGTCTACCCGCTGTGCAGCGGGGACGAGCAGCGCTGTCAGGCCATTCGCGCCCTGGTTGAGGGGGACGCCATGCGGGTGATGATCCAGTGGTGGCAGGAGTACGCCAGCCCGCAGGACTACACTGATATCCTGAATTACACGCCGCCGGCCCAGACCCTGCCGGAGCAATTCCCGCCGCCCTTTGTGCTGCGCGACGCGCAGTTCCCCTACGTGGAGGGCCTCAACTTCGTGAACGCCCTGTATGCGCGCGGGCGGTGGGCGCTGGTCAATGCCGCCTACACCAACCTGCCGGAGAGCACCGAGCAGATCCTGCACCCCTCGAAGTACTTCGCCGGGGATTCGCCGGAGGAGCTGCCGGAGACGCCCCTCGAGTCTGTCCTCGGCGAAGGCTGGCGAGTGCTCGACAGCAACTCGCTCGGCGAGTGGATGACCTACCTGATGCTGGGGTATGGCGCCGATCTCGATGCCCAGCTGGAGGATGCGGTGGCCGAGAAGGCGGCCGCTGGATGGGGCGGGGACCGCTACTCGGTCTACTACAACGACGACACCGACCAGACGGTGATGGCGGTGCGTTGGTCTTGGGAGACGATGGCCGACGCCACGACCTTCAGCGGCGCGTTGGCCGACTACTTGCACGAGCGCTACGGCGGCAATCAGGTCGACGCCGCTCGGGGTGAGTGTTGGGAAGCGAACGCGCAGCGGTCGTGTCTGTACCGCGCCGGACGCGAGACGCTCTGGCTGCTCGGGCCGGAGGCCGCCACCATCGAGGCCGTCCTGACTCAGTTCCCCGGCTTCAGCTGACCTGAGGCGGCTTGCCTCCCGCCGCCGTGGCATGATGGGTCCGACTATGGAGTCCCCCCGCAGCTGGCCTCCCCTCACTCCGCTCGGCTGGATCGCCATCAGCCAGCGCTGGCTATGGCTGGGCGCGCTGCCGCTCGTCGCCGGGCTGGCGGGGAGGCTGTCGCAGCCGCTGATCATCCTCAGCCTCGGCTGGACCGGCTTCGCCCTGGCGATGACCCTGGCCCGCGTGGCCGGGGCGAACTCGCGGCGGGTGGTGTATGTCGCCGCCGCCGTCGACTCGGCGCTGGCCATTTGCGCCCTAGCGCTGTCCGGCGGCGTCGTCAGCCCCTTGTGGTGGACGGTGCTGATCGGCGCCATCGGGGTGGCTCTCCTCGACGGACAGCGCGGCGCGCTGGCGACAGGGGCGCTGACCGCTGCCGCGGGGGCGATCGTCGTCGCCGGGCTCGATCCGGCCGGGCCCCGGGCCGTGGCTGGTGCGCTGGCGCTGGCCGGGGCCGTCCTGCTCTGCGGTGCGGCCCTGCTCTGGCCGGCGGCGCAGGTTCGCCTCCAGGCCATCGAAGCCGGAAACGAGCAGGGGGTCGAGCTGCGCGAAGCGCGTCGGCGAGAACGCCAGCAGCTCGCTCGTTTCTTCCAGGCCGCCGGCCAGTTGAACGTCACGCTCGACCACGAACGGGTCCTCGACCTGGCCCTCGAGATCGCTTCCGATGCGTTGGTCGATCCGGACGACAGGCCTGATCTGCTGGTTGGCATGTTGTTGCTGCTCGCCGGCGACCGGGCGCGCATCGTGTCCGGGCGGGGGCTGCCGGCCGGCGACTGGCGGCTCGATTTCCGGGTCGACGCCGGACTGATCGGCGAGTCGATCGCCGGCGGTGCCCCGATCCGTTGGCGGGGGGTCGGCGCCGATCATGAATTAGCGCGCCTGGCAGGGCTGCATGGCTGTCGCTCGCTGCTGGCTGCCCCGCTGGTCCACGCCGGCGAGACCGTCGGGGTCATGCTCTTCGGCCACCCAGCGCCGGGCGTCTTCGGTGATTCGCAGGCCGCGCTGCTGGGCGGCCTGGCCGAACAGACGATGGTCGCCCTGCACAACGCGCGTCGCTTCCAGGACCTGAGCAGTGAACGTGATCGCATCCAGGAGCTGCAGGAGGAGGCCCGACGGCGGCTGGCGCGCGATCTGCACGACGGTCCAACGCAGTCGCTGGCGACGATCGCCATGCGGGCCAGCTTCGCCCGAAGGCTGCTGGCCCGCGATGTCGGCGCCGCCGAAGTGGAGATAGGCCGCGCCGAGGATCTCGCCCGCCGGACGACGCGCGAGGTGCGGCACATGCTCTTCACCCTGCGGCCGTTGATCCTGGAGTCGCAGGGGCTGGTGAGCGCGCTGCAACAGTTGGTCGACAAGACCGGCAACCTGACCGGGCACGAGATCGTGCTGGAGATCGAGGGCGATGCCGTCGACGGCCTGGAAACGGGCCGCCAGGGACTGGTCTTCTTCGTCGCCGAGGAGGCCGTCAACAACGCCCGCAAACACGCCGAGGCCGAACACATCTGGGTGCGCATGCGGCGGGAAGGCGGCGCGTTGGTGATGGAAGTCGAGGATGACGGCGTCGGCTTCAACGTCGGCGCGGTCGACGCCTCGTACGCGCAGCGCGGGAGCCTGGGGATGGTCAGTATGCGCGAGCGGACCGAGCTGCTGGGCGGAATGCTCTCCGTGGACTCGGCCGAGGGCCGCGGCACGAAGGTGCGGCTCACCGTGCCGCTCACGGTCGACTCTGACCCATCGCGCCCGGATTAGGCGAGAAAGGCTAGTGCGTATCTCCGGCCTCACCCCCTATCCCCCTCTCCGCCGGGAGGCGCCATGGTCGGCTCGGGCACGTGGCGGAGAGGGGGGTGATAGCTTGGAGGAAGGGGGGAGCGAAGCTCCCCCCTTCCTTCAGAAAACTCCTCCCCTCCCCCTGGCGAGGGCTACGACTGCGAAGGCCGCACCTTTCAGGGGGAGGGGCAAGGGGTGGGGGCCCTGCGGTTCTCCCAATGCACTCCATCGGATCCTGGCAGCGCCCCGATGACGTATGGTTTCCTCTGGCTCTGGGTCGCCCTGACATTGGCGGCGCCGCCCGCAGCGCGTGAGATCCACCGACGGGTGGCAGAGCGTCTGGCGGGCTGGGAGCCGGAGCTCGCGTTCTGGACCCAGGCGGCCTATGGGGTCCTTCCTCTTTACGGCGCCTGGGTCACCGGGGCGGTCATCGGGCGCGATTGCGGCCTCTCCGGTTTCAGCGCGATCGATTGGCTGCGGGGTGTGACGATCTGCGCGGCGCTCCTGGCGGGATTGGCGCTTAGCCTTCGCTTCTCTCCGATCAAGCGCCTGGCGCAGACCTGGTATAACCCCGATCGGTCGTGGCTTGCCCTCTTCGACGAGCCGCGTTGGGCCTTCTACCGCGGGGCGGGTGCGGCCGCCATGCCAGCTCCGGCCGGGGCCCAGTTGATCGGATTCATCCTCGGCGGCCTGGAGGGGCTCATGCGGGACGGCCGCCCCACTCGCGGCACACCGCCTCACGTTGGGTCGGGGCTCGTGCGGCTCGGTGTCTCGGCCATCCTCTTCGCTCTGACGTACAACTTGTGGCTGGTCATCGCCACGCAGGCGGCGGCGCAGGCCATGTTGCTACGGGCGACGGCGGACTCCGGACCTCCCACGTAGCCGGGACAGTCGGCCGACGGCGATCCCGCGGGTCGTCGAGGTACAATCGGTCGCAGGGACGCCATGGATCAGGTTTACTTGTGCGCGCGATGCCTGCTCGCGGGGGACTCCCCGGGGCCGTGCCCGCGCTGCGGACAGGAACGTCTCACCTGCCGGCCGGGCGACCCCGATGATCCGTGTCGGCGGCCGTGGATCGACGGGCGTGGGCAGGTCCGCACCCGGGCGCCTCTGTGGTGGCTGAAGCAAACGATCGGTGGGCTGGCCGACGCGTTGGTGAACCCTCCGGCGCGCTGAGCGTAGTCGAAGCGTGAGCCCTTTGGCTCTGCTGACACCGTATCGGTGTCCTTCGGGAGGGCAAGCTCCGTCGAAGCGTGAGCCCTTCAGCTCTGCTGACACCGTATCAGTGTCCTTCGGGAGGGCAAGCTCCGTCGAAGCGCACCGGTGGGGCGGTTGAGATAAAGGCGATGACGAAAGAGCGAGTGATCATCCTGGGTTCGGGCCCGGCCGGGCTGACGGCGGCGTTGTACACGGCGCGCGCCAACCTCGAGCCGGTCGTCATCTCCGGCAGCCAGCTCGGGGGACAGATCTCGATCACCTATGAGGTGGAAAACTACCCGGGCTTCCCCGAGGGCAGCACCGGCCCCGAGCTCGTCGAGCGCATGCAGAAGCAGGCCGAGCGATTCGGGGCGCGGCTGATCGTCGACGAAGTCGTCGAAGTCGATTTCGCCAAAGGCCCGCCCTTTCGACTGAAGACCTACAGCGAACAGTACGAAGCCGAGGCGGTGGTGATCGCCACCGGCGCCTCGCCGCGCCGGCTGGGCGTGCCCGGCGAGGAGCAGATGGTCGGCAAGGGCGTCTCGTTTTGCGCCACGTGCGACGGCTTCTTCTTCCGCGACAAGAAGGTCGTCGTCGTCGGCGGAGGGGACAGCGCGCTGGAGGAAGGCCTGTTTCTGACCCGCTTCGCCACGCAGGTGCGGGTGGTCCATCGCCGCGACGCGCTGCGCGCCGGGGAGACGCTCAAACGCCGAGCGCTGGCCAACGAGAAGATGAGCTTCGTCTGGGACACCGTCGTCGAGGAGATCGTCGGCAATGGGAAAGTGGAAGCCGTCCGCCTGCGCAACCTCAAGACGGGAGCCACCGAACACACGCCGGCCGACGGGGTATTCATCTATATCGGCCATTTCCCGAACACCGATGTCTTCCGCGGGCAGCTGGCGATGGACGACCACGGCTACCTGCGGACCGACGCCAAGACGATGACGAGCGTCGAAGGGATCTTCGCCGCCGGCGAAGTCCAGGACCCGGTCTACCGCCAGGTGGCGACCTCGGTCGGGCAGGGCGCGGCGGCGGGCATGATGGTGGAGCGCTGGCTGGCGAACCGGGTCTGACGTTGCCTCAGGCAGCCGGATTGCACTATGAAGAACATGGCGGCGGGAACCAGGGTCCGCCGCTCGTCTTTATCCACGGGGCCGGGGGCAGCCGTCTGCACTGGCCGCCCGCGCTGCGCCGCCTGGCAGCCAGGCACACGCTGGCCGTCGACCTGCCAGGCCACGGCCAGTCTCCGACAGAGGACGAGACCAGTATCGATGGGTACGCCGGGCGGCTGGGGGCGTGGCGCGAGGTGGCGGCCGTGCCTCGGCCGGTGCTCGTCGGCCACTCGATGGGGTCGGCGGTGGCGCTGGCTTCGGCCCTGCGCGCGCCGTCGACGCTCGCCGGCCTGGTCCTCCTCGGAGCCGGGGCGCGCTTGAGGATTAATCCGACGCTGCTCGAGAACGCCGGTCGCCCGGAATCGTTCGCCGCCATTGTCGAGCAGATTCTGCAATGGTCGTTCGCGCCGCAGGCCGAGCCCCGTCTGGTCGAGCTGGCCAGGGCGCGCATGATCGAGACCGGTCCGACCATCCTAGCGTGTGATCTGCGCGCCTGCCAGGCCTTCGACGTCTCGGCGCGGCTGGCGGAGATCCGCCTGCCGACGTTGATCATCGTCGGGACGAGTGACCGCATGACCCCGCCGCGGTTGAGCGAGGAGCTGCAAGCGGGCATCGCCGGCGCGTGCCTGGAGCGCGTCGAGGGGGCCGGGCATATGGTGATGCTGGAGCAGCCCGAGGACGTGGCGCGATTCTTGGTGGGGTTCCTCGAGAAGACCCCCATCCTGGACGATTCTCACGTCCACGCCAAAGGAGGCGAGCGATGATCCGGATCTGGCTCTGGCAGCTGCCCCTTCCTCCGCAGCTGCAATTCCTGGCCAACCCCCTGGGTTCGGCGGCGGCGACTCTCGTCTTCTGGCTGATCGTGGCGTTCCTGCTGCAATTCCTGGTGCTGCGCCTGATCAAGGCCCTCGCCCGACGGACCGACAGCGAGGTCGAGGATGTGGTGATCGACGTCAGCCGTCGGCCGATCGTGCTGCTGGTGCTGATCCTGGGCCTGATTTCCTCGCTCGACAGCCTGCGCGTGACCGACGCCAACCTGGAGAAACTACAGCGCTGGTTGACGGCGGCGGCGGTGGGCGTCGCCGCGTACTGGATCTGGCGCCTGTTCAAAGAAGTCGCCATGCACTATGCCACGGCGTTCGCCCGCCGCAGCGATTCGCGGGTGGACGACGTCCTGGTGCCGATCATCAATCAGTTCGTCCCTCTGGCGATTTTCGTCGTCGCCGGGGCGGTCATGATCCAGAACCTGGGGCTGGACCTCTCGGCGGTGCTGGTGGCCCTCGGAGGCGCGGCCTTCATCATGGCTTTCGCGCTGCAGGATATTCTATCGAACATCTTCAGCGGCATCGCCCTGCTGGTCGATACGCCCTTCCGCTATGGCGATCTGGTCCGGCTCGAAGACGGGACGGTCTGCCAGGTGATGAAGATCGGCCTGCGCGTGACGCAGCTGTACGACATCGGGCAGCACGCCGTGGTCTACATGCCCAATAGCAAGCTGGCCAACGAGCGCCTGGTCAACCTGATGCAGCCGACGCCCGAGCTGGTCTCAGTCGTGCCGGTGCGGGTCGGCCCGGACGCCGATGTCGAGCGGCTGCGCGGCCTGCTGGCCGAAGTGGTGGACGGACACCCCGATCTGCTCGGGTCAATCGAGACCAAACTGGCGCGCCTCGACGCCTTCGAGACCCTGTCGCCCGAGAAGCGGAGCCATGGGGCGGCGCGCCTGCAGGCCGGGGCCCTCGTCGATGTGCGCGTGCGGCAAACGCTGGATGACCTGTACGATTTGAGTCTGGCGATCCGCCAGGTCGAACAGCGGGGGTTAACCGACGCCGAACGGGCGGATCTGCGCCAGCGCTATCAGCCGGTGGCGGTGCGCGCCGGCCAGATAGCCGACTTCGAGGAACGGCTTGACGCCTTCAGTCTCGACCTGGACGCCTTCCTGGACGAGGTCGTCGGAGAGTTGGATCCGGAGTCGCTGGCGCGGCGAACATGGCAGTGGGTCAATGTCTGGGCCGCCGACCCGGACCTGATGCGCGGCGAAGATGACCGCAAGCTCCGCCTCTTCTGGGCGCCACGCATCGTCGGCCTGCTGCGGCGGATGGATGGAGTGGGGAGAATCTTGGCCGACCGCTTGTCGATCGAGCGTCGCCTGGACGAGGCGGTGCTGCGCGTCGCTTCCTGGATGACGGCCGAGTACAAGCAGCCGACGCCCGCCTGGAAGTGCCCGTCGGCCAGCTTCGGCGGGGTGAACGACGGCGGCTACCTGTTCCGCATGGTGTTCTACGTCGACAATATCGAGCTGGAGCACTTCGAACGGCAATCGCGCGTGGAGGGCCAGGTGCGGCGGGAGGCCTATCGCCGCCTGCGCCAGGCCGGGGTCGCCTTCCCCCACGTTCGCTACGAAGTCGCTCTGCGGCAGAACCGCGACGGCGACCAGAGCCCACTGGCGTTCCCTGCCCCTTAGGCGCCGCCGTCCTCCAGGGCCGCCAGAGAGTCGCGGGCCTGACGGGCGGCCGGGAGGGCGCCCAGAGCATCGAACAGGGCGGCCGCAAGGTTCCAATCGGCTCGGGCCGACGCCGGATCGCCCAAAGAGAAAAAGGCCCTGGCGCGTTCGCTGAGCGTCAGGCCGATCTGGTAGCGCGTGCCGAGATTTTCAAAGATCGCCAAAGCCTGGTTTTCGTAGGCGACGGCTTCGGCCGCTTGATCGGCGAGGAGAGCCGAGACGCCGCGGGCGCGTTGGGCGATGCCCTGGTACAACCGGTGCCCGAAGTGCTCCGCTCCCTGCTCGGCCAGCGGGACAAATCGCTTCAGCGCCTCGGCGTCACGCGCCCGCGCCGCGGCGTCGGCGTACAGAACGTTGAAATCGAGGTCGGTGACGGCCGATCCCCAGCGGACAGGATCGTTCGGTCCGCGAACCGCTTGATCGAGGTGCTCCCGAACGAGGGCGAACTCGCCCTCTGCCATGCGCGGCAGCGCCGCTCAGTAGTGCGCATTGCGCAGCCAGTCGGTCTTCCCGAAGGTGGTGACCATGATGGCTAGCGATTGGTCGCGCAGGCGGGCCCCGGCCGCCGCATCGCCGCTGAGCGTTTCGACAACCGCCCGCAGGCCGATCGGCCAGCAGAGGGGGCCGGTGCGTTCCTGGGGATACTGCCTCTCCAAGTCCTCCCATACGTCCCGGCGCGCCCGGATCTCATCCCAGCGGTCGAGGCGAAGCCAGCACTGGGTCAGCAGAGCGAGCGCGTTGAACACCTGGTCGACGGCTTGCACGCGGCTGGCGATGTGCTCGGCCTCGAGCAGGAGCGGGATCGCCTGGTCGTACTCACCCAGGTATATCCGCGCGGCCCCAGCTCCGCGCAGCGCGTCGAGGGTTTCACGCTCATCGGGGAAGCCCGGCTGGCGCGTCACCGCCAGCCGGCGCAGCGCCGCCTCACGCGATTCGAGGAGCATCCCCTGCCCGAAGGTGGCTGAGGTCAGCGCCTCGAGAGCCACCGAGAGTTCCACGGGCGCCGCCAGGACCTCGGCCATGTGCACCGCGTCCTCGGCGTAGCCGCGCGCCGTCGTCCACTCGGGGGGCGTGCGCATGCGCCAGGCGGCGGTGGAGAGGACGGCCAAAAGACGCACGATCTCCGGATGGGGAGGCTGCTGGCGGACCTTCTCCAGCGTCTCCTCCAGGCTGGCCTCGGAGGCCTGCATGGCGGCGCGCAGGGCGCGGAAGCCCTCGCGCCCGACGGCGTACTTCGTTTCGGCCCCGGTCTGGACGACCTTGCGATGCAGGCGGACAGCGTCAACCTCCTCCGTCGCCGCCAGGCGCCAGGCTTGGAGCGCGTTCTGGAAGGCTTCGATGGCCCGCGGTCCCTGGTGCATCAACGCGCAGATATCGCCCAAGGCTTCCCATAGCGCCAGGCGGGTGGGCGGCGGTCCGTCGTCGCCGACGATCTCGATGGCGCGCCGCAGATGCAGGATAGCTTCATCGTAGGCGTAGGTGGCGGCGGCGCGGCGGGCGGCGGTTAGCGAGTACTGCGCCGCCCGGGCGGTCTGGCCGGCGAGGCCGAAGTGATAGGCCAGGATATCGGCCAGCTCTTCGTGCCGCTCGGGGTAGAGCCGCTCGAGGATATCGCCGATGGCCCCGTGGAGATCGACCCGCTGCCGCCGGGTGAGTGAGGCGTAGGCGGCCTCGTGCGTCAGCGCATGGCGGAACAAGTACTCGAAGTCCGCCGAAGGCTGCAGGGCGCGGATCAGGCCAACGACTTCGAGCCGGCGGAGGTGGTCATGCAGGTCGGCCGTGACGTATCTCCCTGCGTCCCGGATGGGAGGCGACGGGTCCC
>CAYUWF010000055.1:0-14977 GCA_964448245.1 uncultured Anaerolineaceae bacterium | reverse complement strand
GAGCTGGAAGGCGATCGGCGTCCAGACCGAACTCCAGGCGGTCGATCCGCAGAGCCTGATCCCCGACCACCTGCAGGCCGGCGCCTACCAGGCGCTCCTGACGGAGATCGACTACGCCCCCTTTCCCGACCCGGACCCCTATCCTTTCTGGCACGACACGCAGATCGAGGGAGGACAGAACTACACCGGTTTCGACGATCGCAACTCCAGCATCTGGCTGGAGCGGGCACGCACCACGCCCGACATCGCCAAGCGGGCCGAGTACTACCGCAGTTTCCAGCACCGTTTTCGCGACCAGGTCCCGGCGCTCTTCCTGTACCACCCGATCTACAACTACGCCGTCGACAGCCGCGTGCAGGGCGTGAGCATCGGCCCGCTGGTCGACCCGAGCGATCGCCTGGCCGGCATCACCGACTGGTACCTCGTCGCCCGCCGCGCCGCCGGCAGCTGACGTCCGGCGCGGCGTGTTAGAATGTCAGCCCCATTCCCAGCCGAAGAGGAGAACGCCAGCCCTGTGGAGACCCCGCGCCCCAACCCGACCTCGCTGAAGGACCTCAAGCCCGGCATGCCGCTCACCGGGCGTGTCACCCGTCTTGAGCTATCCGGCGCGATGGTCGATGTCGGCGTCGGCACCGAGGGGTTGGTGCACATCTCCCGCTTGAAGCGCGGGCGGGTCAACCGGGTGGAGGAGGTCGTCCAGGTCGGGCAGCAGGTCGAAGTGTGGGTGGAGCGCGTCGACGAGACGCTCGGCCGCCTCGACCTGACGATGATCCGCCCGCTTGCGTTCGAGTGGCACAACCTGCGCCCCGGCGTGCGCGCCGTCGGCAAGGTCGTCTCGCTCGAGCGCTATGGAGCCTTCGTCGATATTGGCGCCGAGCGCTCGGGCTTGGTGCATGTCAGTGAAATGGGCGAGGACTACGTCGCCCGCCCGCAAGACGTGGTGAAGGTCGGGGACTCGGTCGAAGTCGTCGTGCTGGAGGCCGATCGCAAGAAGAAGCAGATCCGCCTGAGCATGAAGGGGGCACAGGTGGCGGAGATCGAGGAAGAGACGGCCGAACCGCCGCCGGAGACGGCGATGGAGATCGCCCTGCGCCAAGCGATGGAGGCGGCGGCTCTATCCGAGACCTCCCCGGCCAAGGCTGCCGCGTCTGGGAGAAAATCGCGGCAGGCACAGGACGACATCCTGGCGCGCACGCTGGAGCAGCGGGTGAAAACGACCGCCGGCAAGTGATCCCGGAATAGACAAACCCGTTTTCCTGCGGAAAACGGGTTTGGGTTAGATCGGCACGGAAGGAAAAGCGGCGTCAACCGTCCTCGTCGTCGCCCGCTTCCGCTTCCTCTTCTTCCTCTTCCTCGTACAGCGCCTCTTCCTCTTCCTCCCAGATCTCGTCCATCTCCTCTTCGTCCCAGGTCTCCTGGGTCGGGACGTCTTCGATACGGGAGTAGGTCAGGCAGCCTTCGTCGGGGTCGATCTCCACGGCGGCGGCACCGCAATAGCCGTCTTCCAGGAAGACGCAGTCGACATAGCGGCAGCGGATCCGGGGCATCTGCCGATCCTCCGTCGAGGGGCTAGGCCCACAGCCTCAGGCGGGTGAGCGACAGCACGAACAACCCAACCATCACCAGCGCCGACAGCACACACAAGGGGCAGATCGCATGGAGAACAAAGAGCTCCAGGTACGTCAGATAGGCCGAGTAGACCGTCCCGGCGAGTGTAACCCCGAAAAAGGCAAAACGGAGCGCGTCCTTTTCCGCCCCGCCCGGCCGGTCGAGGAGGAGCAGAAGCAGGATCAGCAGGTAGCCGGCGACGCCGATCACCGCAATCGGCACACCCCCGATCACGGCGTAACGACTGTTATTGACCGTCTCGCAGTCTCCAATCAGGCCGCAGCTGGCCGTCTGGTTCGCCAGCTTGATCCACGAGAGGTAGATCGAATCGGCCAGCCCGATGAGGGCCAGAACGATAGCGGCGATCCAAGCGCCGTCTCTCTTGTTCGCGTTTTCGATTGCGGAGGCCACGTGGTCGAAGCACCCTCGATAAACGATTGGCCCGGGGAGACCGGGGCGACGGATTGTACCCTGCCCCACTTGCGAATCAAGGGTGTGTTTCGGCCCCGGCGGGCAACCCGATTCCGAAGGGCGCAGGGTATTCGTGGAGGCTCGGCGGTCGCCTCGACAACTCGGGGCGCACGCCGATACATGCCCTCCAAATCGGCTCCTCGCCCCTGCTCGACCACCGCCACGCGTTAGTGCCCTATGTGGCTATGCGCAGAAGCTGGAAAGCGTAAGCCTATCCCGGGCGCAGCCGCCTCGCCTCCAGCACGTTCGGCAGCGCCTCAAGCCGATTGAGAACCCGGCTGAGTTGCGTAAGATCGGTCACCCCCATCACCAGGTCGAAGATCGCCAGACTGCTCTTGGTCGAGACATGGATCGACGACATGCTGATGCCCTCGTTGGCGACCAGGGTCGATACATCGCGCATCAAACCGTCCCGATCGTAGGCCCGGATGCGGACCGAGACCGGATAAGTCTCGCGCGCCTGCCCCCACGCGACCTGCACCAACCGTTCCTTGTCGCGGATGCGGAGCATGTTCGGGCAGTCGCGGCGGTGGATCGTCGCCCCGCGGCCGCGGGTGATATACCCAACAATCGGGTCGCCGGGCACCGGCTTGCAGCAACGGGCGATATTCGTCAGCAGCCCGGAGACGCCCAGGATGCTGACCGCTTCCGGCGCCAGACGTCCCCCGCGGGCCTCGACATCGAGCGGCCTCGGCAGGTCCATCTCGGGCAGCTTGGCCTCGGCCAGGCCTGAGACGACCTTTCCCAGGTTAAGATCGCCGCAGCCGATCGCCGCCAGCAAGTCGTCCACCTGGCCGTAGTCCAGGTCGCGGGCGATCTGCTCGTAGGAGACGCCCTCCAGCCCCAGCCGCCGCAGCTCGCGCTCAAGCAACTGGCGGCCGTGGCTCATGTTCTGCTCGCGGTCTTCGCGTTTGAACCACTGCCGAATCTTGCTGATCGTCCGCTGGGTCTTGACCATCTCCAGGCTCGGGTTAAGCCAATCCCGGCTCGGGCCGCCGCGCTTGGCCGTCAGGATCTCGACCGCCTGCCCGGTCTGGAGCTTGGCATCCAGGCTGACCAGCCGGCCGTTGACCTTCGCCCCGCGGCAGCGGTGGCCGATGTCGGTGTGGATGTGGTAGGCGAAATCGATCGGAGTCGACCCGGCCGGCAGGTCGATGATGTCGCCGCGCGGCGTGAAGACGTACACCCGGTCGTTGAAGACTTCCGACTTCATGGCGTCGACGAAGTCGGTGGCGTTGTCCACGTCCTGGCGCCACTCCATCAGCCGGCGCAGCCAGTTGATGCGCTGCTCGAAGACGCGGTCACGTTGGCGGCCCTCCTTGTAGCGCCAGTGCGCGGCGATGCCGAATTCGGCGTCCTCGTCCATCGCTCGCGTACGGATCTGCACCTCGACAGTGCGCCGGTCGTCGAAGACGACCGCCGTGTGCAGCGACTGGTAGAAGTTGTCCTTGGGCGTGGCGATGTAGTCGTCGAAGGCTCCGGGGATCGGCTTCCACAGGCCGTGGATGACCCCCAGGGCCAGGTAGCAATCCGACTCGGTGGCCACCAGCACCCGCACGGCGCGCACGTCGTAGACCATCTCGAAGGGGACTTCCTTGCGCTCCATCTTGCGGTAGATGGAATACAGGTGCTTCGGCCGTCCTTTGACCTCGGTCTCGATCCCGGCCTTGCCCAGCTTCTCGCGCAGCCGGCCGGTGATGGTCTCCATGTCGTGCTGGCGGTCGGCGCGCCGGGAGGCCACCAGGCCGGCGATCTCCTTGTACTTTTCCGGGAAGACGTAGCGGAACGACAGGTCTTCCAACTCCCACTTCATCTGCCAGATGCCGAGGCGGTTGGCCAAGGGCGCGAAGATCTCGAGCGTCTCCATGGCAATGCGCTGGCGTTTCTCGGCAGGCAGATAGGACAGCGTGCGCATGTTATGCAGGCGGTCCGCCAGCTTGATCACCACCACCCGCACGTCGTCGCCCATCGCCAGGAAGGTCTTGCGCAGGGTTTCCTTGGCCAGCTCGGCCTTCTGCGTGTCGACCTTCGTGCGGGAGGCGCCCCGGCTGACGCGGGGAAGTTCGTCCAGCTTGGTCACACCATCGACGAGCGTGGCCACCTCCGGGCCAAAGTCGCGCCGGATGTCGTCCAACGATACCGAGGTGTCTTCGACGGTGTCGTGCAGAAGGCCGGCGGCCAGGACGGGCGGCGGGGCGTTGAGGTCGGCCAGGATGTCGGCCACCGCCAGGCAGTGCTGGACGTACTTCTCACCGGACAGCCGCTTCTGGCCGGCGTGGGCGCGCTCGGCCGCCTTGTAGGCGCGGGCGACCTGCTCGCGATCGGCGGGGGAGGACGTCTCCGGTAGTTTCTTGAGGAGATCCTCGAGTTCCATGCGGCTGCCACCCCGATTCAGTATAGCCAGCCACACAGGGGCCATCAAGGGCGCGCCACGGCGGCCCCCGGAGACTAGGGAAGCGAAAGACCGAGCGTCATCGGGTGAAGGCTAGGGGGTGGCTGAGCCAGCCGGCGTTGAGGTCGCCGGCGTAGAGGAGGCGGTCACCACCGCGGTTGGAGCGACGAGCGCGGGATCGAAGACCAGCTTGGCTTGTTCCAGGGCGGAGGCCAGCCAGGTGGCGAGAGCCTGGTCGAGGGCGGCTTCGTAGGCAGCGGCGTCGATCTTCCGCTGGGCGTGATCGACGATCAGGATCAGATGCCAGCCGAAGGAGGTCTGGACCGGGCCGACGATCTCGTCCACCTCCCCATCGAAGGCGGCGCTCTCGAAGGCATCGACCATCGCCCCGCGTGAGAACCAGCCCAGGTCCCCGCCGCGGTCCTTATTGGTGGTGTCGAGGGAGGAGGCTGCCGCCAGGGCATCCCAGGCTTCGCCCTGCCGCAGCCGGCTGAGCAACGCGTGCGCCACGCCTTGATCCGGCACCAGGATGTGTTTAGCCCACACCTGGTCCTCGTCGCGCGGCACGGTCCCGCGGAAGGTCTCGCGCAGCCGGTCGCGGTAGAGGTTCTCGGCGAATCGGTCGCGCACGTAGGACTCCCCGACGCCCAGGGAGGACTGAAAGTCATCGAGATACTGCTGCCACTCGCCGTCGAAGCCCTCCCGCGTGTAGGCCGTCGCCGTGGGGCGCGGCGTCGGGCTGGGGCCGGCGGTGGCGGCTGCCAGGGCCGTCGGCGAAGCGGCCGAGGACGGGGTCGCGACCACCGTCGGCGTGCCCGCCGGAGTCGCCGTGGAGGTGGACTGGGCCACGAGGGTCGCATCGATCGTCAGCGTTGGGGCGGGTGTCGGCGTCCCGCCGGCATAGAAGCCGAAGGCCTCTTCGATCGCCCGCTGGATGTCGTCCTCGGTAACGGTGACACCGCGGCGCTCCGCTTCGCGCCGGATCAGACGGGCGCCGATCAGACTCTGCAGCGTTTGCGCCGCCATGTAGTTCGGATCGTTGAGTTGGGCATTGATCTGCGAGATCTGCTGCTGCAGGGATTGCTGGGCTTCCGGGCTGTCGACGAAAAATGACAGCATCTGCTCGGCCGATCGCCGCTGCTGCAGCAGGTCCGCCTGGGCCAGCGCCGTCCGCGCGCCGAGCTCGTCGCGCGAGAGCTCGTCCCCGTTGACCGTGGCGGCCGGGCGGCGCGGCAGGAGGATTTCCTGTTCGACGATGCCGTACCCGATGACGGCCACCACCGCCGTCAGGGCCAGGCCGACCCCGATCAGCAGGATGCGCGAGACCAGGCGCTCGCGCTGGGCGCGCGCCAGGTGCTTGCGCGTGACTCGGGGCGGGGCCTTCTCCTTGGGCATCGCTCGGCCGGGGGGGCTAGCGGATGCGCTCGGCGCGGAACGGAAGCAGGGCCAGATGTCGGGCGCGCTTCACCGCCGTCGCCAGTATGCGCTGGTGGCGGGCGCAGGTGCCCGTCTCGCGCCGCGAGCGGATTCGGCCGTTCTCCGCGGTGAAACGCTTGAGCAGCTCCCCCGCCTTGTAGTCGATCGACTTCGCCCTCTCGGCGCAGAACTGGCAGACGCGGATGCGGCGCACAAAGCGCCGCCGTCCGCCCTCGCCGCGTTCGTCGCCGGAAGACATCGGCTCGCGTTCGTCTTGGTCGCTCAACGTCGGTTCTCCTTGCTCGTCGCCGCGTCAGGCCTCGGCGGCCGGCTATTCGCTGAAAGGTTCTTCCTCGCCGGCCGCGGCCGGCGCCTCTTGCGGATCGCCCAGGATGATCATCTCGCGGGCGACGATCTCGACCGATGGATGCTTCCTGTCCTCGGCGTCATCCCAGCGCCGGGTCTGCAGGCGGCCCTCCACGAAGACACGTTGACCCTTGCACAGGTGCTCCTGGCAGATCTCGGCCAGGCTCCCCCGGGCCACGATGGTGAACCACTCTCGGTCTCTTCGTGCCGGTCGCCGTCCAGGGAATGCCAGGCCCGCGAGGTCGCCAGACTGAAGGTCGTCACCGGACGTCCGGAGGGCGTCGTGCGCCTCTCCGGATCGCGCCCGAGGTGACCGATCAGCATCACCCGGTTGAGACCGCGACTCATTGGGGGAGACTCAGCCTTCGGGCAGGGCGATGATCATGAAGCGCAAGATGCTCTCCTGCAACCGCATCTCTCGCTCCACGTTCACGGTGGCCCGCGGCGGCAGCTGGGCTTTGACGAAGACGTAAACCCCGTCGAGCCGCTTCTTGATGGGGTAGGCCATCCGCCGCTTCCCCCACCGATCGACCTGGACCGTCTGGCCGCCGGCGGCCGTGATCCAACCGGCAACCCGCTCATCCAGCGCCGCCTGGGCGGCCTCGTCCAGCTCCGGATCGGCGATGTACGCGACTTCGTAGTTGCGCATGCGATACGCTCCTTTCCTCGGGATAGCCCCCCGTCCATCGCCTGGCGGTCCTAGCGGGGAGCGGAAAGCACGCCGCATGAGGCGGCGTGGCAACGGGCGAAGTCTACCACGTCGCCGATTCGCCGGCAAGGCCCATCGCGTGGTTTCCGACCCGCGCGAGGGGGCCAACCATACCGCCTCACTCTCCCTGGCTTCCCGCACCGCTCCGCTGGGCTTAGCGTATCTTCGACTTTCGCTGAAATGACGGAGTTTCCACTGTCACCCCCGCGAATAGCGCTTCGCAACGCGAAGGGCAAGCGGGGGTCCAGAGTCGGGGCCCTGGATTCCCGCACCGCTCCGCTTCGGGTGTCATGACCTGCGCGGGAAGGCCGGACTCCTCAGTCACCCCCGCGCAAGCATGGCGCCGGGAATCGCCCACGAGCTCGCAGGTCCTTCTGGAAGAGGTTCAGAGCTCCTAAGGTATAATTCCCTCGCCGAGGCGGTTTCGGCATCCCGACGGCCAGGATGCGGTCTCCCTGGCCGGATTCTTGTCCGGGAGATCTTCCCTTCGAAGTGGAGGCAGGATGTCGAACGGGCCCATCCGGTTCGGCACCGATGGATGGCGCGGCCGGATTGGGGAGGACTTCACCTTCGCCGCGGTGCGCCGTTGCGCGCACGGCTTTGCCGTATTCCTGCAGCAGTCCGGCGGCGATGGGGGTCCGGTCGTCGTCGGGTATGACCGCCGCTTCGCCTCGGAGCATTTCGCCGCCGCCGCCGCCGAAGTGCTTGCGGGAGACGGATTCCACGTCCTGCTTACCAACACGGCCACCCCCACCCCGGCCATCGCCTACTCGGTCCTGCACCACCACGCAATCGGCGCGGTCAACATCACGGCCTCCCACAATCCGGCCACGGACAACGGCTTCAAGGTGCGCAACGCCACGGGCGGCGCCGTGCCTCCCGAAGGCCTGCAGGCGATCGAGGCGGCCATTCCGGCGGAGGGGACGCAGGTCCCACGGAGGACCCTCGAAGCGGGCAAAGCCGCCGGGCGGATCGAAGTCTTCGACCCGGCGCCAGCCTACCGGGCGCAGCTCGAACGCTTGGTCGACGTGGCACGCTTGCGCCAGGCCGGCCTGCGTGTCGTCGTCGACTCGATGTGGGGGAACGGAGCCGGCTGGCTGGCGCAGCTGGTCGGCGGCGGCCGAACCGAGATCCTCGAGGTCCACGCCGACCGCAATCCGATCTTCCCCGAGATGGAACGGCCGGAGCCGATCCCACCCAACATCGATGCCGGCCTGAAGGTTGGTCGTGAACACTCGGCGGACGCCGTCCTGATCACCGACGGCGATGCCGACCGCGTCGGATTGGGCGACGAACACGGCGACTTCGTCGACCAGCTGCGCGTGTATGGCCTGCTGGCGTACTACTTCCTCGAGGTGCGCGGCGAGCGCGGGCCGATCGTCAAGACGCTCTCGACGACGTCGATGCTGACGAAGCTCGGCGAGCGCTACGGCGTCCCCGTCTACGAGACCGCTGTCGGGTTCAAGTACGTCGCCCCGAAGATGGTCGAGGTCGATGCGTTGCTCGGCGGCGAGGAGTCCGGCGGTTACGCCTTCCGCGGCCACGTCCCGGAGCGCGACGGGATTCTGGCCGGGCTGTACCTTCTCGACCTGATGGTGCGGTTGGGAAAGAAGCCATCGGAGCTCGTCCAGGCCTTGTTCGAAGTGGTCGGCGAGCACTACTACGACCGGATCGATCGCGCCCTGCCGCCCGAAGACCGACGTGACGGCGAGGCTCGCCTGCGCCACCAGCATCCGGAACGGATCGGCGGGCTGCGCGTGACCGGGCTCAACACCGCGGACGGGTTCAAGTTCGAACTGGAAGACGGCGGATGGCTGCTGATCCGCTTCTCGGGCACGGAGCCGCTGGTGCGCGTCTACTGCGAGACGACCAAGAAGGAGCGCGTGCGGCCGATCCTGGAGCAAGGGCTGGGCCTGCTCGGGCTCAAGCCGTGACCGCAATGGCTCCTCTGGCCGATACGCATTGCCACCTGTGTCTAGACGACTTCGCCCCGGACCTGGCCCAGGTCCTGCTGCGCGCCCGCCAAGCGGGGGTCGAGCGGATCCTCGTCCCCGGGGTCGACCTCGAGACGAGCGAGCGCGCCGTCGAGTTGGCCGAGGCCCACGACGGGATCTTCGCCGCTGTGGGAATCCACCCTCATTACGCTTCGTCCTATGACCCGGACGCCCGCGCCCGCTTGCGGCGGCTGGCCGAGTCACCCAAGGTGGTGGCGATCGGCGAGATCGGCCTCGACTACTATCGAGATCGAAGCCCGCGCGATGTCCAGCGGCGGGCCTTTGCCGAACAACTGGAGCTCGCCTCCGAGCTCGGGCTGCCGGCCGTCATCCACAATCGGGAAGCCACCGACGACCTGCTGGAACAGGCCCTCCCTTGGGCCGCCGCGCGCGACAATCCGGGCGTGCTGCACGCCTTCTCCAGCGATGAAGCGACGGCCACGACCGCGACGCAGGCCGGCTTCTACCTCGGGGTGGCCGGCCCGATCACCTTCCCAAACGCCGGAGGACGGCGTATCATCACCGGCGGGCTGCCTCGCGACAGGGTCGTCTTGGAGACGGACGCTCCCTACCTGAGCCCCCACCCGCGGCGCGGTGAACGAAACGAGCCGGCCCGGGTGGCGCTCATCGCCGAAGCCTTGGCCGAGATCTGGCAGCGTCGGCCGTCCGATACACGGCGCACGACGTGGGATAACGCCGCCGCCCTCTTTCGCTGGGATCATGGAACCGACAACGACGACCTTCTTTGATCTTGTGCGCGACCGGATCCCGCTGGTCGAAGCTCGTATGCGGTCCTCGCCCGACCGGCATCATCCGCAGCTCGGCCAGGCCATCGATCTTCTGCTGTCCTCGGGCGGCAAGCGCCTGCGGCCGACGCTGATCCTGCTCACGGCGCGCCTGCTCGGGACCGACGAGGACAAGGCGATCGGGTTGGCAGCCGCCATCGAGATGCTCCACACCGCCACCCTGGTGCACGACGATCTGATCGACGGTTCCCTGCTGCGGCGGGGCCTGCCGACGCTTAACGCTCATCTGACCCCCGGCGCCACCGTGCTGACCGGCGATTACTTCTTCGCCCGCGCCGCCTATCTGGCGGCCGGCATCGGTTCCATGCCTCTGATGGAGCATTTCGCGCGGACCCTGATGACCATCGTCAACGGCGAGGTGATCCAGCTCTTTCGCGATCGAACGGGCGACGACCGGCAGGACTACTTCGACCGCATCTACGCCAAGACGGCCTCCCTCTTCGAGCTGGCGACGATGGGGGCGGCCCTGCTGCGCCAGGCGAACCAGGAGATCGTCGAAGCCATGCGCCGTTTCGGCTACCAGGTCGGCATGGCGTTCCAGATCGTCGATGACGTCCTGGACTTCGCCGGCGACGAAGCACAGTTGGGCAAGCCGCTGGCCAGCGACCTGCGCAACGGACTGCTGACGTTGCCCACCCTGCTTCACCTCGAGCACCATCCCGATGGGGCTTCGCTGGCGAGGGCTATCCGCACCCGCAGCCTGAAGGAAAGCCAGCTGGACGCCGTGGTGACCGAGATCCGGGCCTCGGACGCCATCGGGCGGTCACTGGCCGAAGCCCGCAACGCCATCGCCGCCGGAGAGACCCAACTGGAAGGGATGCCGGATGGGCCCGAGCGCGCCGCCCTGCGCCAGCTCGGCCAATACGTGACCGACCGATCCTTCTGATCCGAGGAGGAGGGGAACCGTGGAGATTCAGACTCAGGTCTACCAGCGCGTCACCGCCATATCGGTCAAGGGCCGTGTCGACTCTTTGTCGGCCGGGGACCTGGAGGCCGCCCTCAAGCGCCTCTTGGAGGAAGGGAAGTCGAATCTGATCCTCGACCTGTCCGGCGTGGAGTTCCTCTCTTCTTCCGGCTTGCGCGTCCTGGTGACCACGCTCAAGGCTGTGCGCAAGTCCGGCGGCGATCTGCGCCTGGCCCAGCTTTCGCAGCGCGCCGCCGACGCCATCGACCTGGCCGGCCTGGACGTACTCTTCAAGACCTATGGGGACCGCGAAGCAGCTGTCGCCTCCTTCTAAGCGCCCCGCCCGGCGCCCCCGGCCCCGCCTGACCTTGCACGCCGACCGCGCCTTCCTCTCGCGGGTGTGTGATTTCGTCGCAGACGCCGCCGCCGGCAGCGGCTTCGACGACCGCACCAGCCACGCCTGCCAGCTGGCCGTGTGCGAAGCCGTCGAGAACATCATCCAGCACGGCTACCAGGGCGACCGCGGCGAGATCCGTCTCGCCGCCCAGGCCGCCCCCGGCGCCCTCACCGTCGAGATCCTCGACAGCGCGCCGGCCTTCGATCCCACCCGCTACCCCGTCGACCCCAGCGCCTCCTTAGGGGAGGCGCGTGTCGGCGGGCGCGGGCTGCTGATCATCCGTCGGGTGATGGACGCAATCTCCTACGAGCGGCGGGGCCGCCAGAACATCCTGCGCCTGACGAAGAACCGGACGTTCACCGGTGTCTGAACCTCAGTGGCGGTGATCACCCTGGTTTCGGCCGCGCTTCAGCCCTCGCTCGGCCCAACCGTGGCGGCCGTGCTGGCCCTGATCCTGGTGTCGACTGCCGGCGGGGTCTTGCTTCTGCTGATCCGGCTCGAGCGTAGGCGAGAGGCCGAGCTGCGGACGCTGGCGGCCCTCGCCCAGGCGATCTCAGGCACGCCGGACGACGCCAGCGAGGTGGCGGAGGCAGCGTTCGTGCATACGGCGCGCCTCCTCCCGGCGGACTTCTTTCAGCTCGGCGTTTTCCAGGGGGAGGCCTATCACACCCTGATTCGGATCCGCGACGGCGACCGCGTCCACAACCGCGAGTTCACCCTGGACGACGGCCGCGAGGGCCTGGTGGGTTGGATCCGCCGCACCGCCGAATCGTTGCTCGTCCTCGACTTCCGCCGGACCTCGAGCCTGCCCGCTGCCCCGAGCTACGCCTCGGACGACCCGCCGGCTTCCGGGCTCTTCGTTCCACTGAAGGTCGAGAACACGGTCATCGGCATCGTGGCCGTGCAGAGCCTGAAGGTCAACGCTTTCCGACGGGGCCGCGTCGTCTTCGCCAACGCCGGCCACAATCCCCCGCTGGTCTTCACGCCCGGCTCCGAGGCGCAAGCCCTTCCCTTCGGTCAGACCGTCCTGGGCGTGCTGCCGGGCGTCGAATACCGGGAAACCGTGGTGGAGCTCCCGCCCGGTTCGATGCTGCTGATGTACACCGATGGGGTCAGCGACGCCGCAGGTCCTGGCGGCGTTGGGAAATCGCGTGGCGGGCTTCAGCGGCCGCCCCGATCCGGCGGATGACCTGACGATCGTCTGCCTGCACCATCAAGCCGAACCGGGTCCGTCGTGATCGAGAGGAAGCCGAGATGCCCGAACGCCTGCTGCATGCCTCTTCCCATCCGCTAGTCGCCCACAAGCTGGCCAAGCTGCGTCACATCGACACCGAGCCGAAGAAGTTCCGCGAACTGCTGCGCGAAATCGCGGCGCTGCTGACGTATGAGGCGACCGAGGATCTGCAGACGCGCCCAGTGGACGTCGCCACCCCGATGGCGCCGACCCGCGGGGCCGAGCTGGTCGAGCGGGTCGGCCTCGTCCCCATCCTGCGCGCCGGACTGGGGATGGTCGAGGGTGTCTGGGAACTGATGCCCACGGCCGAGGTCTGGCACATCGGGCTGTATCGCGACGAGAAGACGCTCAAGCCGGTGGAGTATTACAACCGCTTGCCGGTCGAGCCGACGGTGTCGGTGTGTCTGATCCTCGACCCGATGCTGGCGACCGGAGGCTCGGCGGTGGCGACGGTCGACATCCTGAAAAGATGGGGCGTGCGGCGGATCAAGTACGTCGGATTGATCGGCGCGCCCGAGGGGATCGGCAACTTGCAGACCCACCACCCCGATGTGCCGATCCACCTGGCGGCCGTCGACGAACGCCTCAACGACGTCGGGTACATCTTGCCGGGATTGGGGGATGCCGGCGATCGGCAGTTCGGGACGGCGTGAAAGAGACCGGGCGGATCGGCACCGAAACGCCGAGGCGCTCGGCCCGTTTCTGCGCCTTCTGACGCGAGCGGGGATTGACTCTCACCCCCTTCCCCGTCTCCGGCGGCGGTGAGACCTCCCCACGCGGGGGGCACGGCGGAGAGGGGGAAGACGGAAGCCTGCCTGGCTCTGAACCTCTGCGTTGCCTTCTACCGGACCGGTGGGTTCTCGATCATCTGAGTGAGATGATCTGCCAGCCAGGGTGGCAGCCTCGGCTGTTCGAGGACCTGCCGGGCGAAGGACTGCGCCTGGGCCGGCTCGCCGCGAAGATACAGGGTCTCCACGCGAACGGCGCGGGCCAGGGGATCCCCCGGTTGGTTATCGAGCGCCAGGCTGAGCCATCGATCGGTTTCCTCGTCTTGTTTCAAGTAGAGTGCGGTTCGGGCGGCAATCGCCGGCAGGCTGGGCCAGTCGGGGTACCGCTCATCCACCTCCGTGAGGAGAGGCACAACGCCCGGGTTGTCGGCGGCGAGGAAAGTCGCCTGGATCGCCAGGTTCTCCGCGCGCGGCCCAGCCGCTGAGGGTCCGCCTCCCAGATAGACCGCCTGCATCGCCGCTAGCGCCGCCTCCAGCTCCGCCTGCTGAGCCAGGAACATCTCGGAGGCGTTGAGGTACTCCTCCATCGCCAGCCGGTCGTGGCCCTGAGAGCGCAGCACCTCGGCCAGGGCCAGGTGCGCGTTGGGATCGTCGGGGTTCTCGGCGACGCGGCTGCGGGCCTCCGCCATCGCCCCGGTTTCCTCGGGCAGCGGTTTGGCGGCGGTCGCCTCAGTCGGCGCCACGGCCAGCGCCTGGGTGGCCGGCTCTGCTGGCGGCGGGGTCGGGTCGCTACCGTCCTGAGAACTCGCCAGGCTGAGGAAGACAAACCCGCACAGGCAAGCCATCGCCAGGCCGCCGCCGATCCAGATCCACTTCCGCCGGCCCCGCGGCGGCGCAGCCGGCTCCCCCGGCGGCACGATGGATGCCATCGCCTTGGCCTCCGCGGCCGGCGCCGCCGTTCCCGTCACGATCCGAGGCGCCACGACAGGCGCGGCGGAGCCGGTGATGGCCTCGCGGAAAGCCGCCACCATGTCATCCACGGTGGCGTAGCGGTCGGGCCGCTCTTTGGCCAGCGTCTTGAGCAGGACGCGTTCGACTTCGGGGGGAACCCGGGGATTGATCTGACTCGGGATCGGCAGTGGTGTGTAGATGTGATCGTGGATGATCGAGAACGGCGTATCGGCGTTGAAGGGGACTCGGCCGACGACCATCTCATACAGGACGACTCCGAAGGAGTAGATGTCGGTCCCGGCGTCCAGGTTCTTCTCGCCGCGGGCCTGCTCGGGGGAGATGTACTGCGGCGTCCCGAGCATAACATCCGCCGAGAGAGTCGACTCGCCGGCTTCGCCCATGCGCGCCAGGCCGAAGTCCGCCAGGTAGATCGAGCCGTCCGGGGAAAGCAGGAGATTGGAAGGCTTGATGTCGCGATGCAGGATGCCGCGCTGGTGTGCGTAGGAGAGCGCCGCGCCGGCGGCCTCGACGATGTACAGCCCTTCTTCCTTGGAGAGGCGTCCGGAGCGCAGGCGCGCCTTGAGCGTGTCCCCCTCGATGAACTTCATCACCAGGTAGGGCTGCCCGGCGTGCTCGGCGAAGTCGTAGACCGGCACGATATTGGGGTGCTCGAGCCGGGCGACGGCCTTGGCCTCGCGCTGGAAGCGCTTCAAGAAATTCGGGTCCTGCAGGAAGGCCGGGTGCAGCACCTTGATGGCGACGTAGCGATCGAGGGCGGCATGGTAGGCCTTGTAGACCGTGGCCATTCCGCCCTGGCCCAGCTGCTCCATGATGCGGTACGGGCCGACGTTTTCGCCGGCGGCAAACGTCATCGTGACTCCTCGCGAGGTCCGCGGTGATTATAGCCAGCCGCAGTTATGCAAACAACAACCGAAGGTGAAATGTAAGCCGGGGGGGTAGCCCGATGGTCCCACCGGCATGCGTGAGGACTCCGCGGAATC
>CAYUWF010000054.1:0-15167 GCA_964448245.1 uncultured Anaerolineaceae bacterium | reverse complement strand
TGCGCTACGGGATGCCCCCGAATGGGGGCTTCGGCATGGGGGTCGACCGGCTGGTGATGCTCCTTACCGATCGCACCTCCATCCGCGAAGTGATCCTGTTCCCCCACCTTCGCCCCAAGGACTGAAAGCGCCAATCGCCAATCCTTAGAGATCAGAGATTTGGGGATGACTGATTAGCAGGTTGCGAAAAAGCGGCTAGGGTCGTCAAACCCCCACCCCCCAGACCTCCTCCCCGCGCGGAGCCGCCCGTAGCGAAGCGGAGGGCCTCTCCGCCAAGATCCTTTGCGCACCCGTGCCCAGACCGCGGGAGGCCTTACAGGCTGCTCCGCGAGGGGTCGGGGGGTGAGCTGGGGAAAAGGGTATTTGCAGCAGTCCGCTAGGGCTCGGGATTAGAGATTAGCCATTGGGGACGCGCCAGCCGAGGCGCTTGCGCAACACGGCGTAGCGCGAAACGAGATGCACCCACGCCGGAGAGCGGCGCGTGATCAGGCGCGCCGAGGCCAACGCCGCGCGGAAGCTTTCGGCGTCGTGAAACGGCGAGAGCAGGGTCAGGCCGCGGCCGACCTCGAAGGGGGCATGTGCGTCCGATCCGGCCAGGCCGGGGAGGCCGGCTCGCCGGGCCAGCGCCGCCGCCTGCGCGTTGGGGCCGGCCGAGTAAGTGCGGGCGTTGAAGGCCTCCAGCGCATCCAGCTGCGGGAGCAGCGGACGCAGGACCTCCTCCCGCCACGCCCCCTGGCGGGCGTAGTCATACGGGTGTGACACGCTGATCACCGCCCCCTGACTGCGCAGCCTCTCGATCGTCTCCTGCGGCGAAAGCCCGGCCGGAATTTCCTGCGTCATGAAATACCCCAGGAGCTCCCCCTCGGTCGTCAGAATCTCCTCGCCGACGATGAAACGCTCCGGATCGAGGGCGGCGGCCTCGATAGCCCCGCGCATCGTATTGTGGTCGGTCACCGCCAGCCGATCGATCCCGCGCCGCCGGCAGGCCTCGAGCAGGGACCGCGGCGACGCCAGACTGTCCTTCGACCGATAGGTGTGGCAGTGGAGCTCGACGTTCCACATGGGGAGGGGCGCGTGACTCAGGGGGGCTGAGGCGCGAGACGACTCGCGGGAGCCGACCCGCAGGGGTGAAGTCATCCGCCGCGCTGCAGCAGGGCGAGGCCACCTACGACCAGGATCGCCAGCAACGCCAGGCCGACGGCGGCCTGCAGGACGGTCTTCGGTTCCATCCCGGGCATGACGACCTGACCATCGCCGTAGGCGCGAAAGAGGCGACCCCAGCGCGTGCGCAGCGCCGCCTGCACGCGCCGGCGGCCGACGAAGGGATACCAGTAGACGTTGTGATAGAAGTTGCTGGCGAAGTAGGACCACGGCACCAGCGACGATTGGAGCAGGAATTTTTCCAGAGGCTTGAGCCACCCGTGGTAGATCATCTTCTGGCCGCGGCTGGCGAAGGTGTCTTCCTGGACGAACCCCCACGCTGGTTCCTGCTCGATGTCGTACCCGACGATGCGAATCTGCCCCGGATCGCCGACGCCCAGGCCGGCTTCGTGGGCTCGGCGGATGAAGCGAATGGCCATCGGGTCGAAGCCTTGCAGGCGCGCCGAGACGGCGTCGATCGCCACCTGGTCGGCCGAGGCCAGCAGGATGTCCTTCTCGTGCCAGCGCATCGCCCGCGGCCCCGGACCGTCGCCGGCGAAGGTGCCGTCCATCACGGCGAACAATCCGGGGTGGATCTCCTGCTGGATGGCCAACAGGTCGACCAGCGTGTCGTGAATGACGGCGTGCGTCCAGTGGCGGTTCCGGTGCAGCAACCCGCCGAAGGCGTTCTTCATGGCGCCGGTGATGGTGGTGAAAACGTGCGTCTTGACCGTCGGCAGGTGCACCATGTTCAAGCCGACGATGGCCTTGGGGATAAAGACGCCGTCCGGATAGACCTTGTCGAGGACCAGGAACGGCCGCTTCGGGTGGTACTCGAACCACTCGAAGTTGTGCTCATAGAGGTAAAGGCAGGGGATCCCACAACGGTCGGTGACGAAGCGGTGCTTGTTGTTGAATTCGCCGACGCGCGTGTCGACGACCACCGTGTCGTTATGGACTCCCACCAGGTCGGTGTAGCCGGCCCCCTGCAGCGCCCGCACGGCGCCTTCCAGCTGCCACGGTTCCGTCGAGCAGGCCGGGTACCACGTCTGCCACGAGATATTGATCTTCAGGCCGGTCCGGACGCCCTTGGGCAGCGCCGATTCGAATCCCGCCAGAGACATGACCCGCTG
Organism: uncultured Anaerolineaceae bacterium; assembly: GCA_964448245.1. Lineage (GTDB taxonomy): Bacteria > Chloroflexota > Anaerolineae > Anaerolineales > E44-bin32 > DATEVL01. The sequence goes on along the minus strand of CAYUWF010000054.1, from coordinate 12,894 downwards.
TAGGTCTTCGAGAACGGACTCGGGCGAGGTCTTCAGGACGGCGACGGTGCCTTTGCCGGGGAAATCCGCCATGGTGATCGCTCCCGTTGCGATTCTATCCCAAGCCGCGGGGTGCACACCGTGCTACAATGCAGGCCGGATGTCCTCCCCGACGAGCCGCTTCCGTCGACCTCCAAACCCGGTCACCCAGTCTGCCTTTCGACGCCAAGTCCGCGTAGAGGTCTATCTCCCGATCGGCCTCGCCTTGCTGGCGATGGTGCTTCTGGTGGCGGTCGTGATGAGCATCGGCTACGGGAGCGCCGGTGCCTGGGCCGATACGGCTCTTGTCCTCCTGGCGATCCCGTTGGCGGTCTTGCTGCTCGTGCTGACGGCGGCGCTGGCGGGAGGGATCTACTTGATGGTCCGCCTGATTCGTGTGGTTCCGACCGTCACCGGAGGCCTGCAGGAAGGCGTCGACCGTGTCGCCGGAGCGGTCCGCCAGGGGAGCGACGTGGCCGTCCGGCCGATTCTCATCCCTGCAGGGATCGCCGCGGCCCTGGGGAAGGTCGGCCGCTCCTTGAGATACGTCTTCAGCGCCGAACGAGGGAAGAGGCATGAATAGCGAGCGGGGTTGGAAACCGAAGGCGCTGGCGATCGGTGCCGTGGTCGGAGCACTGACCGGCCTGGCGGGCGCCTATTTGCTCGTGCGCCGAGCCGAGGCGCAGGGGACGAGGCCGCAACTCGATGCAGGGGAGGGGATCCGGATCGGGGTGTTGCTGATGGGGTTGCTCCGCCAGGTGGCGCTGATCGGCGACGGAAAACAGTAGCCACCACGGTACAAATAAGTTCTCCCATTCACAATCGCCCGGGGCTGTCGCCGGGCGATTGTTCGTTCAGCGATGCTTGACTCGCACTGGGTTCTTGGTGTATCATTTGATTGAACGGTCGTTCGTTCATTATTCAAAATGAGCATGGGCGACAGTCCCCCCTCGTCCTCGGTCGTCCACACGGCGCAGTCGATCCTCGACGCCGGCGAGTTCCTCTTTCAGCGCCAGGGGTTCCACGCGACTTCGGTGCGGCAACTCGCCCGCTTCGCCGGGATCACACCGGCTGCCATCTACAACCATTTCCCCTCGAAAGAGGAGATCTTCATCGCCCTGCTCAAGCACCGCCTGCCGCACCGGACCCTGGCGCTCGCCGTTCGGGAGGCTGAGGGCGCCACGGCCGAGACTCTGCTGCTCGACGGCATACGGCGGATGCAGGCCGCCATCGCGGACCGGCTCGACAACCTGCGCCTGATCTTCGTCGAGGTCCTCGAATTCGAGGGACGCCACCTGCCGCTCGTCATGCCCGAGATCATCGCCCCTGCCCTGGCGTTCACCGAGCGCTTGCGCTCGGCCGATGCGCGCCTGCGGGATTGGCCGGCCCCCTTCCTCCTACGCCTGCTCGGCGGCGCCTTTCTCTCCTTTGCCGTCTCCGAGTCCTACTTCCGTGCCATCGAGGGCCAGAACGGAGGCCCGCAGGACTATGACGACCTGGCCGCCATATTGGCCGCCGGCCTACTGCAGGGGCGATCGCGCAAAGCCGTGCCGGCGACCGTCGGGGAGGTGCTGTGAGCTTCCTTCGCCTGCGGGCCGTGATGCGCAAGGAGTTCCTGCAGATCCTGCGCGATCCGCACACGCTGTACATCGTCCTGGCCATCCCCGTCGTCCAGCTTTTCCTGCTCGGCTACACCGCCACAACCGAGGTGCGCAACATCCCCCTGGCGGTAATCGATCGCGACCGCTCGGCTGACTCGCGCCGTCTGCTGGATGCCTACCGCGCCGCCGACTACTTCCGCTTGGCCTTCGATGTCGACTCGGAGGATCGGCTGCGCCAGCTAATCGACAGCGGCGAGGCCGGGGCCGGCCTGATCATCCCCGAGGACTTCAGCGAACTCCTTCTGGCTGGCGGCACCGCCCAGGTCAGCTTCCTGCTCGACGGGTCCGACCCGAGCGTCGCCACCACGGCCCTCGCCGCGGCCGAGCTGATTGGACAGTCGGTCTCCAACCGGATCATCGTCGAACGACTGCGGGCGACGGGCCTGGGCGCCGCCGCCGCGCCCGGGCTCGAAGTGCGCGCCCAGGTGTGGTTCAACCCCGATCTGGTGAGCGCGTACTTCATGGTGCCGGCCTTGATCGGCTTGATCCTGCAGTTGATGACGACCATGCTGACGGCCACGGCCATCGTGCGCGAACGCGAACGCGGGACCATCGAGCAGCTGATTGTCACCCCCATCCGGTCCGGCGAGCTGATCGTAGGCAAGATCGCCCCTTACATTCTGATCGCCCTCTTCAACACGCTGGAGGTGTTGACCGTGGGAACGCTGTGGTTCGGAGTCCCGGTGCGCGGCAGCCTGGGCTTGCTGCTGTTGTTGTCAGGCCTCTTCCTCACTTCCTCCCTGGGCATCGGTCTGCTGATCTCGACCATCGCCCACACGCAGCAGGAAGCGATGATGCTGAGCTGGTTCACCCTGCTGCCGACGGTTTTCCTCTCGGGGTTCTTCTTCCCGCTGGCAGCGCTGCCGCCCGTGCTGCAACTCATTTCCCATCTCATCCCGCTGCGCTACTACTTGTCGATCATCCGCTCGATCCTGCTGAAGGGGGTCGGCGCCGGAAGCCTGACGGAGGAGATCGTGGCTCTCGCCATCCTCGGCGCGATCACCGTCACCGGCGCCGCCCTGCGCTTCCGCAAGACGCTGGACTGACAGGAGGTGCCCCGTGACTTCTCGCCTGCGCCCGCGCATCATCGTGCCGATTGTGTTTGTGCTCGGCCTGACCGCTGCCGGCATCTACGCGCTGACGACCCGGTTGGGCGACAACGGCAAGCTCACCGCCTCGGGGTCGGTGGAAGCCGAGGAGATCCGCATCGCTCCGGAAATCGCCGGGCGCGTCTCGGCCGTCCTGGTCGAGGCGGGTGAAGCCGTCGCCGAAGGAGACCGCCTGGTCCTGATGGACGACAGCTTGCTCCAGGCGCAGCGCGAGCGAGTCGTGGCGGGCGTCGCCACGGCCGAACAAGCCCTGGCCGCCGCTGATCTCAATGCCCAGGCGGCCGCCCTGCAGCAGGAAATGGTCTCTGCCGCCGCGCGCGCCCAGGACGCCATGCGGCAGCGGCAGTCCTGGCAACTCGAGGCGCAGGCCGGCATGGACGTTCCGACCTGGTACATGACCGAGGCCGAGATGCTGGAGGCGGCGCAAGCCGAGATCGACTCGGCCCAGGCGGCGGTCGAAGAGGGAAGGCAACGGCTAAAGGCGCTGCTCGCCGATCCGGCCCATGCCGAAGTTCAACGCGCCGAACGGCGCCTGCGGCAGGCGCAGGCGGCCTTCGTGGCCGCCGACGCCGCCTATCAACGTGCCCTGGCGGCACGCGACACGCAGGACCTCTACGCACGGGCCGAAGAGGGTTGGACCCGGGCCGATGATGAGCTGGAGGCGGCCCAGACGGCGCTTAACGACCTGTTCGACGACGACCGCTACGACGATCTGCGCCAGGCCAGAGCGGATCTGGCGGTGGCCGAGGCGCGGCTCTCCGGCGCCGAGGCCCATCGCGACTCGCTGCGAACCGGCAGCCACTCGCTGGAAGTGGAGTTGGTGGCCGTCCGGCTTCTGCAGGCCCAAACCGCAGCGGCGCAAGCTCGGGCCGCTCTGCAGCAGGCCCAGGCCGAGTTGGACGCGGTCGACGTTCAGTTGACGCGCATGGTCCTGCGAGCGCCGAGCGCCGGGACTGTCCTCACCCGCAGCACCGATCCGGGCGAAGTCCTGCCGGCCGGGGCGGCAGCCCTCACCCTTGGCCTGCTGGACGACCTGACGATCACGGTCTACCTGTCGGAAGATCGCTACGGCCAGGTCCGCTTGGGCGATCCCGTGGGGATCACCGTCGATTCGTTCCCCGGGGAGGTCTTCGAGGGAAGCGTTCTGCGGATCGCCGATCGGGCGGAATTCACGCCTCGCAACGTTCAGACCAAGGAGGGCAGGCGCACGACGGTTTTCGCCGTCAACATCGCCATCGACAATCCGGCCGGTCGCCTCAAGCCGGGGATGCCGGCCGATGTGGAGTTCGCAGGAGCGCCATGAACGCCGCCATCGAAGCCGTTGGGTTGAGCCGAGCCTTCGGCGCGACGCGGGCGCTGGACGGGCTGAGCCTCACCGTCGACCCCGGTGAGATGGTGGCCCTCTTGGGCCCGGACGGTGCCGGCAAGACGACGACCTTGCGCCTGCTGGCCGGGGTCGTCCGGGCCGACGCGGGCACCGCCCGCCTCACCGGGATTGACGTGGCCCGGGAACCGGAAGCCGCCCGGAGTCGATTGGGTTATGTCCCGCAGCGTTTCAGCCTGTACGGAGAACTGACCGTCAGTGAGAATCTGCAATTCTTGGCCGAAGTGCGGGGCTTGAGTGGACAGGCCTGGCGCACCCGCGCCGAAGAGATGCTTCGCTTCGTCGGTTTGGAGGATTTCCGAGACCGTCGCGCCCGAGCCCTGTCCGGCGGCATGAGGCAGAAGCTCGGGCTGGCGGCGGCCCTGATCCACGAGCCCCTAGTTCTCCTGTTAGATGAACCTACCGGCGGTGTGGACCCTCTGGCGCGCCAGGGGTTCTGGCGCATTCTCGTCAGGCTCTTGCGGGAAGGTGTCGCGATCCTGATCAGCACGCCCTACATGGACGAAGCGGCCCGCTGCAACCGAGTCGGTTTCTTGCATCGAGGCCGGCTGCTCATCGAAGGCACCCCGGCCGAGCTGCGTGCCCCGCTTCAGGGAAGAATGATCGAGGTCGGTGGTGCTCCTCCGGAGCGGATTCGCTCCTGGCTGACGGCCGTCGTTGGAATCGAGGAGAAGCAGGTCTTCGGGGCGACTCTGCGCCTGCGCGTGCCACGGGGAACCGCCGCGCTTTTCGTGCAGCGGGTCGAGGATGCCGCGCGGGCGGCCGGAGCCGGCGAGGTCCGCGCCCGCGTCGTCGACCCTTCGCTCGAAGACGTCTTCCGCGTTCTCCTCCAGCCGGACTCGGGGAGCGCCGTGGCATGAGCACCCCCGCCGCCTCAGCCAAAGGCCTGACCAAGCGCTTCGGGGACTTCACCGCCGTCAACAATGTGTCGTTCGACTTGGGCGCCGGGGAGATCATCGGCTACCTCGGCCCCAACGGGTCCGGAAAGACGACGACCTTGCGCATGCTGTTGGGGTTGCTGCGGCCGACAGCCGGCAGCGCGGCGCTGTTCGGGCAGGACGTGGCACACGCCGGCGATGCCATCCGGGAACGTGTCGGCTACATGTCGCAGCGCTCCGCCCTGTACGACGAGCTGACCGTCAGCGAGAACCTCTCTTTCTACGCCCGCGCTTACGGCGTGCGGAATCCGGGGAGGATCCGAGAGGTGCTGCACGAGGTGGACCTGGAGGCGGCGGCGGCCACGAGGGCGGGAGACCTGCCGATCGGCTGGCGTCAGCGGTTGGCGTTGGCCAGCGCGCTGATTCATCGGCCGCCATTGCTCATCCTGGACGAACCGACGAGCGGGGTAGACCCCGTCAGCCGGCGCGCCTTCTGGGATCGCATCTACGCATTGGCAGGGCAGGGCGTGGCCGTCCTTGTCACCACGCACTATCTGGAAGAGGCCGAGTACTGCCACCGCGTCGGCATCATGATCCGCGGGCGCCTTCTGGCGATCGACGAGCCGTCCCGACTGAAGCGCACGGCGCTGCCCGGCGCGGCGTGGGACGTCTTCGCCGAGCCGGTGCTCGAGGCGCTCGAGGCCCTCGAGGCCGACACGTCGGTGGTCCGCGCCGGCCTCGCCGGAGATCACCTGCGTGCCATCACCGGGCCGGAGGTCGGCCCACAGGCTCTGGCGCAACGGTTGACCTCCCAAGGCTTTTCCCAAGTGCGGCAGCAACAGGTCGATCCGAGCTTGGAGGATGTCTTCCTGGCGCTAGCCGGCGAAGAGTGAGAACGGATCAGGCCTTCTGCGGCACCAGCCATCGATCGGAGATTCGACGCACGTCCGCGAAACCGGCCTCCAGCAGCCAACCCCGATAGGCCGGGATGGGCGGTAGCTCTCGAGCCACGCGTCCTGGGCCCAGAGGAAGGCCAGATGCGAAGGCCGCCCCGAGCGCAGCGCCTGCGAGATTCCGTCCCACAAGGACGCCCCGCTTTCGGCCAGCAGATTACCGGCCGGCGTAGCTGCGCTTGCCCGGGACGAGGAACATCGATGAGGTCGGCGTCGGCGGGTAGGTCGATTCGTCGCGCAGCACGAGCCCGAGGCTGGCCAGCAAATCGAGCAGCGCGCGCATGCCGGTCGGGTCGCAACCGCACGGCTCGGCCACCGCCGGCGCCATAGCGCCGCCCTGCTCGAGAGGCGTAAAGACATCCAGCATCAGCCCGAGCCTAAGCGCCTGCGCATGGTAGACGCGTCTGGTATCATCCACGAGTTGACCTCCGGCTTCGTCCGGTCGCCATCCTCGCACCGTGGCTACCCTCGCCGCTGATCTTCCGCTTCATCGCTGGCGCACCGCGGTCGTTCTCATTTCGGTCGCGGCGCGACCAATCGTCTACGCCGGGCTGGTCCCGGTCGCCATCGCCTTCCTTAGTTACGAAGGCCCAGGTGCTCACTGTCTTGAGCCGCGAGGCCAAGAACGAGGGACGCGAGGCTTCCGCCGCGCACCATACCCTTGCCTATGAGGCGAGTCCATCCTGCCCGATGGGGCGGCGTGGTGACCGCCGCCAGCGCCGCCGGAATCTTCCTCGCCGCCTGCAGCGCGGCCCTCGCCGGCGCGCCGCCGGTTTCGGTGAGAACGCCGGGACCTGCGACCGTCACCCCCTTTCTTCCCGCACCACCGTCACCGACGCCGTCGGTCACGCGCCTGTGGATCTCTCCCTCCGTGCCGGGCGCGCTGCGAGAGAAGGTACGGGAGGCCGTGGGCGACCTCGGCCAAACGGTTGAACTCGTCCCCGTTCCCGAGGACGGCGCGCTGCGCCTCGTCTTGGGAGAGGAATCCTCGGTCGCCTTGTGGACCTATGCCGTCGCCGCGCCGTTCGCCACCGTGCGCGATTCGATCACTCTGGCCGAACTGCGTTCCCTGTGGCGGGCGAGGGACACCTCGGGCCTGCCCGTCTTCGCCTCGGCCGTGACGATCGAGGCGATGCGCGGCGTATTGGGTGAGCCTGGAGCCAACGTCCGATCCATCGCCAACCCGGAAACGATGGTCGACTCGGCTTGGGAGACCCGGCCGGCACTGGCGATCATCCCCTTTGAGGAACTCGAAGTCCGTTGGAAAGTGCTCGAGGTCGACGGCCAGTCGCCCGTGCGGCGCGAGTTCGATCCTTTGAGCTATCCCCTCCAAATCGCCGTCGGGGTGGAGGGCGCAGACCGGCTCCCTGCGGAGCTGCGGCGCGCCCTGGAAGCCGCCGAGGCGGGTCCGCTGCCGTTGGAGAACCGCCGCGCCGATCGGCTGACGACGGTGGCGATGACCGGAGTCACGGCGTTGACCCGCGCCACGGCATGGGAGATGGACCAGAGCGGGGTGACGCTCCCGGCCCGCGACATCGGGGACTGGCTGCGCCAGGCGGATGTCACCCATATCAGCCATGAGGTCGCCTTCGCCGCCGACTGTCCGCCGCCCGAGCCCGATCTGGCGGTGTTGATCTTCTGTGCCAGGCCGAACCACATTGCATTGCTGGAGGAGGTCGGGACGGACGTCGTCGAGCTTACCGGCAACCACGTTCTCGATGCCGGGCCGGAGGCGCTGTTGTACTCGCTCGATCTCTATCGATCCCGCGGCTGGAAGTGGTTCGGCGGCGGTGCGGATCTGGTGGAAGCTCGAACCCCGGTGCTTGTGGAACACAACGGAAACCGCCTTGCCTTTATCGGATGCAACGAAGCCGGCCCTCCGCGCGCCTGGGCGTCGGACGATGGGCCGGGCGCCAATCCTTGCGGACCGGACCGCCTGGCGGATCAGGTGCGCGGGCTGCGCCAGGAGGGCTATCTCCCGATCTTCACCTTCCAGTGGCACGAGCACTACCTTCCCACCGCGCCCGCCTCCCAGCGGGAGGCCTTTCAAGGCGCGGCCGAGGCTGGCGCGGTCGCCGTCAGCGGCAGCCAGGCGCACCTGCCGCAAGGGTTCGCCTTTCACGACGGCGCCTTCATCCACTATGGCCTGGGCAATCTGTTCTTCGACCAGATGTGGTCCAAGGCGGTCCGCCGCGAATTCATCGACCGCTACGTCTTCCACGACGGCCGCCTGATCTCGGTCGAGCTCCTGACGGCCTACCTGGAGGACTGGTCGCGCCCGCGGCCGATGACGCCGCTGCAACGGGCCGCCTTCCTCGAGGAGATGTTCGCCGCCAGCGGGTGGTAGGGGTCTGCCATCGCGGCAGCGGGTTTCGTGGACCGCCGCGCTCCAGGGATTCCTCGCTCGCCCTCCGGCTTTCCCCGCGGTGCGACACGGCGGTCAGGGCTCGCTCGGAACGACATGAATGGACGGCACCTCGCCTCTTGTCATTCCGAGGGCCGCCGAGCGGCCCGACACTTGCGCCTGCAGCTGCGCCGCAGGCGCAGGTGCAGGTGGGAATCCCCTAGGCGAATCACGAATCGCACCGGGGGGCGCGAAGTTGTCCATCCTACAGGGGTGAGGTCCGCCGCGAGGTCCTCGAATCTCGCATTCGCCTCTCGGATCAGGGCCAGCTTCTTCTCGCGCCCCCAGGCCTTGATCTGCTTCTCGCGCTGTAGGGCAGATCGGATGTCTGGTGTCTCCTCGAAATAGATGAGGCGGTGGACCTTGTAGCGTGGGGTGAATCCCCTCCCTTCCCCTTGGCGGTGCTCCGCGAGTCGCCGCTGCAGGTCGTTCGTCACGCCGACGTACAGCACACCGCGATTACTTGAGAGGATGTAAACGAAATAGGAGCGAGGCTTGCCGTGTGGCATGTGTGTCCCCCTTCAGTGCCTTCCCAAGGCCCGCGGGTATGACGACGAGACGCGCCTCGGCGATTCCTCTCTCGCCCTTCGGGCTCGCTTGGCGAAGCATCCCAGAGGGGCGGAATGACATCGACGGGGGGTACCCCCCTTTGTCATTCCGAGGGCCGCCAAGCGGCCCGAGGAATCCCTGAAGCGCGCTATGTCTGACGCGTCGTCACGAACTCCTACCCCAGCCCCGCCCTCGACTTCACCGCCGCGGCCGCGCGCCGTTCCGCTTCCTCCATTTGCCCCGCCGCCTTGCCCAGCGCACGCTCCCAGCCCGTGCCGGCGGACGGATCCTTGAGCGACTGCGCGTTGATCCGGACATTGAGTGCGGCCGCCTCGAGCGCCGCCCGTGCCAGAGCCACCGCAGAAGCCGCATCGCTAATGGCGTTCGAGTTGCCGATTTCGGCGGCCTCGGCGCCCAGCTCGGCAGCCTGCGCCGCCGCCAGCGCCACCCCCAGGGGGACCAGGGCCGCCCCGCGTGTGGCCTCGTCGAGGGCCGCGGCGCGCGCCTCCTTCTCCGCCTCGTTCCCTCGCGGACGACGCATCGCCTGCAGCACCGCCTCGAACGCCGCCGAGTCTTCGCCGACGGCAGCCGTCAGGCGTCGACGCAGATCGTCGGCCGCCTCGGCGAGGGCCCGCATCCGGGGCTCCACCTGCGCGTACTTCTTCTTTTCCAATGTCAGGCGCGCCACCATCGCCACCAGCGCGGCGGCCATCGCCCCGGCATAGGCGGCGGCCGCGCCGCCCCCCGGCGTGGGGGTGGCCTCGGCCAGCTGCTCGAGGAAATCCGGCGCCTGCCGGGCGGCCTGCGCCGCCGCCAGTCGCGTCTCGAGGATCTGGCCCGGCTCGAACGGTTCAAGCTGCAGATACCACGCCGCGGCATCGATCATCGCCTGCTGCGGCAGCAAGCCGACCAGCTCCGAGCGCAGGATAGCGACGCCGTGGCGCTGCGCCTCCAGCCGCACAAGCTCCAGCACCCTGGGAAGGGAGGTGCGGGTGTAGTCGGTGAGGTTCATTGAAACCTGGGCGTGACCGTCGACCTCCAGGCCGAGCGCCTTGACGCAGGGCAGCCCGCCGGACGAGGCCCGGATCGTGCGGGCGATCTTCTTGGCGATGGACACGTCGGAAGTCGTCAAGTAGATGTTGAAGGCGACCAGCGGAAGCCGGGCCCCGACGACGGTGGCGCCGGCCGGCCCGAGGCGGGACGGACCGAAATCGGGAGCACGTGCCGGATCGGTGGCGATCGCTTCGCGCAGGCCTTCGTACTCTCCTCGGCGCAGGTTCTCGAGGTTCACCCGCTCGGGTCGAGTGGCGGCGGCCTCGTACAGATAGACCGGGATGGCGAGCTCTTCCCCGACGCGCCGGCCGAGTTGATGGGCGAGGGCGACGCAGTCCTCCAACCGCGCCCCGGAGAGTGGAATGAAAGGGACGACGTCGGTGGCGCCGATGCGCGGATGCTCGCCGCGATGTTCGTTCAGATCGATCTCCTTCGCCGCCAGCCGGATGGCGGCGAAGGCCGCCTCGGCCACCGAGGCAGCCGGACCGGCGAAGGTGATCACGCTGCGGTTGTGGTCCCAGTCGGAATGCGTGTCAAGAACGAGGACCCCCGGTACGGCAGCGATGGCGGCCCGCAGGGAGTCGACCACTTCGGCACGGCGGCCTTCGGAGAAGTTGGGAACACATTCGATCCAGGGATCGCTCATGCGGACCTCGCAGCTTAGGCGAGCGTCGGGGCGGCCGCCCGGCCAAGTATAGACGCGGCCCAGACGGGGCGTGCGCGGGGACTCAGCCTATTCTCATCGGAGATGGGGATAACCGGGGGTACAATCCGCTCGGCTGGCGGTTGGTGGCGGAGGTGGGAATGGTAGATGTGACGCGGCGTTCTTTCCTTAAGGTCGCCGGCGCCGCCGGTGCAGCCCTGCTCACCGGATGTCAGGTGGCCGACAACGGGGCACCGGCCACGGCCGGGGTCATCCCGACCGCCTCCTCCTCCAGTGGTTTGCTGCCGGCGCCCGTCGAAATCATTATCACGCCCACGGGTTCGCTATACGCTCAGTCGTATTCGAGAGTCCCAGCCGTTCAGGGCGACGACTGGCGGCTGCGCGTCCACGGGCTGGTCGCTCAGGAGCGGACGCTCTCCCTGGCCGACGTCCGGGCTTTTCCGAAGGTCGAGTCGTTGCGGACGTTGGAGTGCATCGGCAATCCGGTCGGCGGATCGCTCATCGGCAACGTCGTCTGGGGAGGCTGCGAAGCGCAGACCCTGTGGGACGAGGTGGGCGTCCTCCCGGCGGCGACGCGGGCCAAGTTCGAGGCCGAGGACGACTACACCACCAGCGTCCAGCTGAAGTGGATTACTCAGCCGGGGGTCTTGCTGATCTATGAGATCAACGGCGAGCCCCTGCCCAAGGAGCACGGTTATCCTTTGCGCATCCTGATGCCCGGGCTCTACGGGCAGAAGATGCCCAAGTGGATTCGCGACATCGAGTTCATCGACTACGACTACCAAGGCTACTGGGAATCGCGCGGTTGGTCGGATGTGGCCTCGGTGCAGACCAACTCGATCATCCGTCAGCCGGGCGACCTGGACCGACTCCCAGCCGAGTCGGTGCCGGTCTTCGGGGTGGCGTTCGCCGGTCTGCGGCGGATCACCGCCGTCGATGTGCGAATCGACGACGGCAGCTGGACCCCGGCCGAGTTGCTTCGGGGGGATACATCGCTGACCTGGACGCAATGGTCGTTCGATTGGCCGGCCGCCAGCGGCCGCCACCGGATCACCGTGCGCGCGACGGACGAGACCGGTTTCGTCCAGACGACGGAAGGCCAGTCGATTCTGTCCAGCGCCTATCCCGCGGGGACCGATAACATCCACGGCGTCGTCGTAACGGTTGCCTGACGCATGACCGCGCGGCGCCACAGGTTCTTCCTGGCCCCTCTGGGAGTCCTGGCGGTTGTCTTCGGGCTGGCCCTGGTCTCGGCTCTGGTCGTAAGCCGACTCGAGGAATCGGACACGTTTTGCACCTCGTGTCACACGCTTCCCGAGGTGACCTACTTTGAGCGCGCGCAAAACGCCCTGGGATTGGGAACGGGGGAGGTCTTCACCGACCTGAGTAGCGCGCACTACGGCATGGAAAACACTTTCCGCTGCATCGACTGTCATCGCGGGAACCAGGGGCTGGTCCATCGAGTGACGACGCTGGCGCTGGCGGCACGCGATACCGCCATCTGGGTCGCGGGGCGCGCCGACGAATCGATCGAGAAGACCCACCTGGTCGCGCCGGGCCTGCTCACGGCGGCCTGCGCCAAGTGTCACGCGGAAGCCCTGCTGGAGGTCGGTTTCAACAACCACTTCCACAACAAACTCCCCGAAGCCTACAGGCTGTGGCGCGACGGGGCGCAACTGCGGCGGCCGGTCGAAGCGCCGGACCTGCCGCAGGCGGCGCTCGTCGTCGAGCCCAGCCCGACCGAGGTGCTGTGCGTCGACTGCCACCGCGCCCATATCCGCCTCCCCGGATCGGAGCTGCAGGCCTTTCTGGATCTGGCGAATACGGTCTACCCGGCATGTGTCCGCTGCCACGAGGAAGCGGGGCATGGTCCCCTCCAGTTGGCCCTGCGATAGAGGTCCGGCCGGAAACCTCTCCCGCCGGGCCACTGTGGGCAAAGCTGTGTGTTTCTGGCCCTCGCTGGGCCGTCCGATCCGGCGGAACTGCCCTGTCCGAGGCGCCTTGACAAGTGCCCTCCCAAGGGTTTGGTCAGGAACGGACTTCCCGGCCGGACCTCTAGCAGGTTGCGAAAAAATGGTTACGGTCGTCAAACCCCCAACCCCCCAGACCTCCGCTCCCTCTCCGCCACGATTGCTTGCGCACCCGGGCCCTGTCCGCGGAGAGGGAGCCGGGGGGTGAGGTGGGAAGGGAGTTTCTCAGCAAGCTGCTAAGATGCGCGGGT
>CAYUWF010000053.1:0-15357 GCA_964448245.1 uncultured Anaerolineaceae bacterium | reverse complement strand
TCCCCCGACTCGATCATCTCGCGCCGCAGGTCGTCCAGCCACAACGACTGCCCGAGCGCGTGCAGCGCGTCAATCGGGGTTTTCCCGGGCGTCAACTTCCCCTCCCTTGTTCCCTCTCGATGGCTTCGATCTTCGCCAGGCGCCGCCGGTGCCGCTCTTCGCCGCTGAACTCGGCGCCGAGAAACGCCTGGACGAGCTGAACAGCGAGCGCCTCGTCGACGACTCGGGCCCCCAGCGCCAGGACGTTGGCATCATCGTGCTCGACAGATTGGCGCGCGGAGTACAGATCGTGGCAGATGCCGGCGCGAATGCCGCGCATCTTGTTGGCGGCGACGGCCGCCCCGACGCCCGAGCCGCAGATCAAGATCCCCCGGGCGGCCTTTCTCTCCTGGATGGCACGTCCGACGTCGACGGCATTGTCCGGATAGTCGACGGGCGCTTCGGAGTCCGTCCCCAGGTCGAGCGGCTCATGACCAGCGGAACGAACCGCCTCGAGCAGAGCCCGCTTGAGGGGGAATCCGGCATGGTCGAAGGCGACGGCGACGATCATCCGGCGGCCTTCCTTAATCTCATTGCGAGCAGCCCCGAGCCGAAGCCCCGAGGGAAGCAAGGGGGAAGCGAGGGGCAACGCCTGCCGTGAGGGTGTCCGAGGGGTGGCAATCTTCTCGGCGATGCGATTGCTTCGCCCCCTCTCGGGGGCTCGCAATGACTGCCTGCGGGCGGGTCCCCTCCGGGATCCCATGCGGGATGCCCACCCCTGGGGCCCGTCCGGAATACGAAGCGCGACGAAGCACGATCCCCTCCGGGATGCTAAGCGCGATCCCCTCCGGGATGCTAAGCGCGATCCCCTCCGGGATGCTAAGCGCGATCACCCCGCCCTCTCCACCATCGCCGCTCGCTCCAAGGCGCGCCTCGCCGCTGCGAGGATGTGCTCGGGCGTGAAACCGAGATTGCGGTACAGCTCTTTGTATGGCGCGGATGCCCCAAATCGTTCCAGGCTGACGACTTCGCCGGACTCCCCGACCCAGCGCGACCATCCCTGCGCCACCCCGGCCTCCACGGCCACACGCGCCCGCACCGCCGGAGGAAACACCTGGTGGCGATACGGCTCGGGCGACGACTCGAAGAGCTCCCAGGAAGGGAACGACACCAATCGGACGGCCAACCCATCGCCCGCAAGGACTTCCCCGGCGGCGACAATCAACTCCACTTCCGAGCCGGAGGCCATCAGGATCAGTTGCGGCGGCCCGCCCCCTAGGTCGGCCAGGACATACGCCCCGCGTCTCAACCCCTCGGCCGAAGCGAAACGCGTGCGATCGAGGGTCGGGACGCCCTGCCGCGTGAGGGCCAGCGCCGTCGGTCCGCTTCTCCGCTCGAGGGCCGTCAGCCAGGCCACGGCAGTCTCATTGGCGTCGCCCGGCCGCAGGACGGCGAGATTGGGGATCGCCCGCAGCGCCGCCAGATGCTCCACCGGCTGATGGGTCGGCCCGTCCTCGCCCAGACCGATCGAATCGTGGGAGAAGACGTAGATCACGCGGATACCCATCATCGCCGCCAGCCGGATCGACGGGCGCATGTAGTCGGAGAAGATAAGGAACGTGCCTCCGTACGGGATGAATCCGCCGTGCAGCGCCAGACCGCTGAGGATCCCTCCCATGGCATGCTCGCGCACGCCGAAATGGATGTACCGCCCGCCCGGGTTCTCGGCCGACAGCGGGGTCTCCCCCTTGAGCGCCGTCTGGTTCGAGGTCGTCAAATCGGCGGAGCCGCCGATGATCTCGGGCAGGGCCGCCGCCAGCGCGTTGAGCACCTTGCCCGAGGAGGCGCGCGTGGCGAGCCCCTTGGCGTCTGCCGGGAAGGAAGGCACCAGGCGGCCGAGCCCGGGAGGCAGTTCGCCCGAGAGCCGCCGCTCGATCTCCGCCGCGCGGTCGGGGTCGGAAGTGCGGTAGGCCTGCAGCGTCCGAGCCCACGCCGCGTGCTCTTCCTTTCCGCGCAGCGCCGCCTCGGCGAAAGGCGCGCGCGCCTCCTGCGGGATCAGGAAGCGCGGCTCCACCGGCCACCCCAGACGCTCCTTGGCGCCCTTCAACTCCTCCTCGCCGGGGGGTTCTCCATGGGCGGCGGCAGTGTCTTGGCGAGTGGGGAGCCCGAAGCCGATATGCGTACGGCAGACAATCAACGACGGGCGAGGGTCGGCCTTGGCCTCGCCCAGGAGGCGATCGACGCGTTCCAGATCCTCGACGTCGTGCACGTGAGCCACGTGCCAGCCGTAGGCCGCGAAGCGCGCCGCACGGTCCTCGGTGAAAGTCAGATCCGTGCTGCCGTCGATGCTGATGCGGTTGTCGTCGTACAGGTAGATCAGGCGGCCCAGCCGCAGATGGCCGGCGAGCGAGGCCGCTTCCGAGGCGACGCCCTCCATCAGGTCTCCGTCGGAGACGATGCCGTAAACGCGGTGATCGAAGAGGGCCAGGTCGTCGCGGTTGTAGCGCGCCGCCAGATGGTGGGCGGCGATCGCCATCCCGACGCCGTTGCTAAAGCCCTGCCCGAGCGGGCCGGTGGTCGCCTCGACGCCCGGCGCATGTCCGTATTCCGGGTGGCCCGGTGTGCGGCTCCCCCACTGGCGGAAACGACGGATCTCCTCCAGCGGCAGGTCGAAGCCGCTCAGATGGAGAAGCGAATAAAGCAACATCGATCCGTGCCCGGCCGAAAGGACGAACCGGTCGCGGTCCGGCCAAGCGGGGTCGGTTGGATCGAACCGTAAGTGCCGGATCCACAGGACGTAGGCCAGGGAGGCCGCCCCCATCGGCAGACCCGGATGACCGGAGTTCGCCTGCTGGACGGCGTCGGCGGAGAGAAAGCGAAGGGTGTTGATGGCGAGGTTGTCTCGATGAGAGGCAGTCATGAGAGGGCCTCGGAGGAGCCGTCGCGGCGGGCGATGTCTCCAGGCACCGCCTGGAATCTTTTCGCGGCGAAGTCGGAGGAGACTTGCTCAGGCCGCGAGCAGGACGATGATAGCACACTGCCTGTGCGCCCGGTGCGCGGGCTCGCCGATGTCTCAGGCCCGCGGTTCGATCCGACGGACCCAGGCCCGGAGCGCCCGCAGGCAGTCGGCTCCGACCTTGTGCCCGCTTTCCCCTTCGCAGAAATCGAAGTCGACTCCCCACGAACGGAGCCGATCGCCGGCGCGGCGTGCCGAGTCGATGGGGATCTTGTCGTCCCGGCGTCCGTGAGCCCAGAACACCGGAAGGCCCGGCGCCAGTGGAGTGAGGTTATCGGGCAGATACCCCGCCAGGCAGGCGACGCCGCTCGTCGGCAATCCGGCGGCGGCGCAACACAGCGCCAGGGCCGCGCCCTGGCTGAAGCCGATCCACAGAATCTCTCGCCCCGAAGGGACAGACTGCCGAAGGGCCGCGACGGCTGGAGCGAACGCCCGCGCCTTCGGAGGCGGCCAGCGGCGGCCGATATGCCAGCGGTAGCCGCCGTCCTCGGCCGGCGACGTGCCTCGAAGAGCGATCGCCGTCCACCCCGGCGGCACCGCACTCGAGAACACCCACATCACTTTCTCGTCTCCGCCGTATCCGTGCAGCAGAACCGCCGTCGGCGAATCGAGACTCTCCCCCGGTCTCTTCAGCCCCACCATCTGGCCGAAGGTCACCGTTTCCAGCGTGTCGCTACCGTTCATGCGACCTTCGCAGGATGGCCTCCATGATCCACAACGCGACCAGGATCAAGACGACCGGAAGCAGCCCGATCACGAGGCACATCAGACCGAGGGCGGCCCCGCCTGGACCATAGAAGAGGTAGATGAGGATGCCCCCCACGCCGAAGAGCAGGGCCAAGGCGCCCAGCGCCAGCCGCAGCTGTGTGCTCCGGGCGTAGCGCCTCAGGTCTCTCGAAGGTTCAGGCTCTGGCAAGGGGAAGCCTCCGGTTCAGCCCGGCAAGGCGCGCCGGAGAGCGCCGCGCACGCCGTACCAGCCGGCGAGGTCGGCGAGGCTGGCGGCCATCGCCGCTCGGCCGGCTTCGATCACGGGGGCCGCCTCCGGCGAATCCAGGATGCCGATCTCCGCCACCTGCGGCCGCACCACGACCTCCGGACGGTCGAGCTGCAGTCGGAGGTCGGCGAACAGGCGCGACGAGATTTCCATCGACCGGGAGAAAACCTGCAGGGCCTGCCCGACCCTCAGCCGCGAGAGCATCCCCGATCCGGGCAGGGTGGAGGGCGACGCCGGTGTGCCTGGTGGTGCGGACAGCGCCACCGCCACGACCGGTCCGCGGCACAGCGATCGGACCGGCTGAACGGGAACCGGATCGACGACACCGCCGTCGACAAGTCGATTGCGGCCGGTAAGCTGCGGCGGGAAGATCCCGGGAAGGGCGATCGTCGCCAGGACCGCCTCAACCAGGCGCCCTGAAGTCAGCACGACTTCCTCGCCTTGTTCGAGGTCGACGGCGGTCAGCGCCAAAGGACAGCGCAGGTCGGCGAAGGTCTTCTCTCCCAGGGCCTCTTCCAGCACGTCTCGAATGCGGTCGATCCCCAGCAGTGCGCCGGGCGACGGGTGGAATCGGAAGAGCCCACGGCGCAGGGCCTCGTCCGCCCAGGCGGCGATCTCGGCGGGCGTCAGGCCGACGGCGTAGACCGCCGCGATGACCCCGCCGATGCTCGTGCCGGCCAGAGCGGCGACGCGGTAGCCGGCGCGCTCGAGCTCCGCCAGGACGCCGATGTGCGCCAGGCCGCGGGCGCCGCCCCCGCCGAGGGCGACGCCGACTTCACGCGGCATGGCTCAACCGCGGCTCAAGATGGCTTGCGCGCAACGCGGTCGCCGAGGTCATCCAAGGAGAAGCGAAAGCACTGGCCCGGCGAGCGGTTCGACCAGAAGAGCCGCCAGCGCGGCGACGGCCAGAACGGCGGTCGCCGTCACGAGGAGGACTTTCGCCGCCTGGCCGCGCCCGAAACCGTTGGCCGCTGGCAGGGCGCAGACCAGGATAACCAGACTCCAGGCAGCGGCGACGAGTCGCAGGATCATTGCCAGACGCGCGGCGGCGCTTCCTTGGCCGAGGGCGAACGAGGTGAGCAAGGTCAGGGCCTGCGGGAGGAAGGCCAGGAGAGGCAAGCTGACCTGTTGGTGCAGCGAGCCGCGCCCGCCCATGCGCGGGGGGAGCAGCGCCCTCCAGTCCAGGTGAAGGCGGTGCGTCCATCCTTGGTCTGTGCTTCTTGCGGAGGCGGCTGTCACCATCCGTCGGGCTTCGTCTGCTTTCAGGTGCCCCTGCCGGCCTCAGGCGGCTGGGGCGTCGGAGGTGGAACGGCGAAGCTCGTCGACAAGCAGGCAGGCATCGTCGTAAGGGTCTTCCGGGTGGGGCAACGTGTGGTCCTCCTTGACCTGAGTCGTCAGTCGGCCAGCCGCGCGGCGCAGGGGGTCGGGCGCCTCCGGGAAGGTGGCGTACCAGAGCAGCAGCACTATGGCGCTCGCCGGCGGCTCTGCGCCCGTGGTCCGGCGATAGGTCGGGCCGATGGCCCATCCGGCGGCGCGTCGGGCGCAGACGCGGGCGCGTCCTGCACGGCCCTCGGCGCGGAAGCGGGCCGCCTGTTCCAATTCGTGTTCGATGCGATTCGTCCCGGCAGGCGCCGCCATGGGCGGATGCTACCACAACCCTTCATCGGGAAGGCCGGCCGGACCACCTGCCGCTACAGGGGCGAGATAGGAACCTGCGCCCGATCAGATGCAGAACTCCTGGCGCGTCGCCGGCTTCTCACGGAAGGAGCCGCATATGGTGCTGGTGACCATCCGGGCGTTGGCCTTCTTGACGCCGCGCATCATGGCGCACAGGTGCAGGCCTTCGACGACCACCCCCATGCCATGGGGATTGAGCGCCTCCTCGATGAACTCGGGGATCTGGCGCGTCATGTGCTCTGCACCTGCAGCCGGCGGGCGAAGAGATCGACGATGCGCGGGATCTTCGAAAGCTCGATGACCTTCCCGGCCTGGGTGTAGTCGACGTGGGCGCTGCCGATGAACGGCAGCGGGTGGTGCTCGCACAGGCTGTAGAACTCGATGTCGCGGACGATGACCATCTCATCGTAGGCGACGTCGAACAGGGCGTCGTTGATCATGGCGTGGGGGTCCACCCGATACCCGGCCAGGAGCTCGTCGTACATCCGAGCCACGCGCTTAGGGGTTCGTTACAGGCCCTCGCGGTTGACGTCTTCGCCGAAGGCCTCCAGCAGCTGGCGCACGGCCGTCTCGATCTCCGGCCGCGCCACACCGATGCCATGCAGCAGTTCCGCAGCCGCCTCGATGTTGTGCATCTTCCCCTTCGTCTCCTCCCACCGGTCCCGCACAATACGCCTCGCAAATCATACCAGGCTCACGCCGCCGGCTGCCGGATCGCCGGCGCAGCATTGAGACTTAAAGGGCCCGCCCGTCGCCGGGCGACCCCTTCGGGAAGGATGTTCGAGGGCCAAAGACCGTTACGAGATGACCAGTGCCGTCACCATGCCGAACATCCCATGCGCCGATTCGGCGTGGGTCAGGACGTGGCAATGGAAAGCCCAGGCGCCCGGCTCGCTGCACTCGACGATCACATCATAGCGTTCGCCGGGCGCGATGTTGAGAGTGTCGCAGAGATAGGGCTGCGGCAAGGGCCAGCCGTCCTTGGCGAACACCCGCTGCGGCAGGCCGTGCAGGTGCATCGGGTGGATCAGCAGACCTTCATTCATGTACCGAATGCGCACGCGATCGCCGAGTTTCGCTAGGATCGGCTGAGTGTAAGGGAACGACTTGCCGTTGAGCGTGAACCCCAGGGTGGTGTCGTTTAGGACCAGCGTGTAGTCGGCGTCGGCGGCGGGTTCCTGCGAGGCATCGGCCGGCTCGATGATGAACGCTCCCAGCAGGCCGCGCGTCACCTGCTCGGCGGCGTTGTGGTGCGAGTGGTACATGTGCGAACCCGGGTTGCGGGCGGTGAATTCGTAGGCGAAGGTCTCGCCCGTCTTGATCGGAGGCTGCGTCACATAGGGCACGCCGTCCATGGCGTTCGGCACCAACGCCCCGTGGAAGTGGACGGCGGTGCTCTGGGCCATTTCGTTGTGGACGTTCACCCGCAGCTTGTCCCCTTGGCGCACTCGGATTTCGGGGCCGGGCACGATGCCGTTGTAGGCCATGGCCACCGCGGGGGCGCCCGGCTGGATTTCCCACTGGATGTCCTGGCAGGTGACATCGAAGACCTTTGTGTCCCCGTCCATGGTGGGAGTGAGCCGGGTACCCCAGAAGGCCGGGTCGTTTCCAGCCCCGTCGAGAAAGATCTTCACGCCGGCCTCGTGGGCGGAATCGATGTCCGCCGCCGGCCCTTCGGTGCCCATGGCCATCCCCGTCGGCGCGGGCGTCGGCGCGGGGGCGGGCGGCGTGCAGGCGGCCAAGGTGGCGCCGACGCCGGCCAGGCCGGCGGCTTTGAGAAAACTCCGGCGGGTGATGTTGGTTTCAGTCATCTCAGTTCCCCTCCCAGGGATTGGCGTACGCCGGGGACGCGGCCTGGCTCGCGCTGCTCGGCTCGACGGTGGCTCCGCTGCGCTAAACAGGCGATCCGGAGAAATGACATCCGGATTACCTACGTATAGGGGATTACCCCTCTTGCGGGTAGTGACACGCCTCCCTGGTGGCGACGCAGGACGTCATGCAGGGGATGCGCATTCCTCCTTATGACGGCGGCCCGTGTCGCAGGAGGAGGCTAGCGAGGGGCGGCCATGGCAGATGGTCGCCCGTTATAGAATGGACCTGATGGAGGAAGCCGAGCGGACGGTGCAGACCGCGTTGGTGACCGGCGGCGCCCGGCGCGTCGGGCGAGGACTGGCCGAGGCCCTGGCGGCTGACATCGCCCGCCTGTGTCTGGAAGAGCCCGGGGTGGCGGGCGTTCGGATGCGCGTCGCGAAGCCCGGGGCCCTGCGTTTCGCTCGCTCCGTCGGGGTCGAGATCGAGCGGGCGCGGGACGACGGCTGAGGAGTCTTGGCCGTTTCCCCTCGGGCTTTCATCTCTCTCGGTTCGAACGTTGCTCCGGAAAGGCATCTTCCGCAGGCCGCAACTCGATTGAAGAAGGTCGGTCTGATCCTGGCGGTGTCGCGTGTCTATCCATCCGCCGCCGAAGGGCCCGCCGGTCAACCGGACTTCGTCAACACCGCCGTCCTCGTCGAGACGGCGCTGACCCCCGCGGAACTTCGGGAGCGGCTGCGGCAGATCGAATCCGAACTGGGCCGCGTCCGCGTGGCGAACAAGTACGCGCCTCGCCCGATCGATCTCGACCTGGTGTTCTATGACGAGGTCATCCAGGAAGGTCCGCAGGTGAGGCTGCCGGACCCCGACCTGCTGGTGCGACCTCCCTTGGCCGTGACCGTCGCTGAACTCGATCCACGCGCCCGGCACCCCGTGACGGGAGTGCCGCTCACGGAGTTGGCGAGGCGGCTCGCCGACGGGGCGCGGCTCATCCCCCGCCCCGACGTCGTGCTCGAGGCGGGCGCGGCGGGTGAACACCGAGAAGCCTGATTCGAGATTCGCGATGGCTCAACGAGGCGCCGAAGTCGTCATCTGCGGAGCCGGGATCGCCGGAATCTCGGCCGCGTACCACCTGGCGGTGACTCGCCGCCTGGGGCGGGTGCTGCTCGTCGATGAAAGGCCGCCGCTTTCGCTGACCAGCGACAAGTCCACCGAGTGCTACCGCAACTGGTGGCCCGGGCCCGGCGACGCCATGGCACGGCTGATGAATCGCAGCATCGACTTGCTCGACGAATGGGCCGGCGCGAGCAACAACCGCTTCAACCTGAACCGCCGCGGCTACCTGTTCGCCACCGCCGAGGCGGAGCGCATCGAGCAGTTCGCCGCCGCCGGGGAAGAGGCGGCCTCGCTCGGCGCCGGCCAACTGCGTCGGCACGACGGGTCGGCGGGCGAGGCGCCCTACGTCCCCGCGCCTCCGTCCGGCTTCGAGGGCCAGCCGGACGGCTCCGACCTGATCACCGATCCCGAGCTGATCCGACGCCACTTCCCCTACCTGGCCCCGGACACGGTGGCGGTGATCCAACCCCGCCGCTGCGGTTGGTTCAGCGCCCAGCAGCTGGGGGCGTTCCTGCTCGAGCGGGCCCGCGCCGCGGGCGTGGAGGTGCTGGCCGGGAAGATGGCGGCCATCGACGTGGCCGGCGGCCGCGTCCGCAGCCTCCGTGTCGATACCCGCGGAGGCTCGGAACAGGTCGAAACGGACCGACTCGTCCTGGCTGCCGGCCCCCTGCTCCAGTCGGCGGCGGGGATGTTGGGTCTGAGTCTGCCGGTCTTCGCCGAATGGCATGTCAAGGTGGCGATGGCCGACCCGCTGCGGGTGATTCCGCGCGATGCTCCCCTGTTGATCTGGACCGACGAACAGCTCCTCGCCTGGTCGGACGAGGAGCGCAAGGAGCTGGAGTCCTCGCCCTCGACCCGCCGCTTGCTCGAACCGTTTCCATCGGGTGTCCATGCGCGCCCGGAGGGGCCCGACGACAGCCCGATTCTGCTCATCCTGTGGACTTATCACACCGAGCCTCGCGAGCCGGTCTTTCCAGGCCCGGTCGATCCGCTGTATCCGGAGGTCGCTCTGCGCGGCCTGGCGCGGATGGTGCCGGGCCTGCGCGCCTATTTCGGCCGGGCGCCGCGCCCCGTCGTCGACGGCGGCTACTATCTCAAGACGCGCGAGAACCGCCCCCTCATCGGGCCCCTGCCCATTCAGGGCGCATTCGTCCTCGGCGCGTTGTCCGGCTATGGGCTGATGGCATCCCCCGGCGCCGGCGAGATCCTGGCAGCCCATGTCGCGGGGGAAGATCCCCCATCGTACGCGCGGGCGTTCCGCCTCGAGCGTTACGACGACCCCGCCTACCAGGCCCTTCTCGAAGATTGGGGAAGCACCGGCCAACTATGACGGGTTGTCGTTCCGGGTTGTCCCGGGCTCTGGCCCGGGTCCGGTTGGCCCGTCCTCATAGTCCCGGGCTTTAGCCCGGGTCCGGGCGGCACCTCCTTGTAGGCCCGGGCTTTAGCCCGGGTCCGGCATTCCCTCGGATCCAGACCCAGGCTAAAGCCTGGGGCTACGGAGTGGGGATCCCCGCGCGAATCAGCGAATCACGAACGAGGGCGCGCTCCGCGTCAGCCAGCGGAAGGAGCGGGAGGCGCGGCGGGCCACCGTAGCGGCCTGTCAGGTCCAATGCGCACTTGAGGCCGGCAACGCCGAAGCGCGAGGTCACGGCCGCGTTGACATCGACCAGCCGCGCCTGCAACGCCCTGGCCTGTGTTCCGGCCCCGGCGCGGAACAGACGCAGAAGCTCGGCCAGCTCGGGGGCGGCGATGTTGGCCAAGGCCGCCACGACTCCGACGGCCCCCACGGCGAGGGCTGGCAGGAAGAACCCGGCCGAGCCGGCCAGCACCTGGAACCCCTCGTCCGACTCGGCCGCCATGCATGCCAGCTTGACGACGTCTCCGCTGCTGTCCTTAATCCCAACCAGGCGCGGATGCCGCGAGAGCTCGACGGCGACCTCGGCCGGGAGGTCCAGGCCGGTGTTGGACGGCACATTGTAGATGATGAGCGGCACGGGCGACCGGTCGGCGACCGCCGTGTAATGCGCGCTCAGGGCCGCCGGAGTCATGCGGGCTTTGTAGTAGCTGGGGGTGACGACGATCACCGCATCCGCGCCGGCGGCGGCCATCGCTTCCGTGAGGGCGATTGTTGCCGCGGTCGACTGCATTCCCGAGCCGGCGATCACCAACCGGCCGGCGGCAACCCGCCGTCGGACCTGGCGGACGACTTCGATCCGTTCTTCCACCGTCAGCAAAGGGAACTCGCCGTTCGAGCCACCGACGACGTAACCTGCCAGCGGCTCCTCGTCCCAGCGGGCGAGATTCTCGGCCAACCGGTCGAAGAGGATCTCCCCTTTCGCGCCGAAAGGCGTGGGGATGGGTGGGAAGACACCGGCGAGATCGAACGAGCGGTCGGCCATCGTGTGGTTACCCGTTGTAGGAGGCGACGGCGTCCTTCACGGCCTGGCGGATACGCGGATCGCGGATCTCGTCGACCGAGGTGTACCGCTCCTCCCCGACCCAGATCTCCAGCGATCCATCGGCCGCGCTGCCGAAGTCGACATGGGTTCCGGCCAACCCAGGGACGGCGGCCAGCCGCTGGTTGACGAGATCCTCGACCGCCTCACTGATCGGCGCCGCCATGAATTCCTCTCCCGAGACGTGCGGCGCCCCTCCCCCCGATGGCCTGGCGGCGGCGGCCGGGCGGACGGAGCCCCGCTGCCACGAGAGCAGCAGGCCCGCGCCGATCAACGCCACCCCCCAGGACGACTAGCGTCACCAGCAGGATCGTGCTCATCGTCATCGGCGTCCCTCCCCGGCGGCTACGCTTTTCCCAGGATCGCCCGCGCCGGCGCCCCGTCGCTGCCGGCGAGCTTCATCGGCAGGCAGTAGAGCGTGTACGCTCCCGGAGGCACGCGGCTCAAGTCCACGCCCTCCAGGATTACCACACCCGCTCCGAGCAGGATCTCGTGGGTCGGCCGGCTGTTTCCATATGGCGCCACCGACAGGTAATCGACGCCCACCAGCTTCACCTTGCGCTGCACCAACCATTCCGCGCCGCTGGCATCGACGCCCACGAAGTCGGTTTGGAACTTGCGTTCGCCGCGCTTCCAGATTTCCGAATTCCGGGTGCGCAAGAGGAGGCGCACCGTCCGCCGAGGGAGGTGGGCGCGCTCGAGGGCGACGGCGTCGATCACCACAGCTCGGCGCAGGTCGGCGACGTAGGCTTTGCCGATCAGCGCCTCGAGCGGCATCGCCTCGACCGTCGAGGCGCCGTCGAGGAAGTGGTGCGGGGCATCGACGTGCGTCCCGACGTGGACGCCGCAGGCGAGCGAGGAGACGTTGGCGTTGGCTCCCTTGGCGATCGACGAAACCTGGACGACCCGCACGGGGGGATCGCCCGGCCAGACCGGCATATCGTTCTCGATCGGGACCGTGATGTCGTAGAAGCGCATGGTGGTGGCGCATGAATTATAGTAGGGGCGAAGCACCCCCACCCGCAGCTACCGTCCCAGGAAAGCGGCCGGGTGCCTCACCCCAACCAAGGCCACGGGAGGCTGGCATGACCGAAATCGCCGCCGTCGACGGAATCATCTCGCGCCGCCTGGAGGCCTCCCTGGCCGACCTCGCCCGGCTGTGCTCGCAACCGAGCGTCTCCGCCACCGGCCAGGGGATCCAGGATTGCGCTGCCCTGGTCGGCGACATGCTCAAGGCGCGTGGCTTCTCCATCCAAACGATCGACACCGCCGGCCACCCCGTAGTTTATGGCGAGCGCCGGGGCCGGTCGGACCGCCGGATGCTCTTCTACAACCATTACGACGTCCAGCCCCCCGAGCCGCTCGAGCTGTGGGATTCTCCGCCTTTCCAGCCGACGATCCGGGACGGGAAGATGTACGCCCGCGGCGTAAGTGATGACAAGGGTCACATCGCCTGCCGGCTGGCGGCGCTCGACGCGCTGCTCGAAGCCGACGGCGAGCTTCCTTGCACGGTCAAGTTCGTCATCGAAGGTGAGGAAGAGACGAGCAGCGCCAACCTGCAGACCTTCGTCCGGTCTCACAAGGAACTGTTGGCAGCCGACGGTTGCCTGTGGGAGTTCGGCGGGGTGAATGAAGAGGGGACGCCCATCCAGTACGCCGGCCTGCGGGGGATCGCCTACGTGGAGCTGACGGTGGAGACGGGTACGCTCGACGCCCATTCGGGCCTGGGCGGTTCGATCTTCCCCAACGCTGCCTGGCGTTTGGTGTGGGCGCTCTCGACGCTAAAGGGGCCCGACGAGCAGATCCGCCTCCCCGGTTTCTACAACAAGGCCCGTCCCCCCTCTCCGCTCGACCTCGACTTGCTCGCCAAGCTGCCGGATGAGGCGCCAGACCTGCTGCAGCGCTACGGGCTGAAGTCGTTCATCAAGGGGCTGACCGGCGGGGTCGAGTTGGCCCGGGAAGAGATCTTCACGCCGACCTGCACGATTTGCGGGCTGACCTCTGGGTATCAGGGCCCCGGGAGCAAGACCGTCCTGCCGGCGCGGGCCTCGGCCAAGGTCGATTTCCGTCTCATTCCGGACATGACCCCGGAAGACGTCCTGGAGCAGCTGCGCGTCCACCTGGACGCGCACGGGTTCGCCGACGTGCAGATCAAGGACCTGGGGAGCGAGCCGCCGGCGCGCACCGATCCGCAGGACCCGTTCCTGCAGATGGTCGTACGCACGGCGGAGGAGGTCTACGGCCGGCCGCAGTTGATCGTCCCGATGTCCGGCGGCTCTGGTCCCAATTACCTGTTCGTGCAAGACCTGGGCCTGCCGGTGGCAACGGCCGGGGTGGGCTATCCCGGCAATCAGATCCACGCGCCTAACGAGAACCTGGTCATCGACCACTTCGTTAGCGGTGTGCGGCACACGGCGCGAATACTGACCGTCTTTGGAGAGATGACAAAGGCGGCCTAGCCGTTCCAAGGAAACCCTTCCGTCACCCCCGCGAATAGCGCTTCGTCGCGTCTTCGCACCCCCGTGGGGCATCCCGGAGGGGAGGCGGGGTCCAGTCCTGCCCAGTTCCAAACACTCTGGATGCCGGCGTTCGCGGGAATGACATTCGCCTTGGTGTCTGGCTCGGCGAAGTCGAAGACACACGATTGTCTGGAGGGAGCTAACTCTCGGCTATAATGCACGTCTTCGGGGCGTGGCGCAGCCCGGCTAGCGCACCTGCATGGGGTGCAGGGGGTCGGCGGTTCAAATCCGCCCGCCCCGACTGACAACGACTCCGCCGCCTTCCATCATCTGTTGGTCGAAGGCAGGCGGACTTACACGGGCCAGCGCCACTCGCGTGCGGCCCGTGTTGCTTTCCCGGGGCGACTAGGGATGGAGGCGGCGGTATGCAGGTGCTGATCACCGGTCCGGCCAGCGTGAAATCTTCCCGCGAGCTTGGAGCTCGCGGGAAGCTGCGACGAGCCCTTCGATGCGTGTCCTGATCACCGGCGCGGCGGGCAATCTGGGCGGCTTCCTGGCGCACGACCTCGCCGCCGGGCCCCACGACCTGCGCCTGATGGTTCACCGCACGCACGCCGCCGCCGACCTGGCGGCGTCGGCGCGCGTGGAGGTTGTACGCGCGGACTTATCGCAGCCGGAGACGCTGGCCGCGGCCGTTGCCGGAGTCGACGCGCTGGTCCACTTCGCCGGCGTCCTCTTCAAACCGTTCCCGGAGCGATTCCTCCCCACGACGAATTTGGAGTACGTCGAGAACCTCACCCGAGCCGCCGTCGAAGCCGGCGTCCGGCGTTTCATCCTGGTCAGCTTCCCGCACGTCGAAGGAGAGACGACTCCCGAGGCGCCGGCTCGAGGCCGGCTGGACGGGATTCCGATCTCGGTCCACGCCCAGACGCGTCTGGCGGCGGAGCACGCTCTGCTGGGGGGAACGAGCGGAAGCCGGACACAGGTCGTGATCCTGCGCTCCGGCCTGATCTACGGGCGCGGTGTGTTGATGATCGAAGCCGGGCGCTGGCTGATGCGACGTCGCCTGCTCGGCGTCTGGCGGCGCCCGACCTGGGTCCACCCGCTGTCGCTGCCGGATTTCCTCGCCTGCGTGCGCGCCGCCATCGAAAAGCCGGACGTCTCCGGGGTCTACTTGCTCGGAGACGACCGGCCGATGACGCTCCAGGATTTCCTCGACACACTGGCTCGACGTTGGGGTTTCGGCCGACCCTGGCGCTCGCCGGCGCCGCTGTTCCACCTCGCCGGCCTTGGCTGCGAGTTGGGGGCCGCGGTTTGGGGCACTTCTTCGCCACTCACCCGCGACTTCATCCGCATCGGGATGGTCTCGCATGTATGCGACACGACGCGTATGCGCCGGGAGCTTCTCCCGAAGTTGGCTTATCCGACTCTCGAGGACGGGCTCGAGCTGCTTTGATCGCTGGTTGTCCTGGATCCTCAAGACTGCCTGTCAGAGCCGATCAACCAGGGAAAAGCCAGGCATCCTGAGCGAAGTCGAAGGATGCCGTCCACCAGTTCGCCCATCCAAGTTAAGCGGCGCGCTTCGATACCATCCCGAGGCTCGAGGGACTTCGCTCAGCGCGCCTGCCGTCTAGGCCGAAGGCCACCGCCCCACCGCTCAGGCGCTGCCGGCAACCTGGAGCTGGACCCCCGCCATCCGCTCGAGCACGCCGATGACCGCCGAGTTGTCCAGGTCGCGCATGCCCATCTCGAGCATGGCGGCGAACAGCTGGGCGTGAAGTGCGGTCGAAAGGAGTGGCATGCCGTAGGCGCGGGCCGTGTCGAGGACGATACCCAGGTCTTTGTCCATCA
>CAYUWF010000052.1:0-15895 GCA_964448245.1 uncultured Anaerolineaceae bacterium | reverse complement strand
CCCGTGACTCTGGACGTCTCCCTCGCCCAACTCGCTCCCGGCCTCCGCCGCGGCGACCCGCCCGTCGCCCAGTTTCTCGACGAGGTCATCCAGCTCCTAGAGGCGGCGGAACCCCGGATCCAGGCCCTGATTCCGGAGGAAGGGCGAGCCGCCCGGCTGCGGCGCGAAGCGGAGGCGGTGGCACAGCAACACCCGGCCGCCTCGCAGCAAGCCCTGTTCTGCATCCCGGTCGGCGTGAAGGACATCTTTCACATCGGCGGCTTTTCCACCCGGGCCGGCTCGCGTTTGCCGCCGGATCAACTTTCGGGCGAGGAAGGCGAGGCGGTCCGCCGCGTTCGCCGCGCCGGGGCGATCCTGCTCGGGTTGACGGTCACGACGGAGTTCGCCTATTTCGCGCCCGGCCCGACGCGCAATCCGCGCAACCTCGCCCACACGCCCGGCGGGTCGAGCAGCGGATCGGCGGCCTCCGTCGCCGCCGGGTTGTGCCCTTTGAGTCTGGGGACACAGACGATCGGCTCGATCATCCGTCCGGCGTCTTTCTGTGGGGTCGTCGGCTTCAAGCCAACCTACCGCCGCGTTCCGGTCGACGGCCTCATTCCGCTGGCGCCTTCGCTCGATCATGTCGGATTCTTCACGCGCGACGTCGCCGGCGCGGCCGTGGCGGCCGAAATCCTATGCGACGGCTGGACTGCCGTGCGCGATGCTCCGACGCCCGTCCTGGGTGTCCCCTCCGGGCCGTACCTCGCTCAGGCCGGCGAGGTCTCGCGGGTGCATTTCGAACAGGCCATCGAGCGCCTCACGCAGGCCGGCTTCGTTGTCCTCAACGTGGACGTCATGGCCAATTTCGACGACATCGCCGCCCGCCACCAATTGATCCTCGCCGCCGAGGCCGCCCAGGTCCATGCGTCGTGGTTCGAGAGATACGGCGACCTCTACCACGAGCGCACGGCGCGCCTGCTGCGCCAGGGCCAGGCGATCTCGGACGAAGACTTGGCGGCGGCGCGCGACGGCCAGGCAGTCCTGCGGCGTGAGTTGCAGGCGGCGATGGAACGCGACGGGATCGACCTGTGGGTCGCCCCATCGACCGTCGGACCGGCGCCGCGCGGGCTCGAGAGCACCGGCGATCCGGTGATGAACTTGCCGTGGACCCAGGCCGGTTTCCCGGCGCTGACCCTTCCTTGCGGTCTCGACGAAGACGGCCTGCCCCTCGGGCTGCAACTGGTCGCCCGCTTCTACGACGACGAGCGCCTCCTGGCGTGGGCGGAGACGATCGAAGGGGCCCTCGGCATGTCGCTGGGGCTGGCCGTCCTCGGCAAAGATGCCGTTCAGGCCGGGCGAGGCGGCTAGGCGATGCCCATCCTGCGAAGCCAGGTCCGGCGGGGCGCCTACTACGACTCGGTCGTGCTGATGCAGCTGCAGCGCGGTCTGCTGGAGCTGCCGGAGGTCCTCGACGCCGGTGCGGTGATGGCCACCCCCGTCAACCTGGAGCTGCTCGACGCCAGCGGGCTGCGCCCCAAGGAGGCGACCTCGCCGGACGATCTACTGATCGTCGTCAAAGCGGACAACGAGCGTGCTGCGCTCGACGCGCTGGCCCAGGTCGACAGCCTGCTGGCCCGCCGCCGCGCCGCAGCCGAATCCGAATACCGACCCAGGAGCCTCGATGCCGCGGCGCGCCAGCTTCCCGCGGCGACCTGGGTGTTGGTGTCGGTCCCCGGCCGGTTTGCCGCCGGCGTCGCCCGAGAGGCGCTCGGCCTGGGGAAGAATGTCTTCCTCTATAGTGACAACGTCTCGATCGAAGACGAGATCGAGCTGAAGCGGGAGGCGGGGGCGCGTGGATTGATCGTGATGGGCCCTGACTGCGGCACGGCGATCATCGGAGGCATCGGCTTCGGCTTCGCCAACCGCGTCCGGCACGGGGCGATCGGCCTCGTCGCCGCCTCCGGGACCGGTCTGCAGGCCGTGACCACGGCGATTCATGCCCTGGGAGGCGGCGTTTCCCAGGCCATCGGGACCGGCGGACGCGACCTGCAAGGTGAGGTCGGCGGCCTGACCGCCCACCAGGCCCTCGACGTCCTCCGCCGCGATTCGGAAACCAGCGTGATCGTGCTGATTTCGAAACCACCGCAACCTGAAGTGGCCGGCCGGCTGGCCGGGGCCGCTCGCCGCTGCGGCAAGCCGGTCGTCCTCAACCTGATCGGCGAGGCGAGCCTGCGCGGCGCCCTCGGCAACCTGCACTTCGCCGCCGGCTTGGAGGACGCAGCTGAGATCGCCGTCGAGCTCTCTCTGTCTTCGCCTGCAGACGTGTCCCCCCCCGAGCCGGCCCCCGGCCCGGCGCGCTACTTGCGGGCCCTCTTTTCGGGGGGAACGCTGGCCTATGAGACCGTGCTCGCTCTGCAGTACGTGCTCGACCCGCTCCACTCCAACGTCCCCCTCCACTCGAGGCAGCGGCTGGACGATCCGCTGCAGAGTCGTAGTCATACCATTCTCGATTTGGGGGCCGACACTTTCACCGTGGGTCGGCTCCATCCGATGATCGACAACGATCTGCGCTTGCGCCGCCTGCGTCAGGAGGCGGCCGACGCGGAGACCTCGGTCATCCTGCTCGACGTTGTCCTGGGCGAGGGTGCCCACGCCGATCCGGCGGCGGAGCTCGCCCCGGCGATCGCCGAGGCGCTCGGCCGGCCCGACTTAGCGGTCCTGGTGGTTCTCGTCGGCACGCAGGACGACCCGCAGGGGATGGCATTTCAGATGGAGCGGCTGAGCAAAGCCGGCGCGCGAGTGTTCACCGGCCTGCGCCAGGCGCTGGACGCCGTCGTCAAGCGGCTGCCAGCGGGTCCGGGGAACTGGCCCCCGGCCGTGCCGCTAGCCGCGTTCCGCAGTCCGGCGGCGATCAATGTCGGTTTGGAGACGTTCTACGAGAGCCTCGCGGCACAAGGCGCGCCGGCGGTCCATGTCGAATGGCGTCCTCCGGCCGGGGGGGACGAACGCTTGATGGGGATTCTGGCGAAGATGAAGGCCGGTTCGTCCCGCCAGGCACCCTGAGCGAAGTCCTTCGCCGTCGCTCAGGATGATATCGAAGGGTGCCGGACGTCCTGCGGAAACCCGGCGTCCTTCGACTTCGCTCGGGACGCCTCCCGCCAGAGCGCGGGCGCGCCAGGAGAACCTATGGACATCGACCAGGCCAACGCCACCGCCGCCGAACGGATGATGGACTCCCGGCCGATCCTGCGGGGAGTCGCCCCGGCCGGCGACGTCATTCCCGGAATGGACGGTGATTTGCTGCTGCACGCCGGACCGCCGATCGAATGGGCGCGCATGGCCGGCCCACTGCGCGGGGCCATCCTCGGCGCCCTGCTCTTCGAGGGACGGGCGCACGACGAGGCTTCCGCCGGCGAGCTGGCCCAAAGCGGCCGCATCCGCTTCGAGCCGTGCCACGACCACGACGCCGTGGGGCCGATGGCCGGGGTGATCTCCCCCTCGATGGCGGTCTACGTCCTGGAAGATGTCACCCATCGGCGGAAGACCTTCTCCAACCTGAACGAGGGCTACGGCAAGGTCCTGCGCTACGGGGCGTTCAGCGACGAAGTGCTGAAACGCTTGCATTGGATGAACGACACACTCGGCCCGGCCGTCGGCGAGGCGCTGGCCGGCAGCGAAGGGCTCGACATGCGGGCGACGATGGCCGAGGCCCTGCACATGGGCGACGAGGGGCACAACCGCAACAAGGCCGGGTCGTTGCTCTTCCTGCGCTTCCTGGCGCCTCGCATTGCACAACTGGCGCTGCCAGAGGCGACCAAGGCCGAGGTGCTGCGTTTCATTGGGGAGAACGCGCTGAGCATCCTCAATCCGGTGATGGCCGCCTGCAAGGCGATGACCCTGGCCGGCCACGGGGTCGACGGCAGTACCGTCGTCACCGTCATGGCGCGCAACGGAACCGACTTCGGCATCCGCGTCAGCAGCCTGGGCGACGCCTGGTTCACCGCTCCGGCCGCCGTCCCCGACGGCCTGTACTTCCCCGGCTTCACTGAGGCCGACGCCAATCCCGACATCGGCGACAGCGCCATCACCGAGACGGCCGGGATCGGCGGATTCGCCATGGCGGCGGCGCCGGCGATCGTGACCTTCGTCGGCGGATCGCCGCGCGACGCACTGAACGCCACGCTCGAGATGTATGAGATCACGGTTGCCGAGCACAAGATCTTCACCATGCCGGCGCTCGATTTCCGCGGCACGCCCACCGGCATCGACCTGCGCAAGGTCGTCGAGCTCGGGATCACGCCGCGCATCAACACCGGCATCGCCCACCGTCGGCCGGGCGTCGGCCAGGTGGGCGCCGGATTGGTGCGCCCGCCGATGGCAATGTTCGAGCAGGCGCTGCTGGCTTTCGCCGAGAAGTATGGGATGGCCTGACGTGATGCGCGGCGTCGCCTCACCCCCCTGGCCCCCCTCTCCGCCCTGGAGGCAGCACCTCCGTCAAGGACCCTTGGGCGGAGAGGGAGGTGAGGATATTTCATGGGGGAGTGGGGGCGGATGGCAGGACCCCACCACACGATCATCGGCAAGAATCGAACAGGCTCATCGGAGGAGCGCATGAAAATCTACGACCTCTCCCAGCCCCTCAACCAGGACTGCTCCTTCTGGCCCTACTACCCGCCCTTCGAGGTCAAATACATCAAGCGCAAGAGCGAGCACGGGGTCAACGCTCAGTACATCCAGACCTCCAACCATATGGGGACCCACCTCGACGCCCCGCGGCACTTCGTCACCAATGGCAAGACCATCGACCAGATCCCGATCGAGTGGTGCTGGGGCCCGGGCGTCATCGTCGACCTGAGCGACATGCTCGACGACCTCGATCTCTTCCGGCCGGAGGACATCGAGAAGCGCGTCGAGGTGCGGGAGGGGGACATCCTCTTCCTCCACACCGGCTGGCATCGCTACTCGTTCTTCACCCCGGAGGCCGATGAGGAGCGCTACATCCAGCGCCATCCCGGGCCGCACTTCAGCCTGTGCGACTGGCTGCTCAACAAGAAGATCCACATCTGGGGGGTCGACATGATCTCCACCGACCACCCGATGAACCTGCCCATCGGCCGCTTCCTGGGCAAGGGCGGACTCGAGCACTGGCAGAAGGTGCGCGCCCGGGTCGAGGCCAAGTTCGGGGCCGACAAGGTCGATGAGCTTTTCCCTGAATCGGCCTACCAGCTCACCCACAACGCCCTCTTCCCACACGACTGCATCCACGTCGAGAACATGGGCGGCGACATGGGCTTGAAGGAGCTCCACAACAAGCGCCTGACCCTGGGCGTGTTCCCGTGGAAGTTCAAGGGCGGCGAGGCGGCCTTCTGCCGCGCCGTAGCGTGGATGTAGGAACAGTGGTCAGTGGTCAGTGGTCAGTGGTCGGTGGTCAGTGTTCAGGGATCAGGCGTCCGCGGTGACAGGGTCATTGCGAGCCGCCCTGAGCTTGGCGAAGGGCGGCGTGGCAATCTCCTCGATAGCACGAACGCCTGCCTGCCGGCTCGCTGACCCTCTGGATCGGGGTGGGGAATGACGAAGCACGAGATCCGCGCGGCTCTCGAGGCCAGCCGCGCCGCGTTGCTCGACGCCATCGACGGGCTGACCCCCGAGCAGCTCCAGCTTCCCAAGGCCGTCGGCCAATGGTCGGCGCGCGACATCCTGCAGCACCTCAGCCTGTGGGAGGCCGAGCTGGTCCGGCTGATGATGCATCTCGACCAAGGCCGCAAACCCGTCGGGCAGAGTTTCGTCCCCAACCCCGACTTCGACTCGCTCAACGCCCGCTGGCACGCCGAGACCAAAGATCGGCCTCTGGAGCGTGTCCTGGAGGATTTCCACGGTGTGCGGCGCCAGACACTACGGTGGGTGGCCGAATTCTCCGACGACGACCTGACGCGCCGGCGGCCGGAGACCTGGTTGCACGGCAACCCGCTCTCGCGCTGGATCGCCGAATACAGCTTCGAGCACGAGGCCGAACATACAGACGCCATCCGCGCCTGGCGCAGTGCCACAGGCGTTTGACACCGGCGCACAGAGCCCCTCGACTACGCTCGGGGCAGGCTGCGTCCTTCGCTGCCCTCAGGATGGCATCGAAGCGCGCCGGCCTGCAGCCAGACGGGTTCAGGCGCTCCAGGCGCCTGCGACAGGCGCGCTGAGCGTAGTCGAAGCGCGCCGGCTCTCATTCAGGCACTCTTCGACTTCGCTCAGAGTGCCTGGACGCGAGGCGACGTGAGAGGACGGAGGTAAGCGAATGACCGAGACTCGAGTACTCGGAAAACCCCTGCGGCGAAACGAGGACCCGCGCCTACTGACCGGCCAGGCCCTGTTCACCGACGACGTCCATTTGGCCGGGATGGTCCACGCCGCCTTCCTGCGCAGCCCGTACGCGCATGCGCGTCTTCGCCGCATCGATGTGAGCCGGGCCCGGGCGCGTCCGGGCGTCATCGCCGTCTACACCGCCGACGATCTGGGAGACTATTGGAAACCGGGGCCGCTGCTCGTCTCGCCGCCGCCGATCGAGCGCCTGGTCTTCCATGAACGCACCCAGGTCCCCCTGGTCCGCGACAAGGTGCGCCACGCCGGCGAGCCGCTGGCCATCGTCATCGCCGAAAGCCGCTACGTGGCCGAGGATGCCCTGGCCGATATCGACGTCGACTACGAACCGCTGCCGGCGGTCGTCGACCTGGAGAAGGCGCTGCAGGACGACTCGCCGCGCGTCCACGATGACCTCGAATCGAACATGGCGGCCCACGTCATTCAGGAGCGCGGCGACTACGCCGCGGCCAAACGCCAGGCCCACCTCGTCATCCGCCGCCGTCTGACCTACGACCACGGTGCCGCCGCCGCCCTCGAGAACCGCGGTGTGGTGGCCGACTGGGACTCCCGGCAGGCGCGGCTGACCGTGTGGGACACGACCCAGGCGCCGATCCCAATCCGCAACGGGTTGGCGGCGCGGCTGGGGCTCTCGGAGCATCAGGTGCGCGTCATCGCCCCCTTCGTCGGCGGCGGCTTCGGTCCCAAGATCATGATGTTCTATCCCGAAGAGCTGGTCGTCCCGTGGGTGGCGATGCGGCTCGGACGGCCGGTCAAGTGGATCGAAGACCGCGCCGAGAACTTCCTGGCCACGACCCACGAGCGCAGCCAGATCCACGACGCCGAGATCGCCCTGACCGGCGACGGCCGCATCCTCGGGGTGCACGACGAGTTCCTGCACGACACCGGCGCCTACGATCCCTACGGTCTGACGGTTCCGATCAACAGCCAGTGCACACTGCTCGGTCCCTACCAGATCCCCAACTACTACAGCGAGTTCAAGGCCGTCTTCACCAACAAGACCATCGTCACCCCCTACCGCGGCGCCGGCCGGCAGCACGGGGTCTTCGTCATCGAACGCCTGCTCGATCTCGCCGCCCGCGAACTCAAGATCGACGTGCGCGACATCCGCCGGCGCAATTTCCTGGCGCCCGACTCGTTCCCGCACGACAACAACATCATCTACCAGGACTCCGCCCCGCTCGTCTACGACAGCGGCAATTACAACCCGCTGCTGGATCACGCCCTGAAGCTGATCGGGTACGACGAATTCGTCAAGAAGGAGCAGCCGCGGCTGCGCCGGCAGGGCCGCCACGTCGGCATCGGCGTCGTCGCCTACGTCGAAGGGACCGGCATCGGACCCTACGAAGGCGCCCGCGTCCAGGTCGAGGCCAGCGGCAAGGTCAGCGTCGCCACCGGCGTCGGCACGCAGGGTCAGGGGCATTTCACCAGCTTCGCCCAGGTCGCTGCCGAGCAGCTCGGGGTCGAGGTGGCCGATGTCGAAGTCGTCACCGGCGACACCGACCAGTTCCACTGGGGCACGGGGACCTTCGCCAGCCGGGGCGCCGTCGTCGCCGGCAACGCCGTCCACGCCGCGGCGCTGCGCGTACGGGAAAAGGTGCTGCGCGTCGCCGGCGAGTTCCTCCAGGAACCGCCCGACCACCTGGAATTGCACGACGGAAGAGTGTGGGTGAAGGGTCGGCCCGATCGCTCGTTGTCCCTCGGCGAGCTGGCCTCCAAGGCCAATCCGCTGCGCGGTGCCGTTCGGCCCGGCACCGAGCCCGGCCTGGAAGCCACAGAATATTTCGGCCCGGCGCGCGGCGCGACGGCCAGCGGCGTGCACGCCGCCATCCTCGAGGTCGATCCGGAGACGATGCGGATCGAGATCCAGAAGTACGTCGTCGTCCACGACTGCGGCACGGTGATCAATCCCCTGATCCTCGAGGGTCAGGTCCACGGCGGCGTGGCGCAGGGCATCGGCAATTCCTACTATGAGCACCTGATGTACGACGAGAACGGCCAACTGGTCAACGCCTCCTTCATGGATTACCTGCTGCCGACTTCGCTCGACGTGCCGCCGATCATCGTCGGACATGAGGAAACCCCCTCGCCGCTGAACCCGCTGGGTGTCAAGGGCGCCGGTGAAGCGGGCGCCATTCCCACGGCAGCGCTCTTCGCCCAGGCGGTCGAGAACGCGCTGCCGGAGATCCCTCTCGAACTGCTCGAGATCCCCCTGAGCCCGAATCGTCTTTGGGAGCTGATCCAGGAAGCCGATCGCCCGGCGCCGTCGCCGCCAAGTTGAGCGCCGGGCGGGGATAACAATGCTCCATCTTGAAGCAACCCGGATTTCGTCCTTGGCGCAGAGCGTCCTCGAGCGCAGCCAGGAGGGTCGGGTGCTGCACGTCTTCCCGGCCGGGCTCTACCTGGAGACATCGCCCGGGGATGTGGTCGTCCTCACGTCGCCGGGGACGCCATTCGGCCCCCTTTCCGTGAGCGTCACCGGCCTGGCGCCCTACCTGGCGAGGGTCGCACCGGAGAGCCGCGTCCGCTGGACGGGCGCGGTGATCACCGCGGACGCAGTGGCCGTTCACCTCGACCGGGCGCGCGTCTGGCAAGCTCGTCCGCCGTGGGAAGACCTGCGAGCGACACTGACGGAAGCCCCTGGTTTGGTCGCCTGGCTGCGCGTCGAGCTCCTACGCCGCGCGCCCTCCGGGAGCTTGGCCGAGATATTGCAGGATCCGCCCCACAGCCCGGCGACCAGGCTGCTCGAAGCGGCTCGATCGCGCGCCCTCGATCTTGTTACCTGTCTGACGGCCGCCGCAGACACAACAGACCAATCCGCCTTTGACGACGTACGGCGCACCGCCGCTGCCCTGGCCGGGCTCGGCCCCGGCTTCACGCCGTCCGGCGACGACTACCTGATGGGCGCCATGAACTCGATGTGGGTGCTCCTACCACCACGGCTGGCCAGTTCGCTGAGCATGGCCGTGGCCGTGGCCGCCTCGCAACGCACAACAACAGCCTCCGGCGCGTACTTGCGGGCCGCCGCCGCCGGCGCGGCCGGGGAGGGCTGGCACGACCTGATCCAGGCTCTCAGCCGAAGCGACCCGTCGGCCACCCAGGCCGCCTTGCGCCGGCTCACGACGATCGGGCACACGTCCGGGGCCGACGCCTTAGCCGGGTTTATCCAGGTCCTGGATGCCCTCTTGCCCGGCGGCGAGGCCTGGACGACGCGTCTTAGGCCGCAAGAAACCTCCTCCGAATCCCGTTTCGAAATCGGACAGATGTTGCCTTGTGCGCGTTCAGGTGGGTAAGGTCGCAGCGCCCCAGCCGCGTTGGCCTGGCTGCGGTCCGGTCGTCCCGAGCGCAGTCGGAGAGCCGCCCATCTTTACCGAGTCCTCGTCCGGCGGGAGCGTTGCCAGCGAATGAAACCTTACGGGCGCGGAAGCGACGCGCCAGCGCCGACAGCCAGCAGGGGAGGCGGCCTCCGGAGGCCCGGCGCCCCGATTGGCAGGTTCGGCCATATGCCGTAGACTCGAAGGCACGGCAGTCGGCCATGCGGTTGGCCGGAGCCACGCGGCACCCCGGGCGGATCGCGATCATGCCCCATCCGAACGCCACTGCATGAGAGATGCGAAGGGAGGTCACCGGCCCATCGATAGTCCACCATCATCCGCCTCACCACCATCCGTCTAAATTCTCAGATGATCCCGAGGGAGGAAGTGATGAACAGCAAGAAGTCCTTCGTTTTCGCCGCGCTGCTCCTGGTCACGAGTATGGTGCTGGGGTCTTGTGCACCCTCGACCCCCACGGCCGCGCCCCCGGCCGAACAGCCTACGGCAGCGGCCGAGCAGCCCACGGCGGCGGCTCAGGCAACTGCGGAGCCGGCGGATATCGTCTTGGCGATTGAGCATTTCAGCCAGATCGCCGGGACTACCTGGTCCGGAGCCCACGACCGGGCCGCCAAACGCATCGCCGAGAAGTACCCCAACGTCACCTACGTCTATCGCGAGAATGTTGCTCCCGATCAGACCAATCCGTTCGCCGAGGAGCTGATCGCCAGCGGAGCGAACATCGTCATCGGCAATGCGGAGTTCATGGGACTCCCCCTGAAGGACATCGCCGCGACGTACCCCGACGTCTACTTCGGGTCCGTCATTGCCAGTGACCTGTCGACCGAGTCGAACTTCATTCGGTTCTTCCCCAAGCAGTATCAGGCCCTATACCTGGAGGGGCTGATCGCCGGGGCTCTGACCCAGACAGGCAACATCGGCATCACCTCCGCCTTTCCGAACGTTCAGGTGATCCGGCGCCAGGCCGGCTTCATCCTTGGCGTGCAGGATGCGGCGGCGCTTCTCGATAAAGACATCAACGTCTATATCAAGTTCGCCGGCAACTGGTACCTTCCCGCTGAAGAGCGAGCCATTGCCGAGACACTGGTCGATACCTACAACGTGGATGTCCTGACCCAGCAGACCGACTCCAGCTCCACCATGGACGTCGCCAAGGAGAAGGGTGTGTGGTTCGTCGGCAAGGACATGGACATCGTCGGTGAGTACGGCTGGTCCGACACCGACACCGTCGCCGTGTCGTTCGACACGCGCTGGGAGGTCATCTACGAGCAGATGGTCCTGAACTACCTGGCCGGCAACAAGACGCCGGAGACCATCCTGTATCCGGGCATGGAGACGACGATGACCCTGGCCGACGGCACCGTGGAACCGACCGTTGACCTGATGAACGACGGCAAGATCGGTATCGACGCCATCAGCCCGGCGGCGCTGCCGTCCATCCCGCAGGAGATCATCGACCTCGTCGTGCTGCGACGCGAGCAAATGATGACCGGGGAGTGGGATCCGTTCACGGAGCACGAATTCGTGAGCAACGGAACGGGCCTGGAGCTCGACGGCCTGCCGATCCCGGCCGCGGGCACCGTGGTCAAGGCCGCCGGCGTAGCGGCGACCACAGAATGGCTGCTGTCCCAGTTCAACTTCGATCTGCTGGGGACGACCATCCTGGAGTAGATCTGCGTATCAGTGCGAATGACGCGTGACAGATAGTCACAGGCAGTGAGGCTCTCGTCCTGGGGCGCCAGGCTCGGGACGGGAGCCTCACCATTCCACTGGGGCGAGATGCGACCGGGGGCCGCGGGGCCAGTGGGCGGGGATCCGGATCTCCGGGTGCGCCCCTGTCGAGGGCGGTCAGGCAACTATCACCGGCAGGTAGCAGGTTGACACGATGTCCAACCAACCCGTGAAACGCGGCGATACGGTGCTGAAGGCAAGCGGAATCACCAAGCGATTCCCCGGAGTCGTCGCCAATGACCGTATCGACTTCGACATACGCGCGGGTGAGATCCACGCCATCCTGGGGGAGAATGGCGCCGGCAAGACTACCCTGATGAAGATCCTGTTCGGGCTGCTCCAGCCCGACGAAGGCGAGATCTACGTTCAGGGGGAGAAGCGGACCTTCCGCTCACCCCTTGACGCCATTCAGCTGGGCATCGGGATGGTTCACCAGAACCGCAAGCTGATCCCCGCTCACACGGTCATCGAGAACATCCTGCTGGGTCACCCCAAAGCGGGAAGGGTTCCCGACTTGAGGCGGATCCGCGGCGAGATTGCGGAGCTTTGCGACCGGTACGGTTTCAAGATCGACCTCAAGGCGAAAGTCTGGCAGCTCTCGGAGGGCGAAAAACAGGTCGTGGAAATCCTCAAGGCGCTGTATCGAGGCGCCCGGATTCTCATCCTGGACGAGCCGACGTCCGCGCTGGCGCCGCCGGAAACGGAGAAGCTCTTGGAGTCGATCCGCATCATGACGGGCGACGATCTCGCCCTCGTCCCGTTTATCACCCACAAGCTGCCCATTGTGCTCGCCATCAGCGACCGGGTGACAGTTCTCCGCCGGGGCCAGGTCACCGCCCGCCTGCGCACGACGGAGGCGACCGAGACCAGCCTGGCGCGGGAAATGGTAGGCCGCGAGGTGATCTTCCGGCTTGACCGCGTTGAGGTTGAGCGCGGCAAGCCCATTCTCGAGGTGGACAACCTGTCCGCCAAGGACGACAAAGGACTTGTGGCCTTGAAGGGCGCCTCCTTTTCCGTGCATGAAGGCGAGATCTTCGGCATTGCCGGAGTTTCCGGAAACGGGCAACAGGTCCTGGCCGAGGTCCTAGCGGGGCTGCGCCGTGCCGAGGGCGGCAAGGTGCGGATGGACGGGATCGACATCACCCATTCCGCCAGTCTGGAACGATGGAAGAACGGCATGGGGTATATCCCGTCGGACCGGGTCGAAGTGGGTTCGATCGGCGATTACTCCCTGATCGACAATGTCCTGATGAACTACCACTTCGATGACGCCTTCTCCCGGTGGGGGATCGTCGATTCCCAGAAGACGCGCAAGCTTACCGAAGGGCTGATCTCCGAATACGGAATCGTCGCCTCCGGTCCGGACAGCACGGCCAGGAGCCTGTCCGGCGGCAATCTGCAAAAGGTCATCCTGGCGCGCGTGCTCTCCCGCCGGCCGCGGCTGATCATCGCCAACCTTCCGACCCACGGGCTGGACGTCGGGGCCACTGAATTCGTCCAGAACAAACTGTTGGAGGCGAAGCGGCAGCACGCCGCCATTCTGCTCATCTCGCAAGACCTCGAGGAAGTTCTTTCGCTGAGCGATCGCGTGGCGCCGATCTACGAGGGCAAATTCATGGGCGTTCTCTCCATCGAACAGGCCGGCCGGGTGGACATCGGGGCCATGATGGCGGGCCTGAGCCAGAAGGTGTAGTTCCTTGAGACTCGCCGGCTATGAAGTGATGTTCGAGAGGAAGGCGAAGGTCACCGGCTGGGAAGCGACGTCGATCTCCCTGTTTGCGATTGTCATCGCCCTGGGGCTGGTAGGCCTCATCTTCCGCCAGGCCGGGGTCAGCCCGATGGTGGGCTATCGGGCCCTCTTCTCCTATGGCTTTCTCAATGCGTTCGGCCTGCCCCTGACGATCAACCGATCCATCTTCATCCTGTTGTGCACGTGCGCCTTCATCGTCCCAATGAAGGCCGGACTGTGGAACATCGGGATTGCCGGTCAGCTCTACAGCGGCGCGCTGGCTGCCTTCGGCGTGGCGCTGGCTTTTGGGGCCAAGGGATCCCAGAGTCCGATATGGCCGCCTGCGGTCATCGTCGGCCTTATGATCCTCGGGGCGATCCTGGGCGGGGCTGTGATCGGAGCCATCCCGGGTTTCCTCAAGGGGCGCTTCAATACGAATGAGATCGTCGTCAGCATGATGCTGAACTCGATCGTCTTCTGGCTGATCGCCTACATGATCAAGGAGGGGGGCCCCTTCATGGGCGGCGGCGGTGAAGGC
This sequence comes from uncultured Anaerolineaceae bacterium, assembly GCA_964448245.1. Lineage (GTDB taxonomy): Bacteria > Chloroflexota > Anaerolineae > Anaerolineales > E44-bin32 > DATEVL01. The sequence continues at coordinate 2,217 of CAYUWF010000052.1, read as the reverse complement.
GAAGGATTCAAGTTGTCCGAGTCGGTCTACCCGCCCCTGGTCTTGGGCGGGCCTTTCACCATCCCCATGGCCCTGGGGGTGACGGTGCTGTTGTACTTTATGTTCGCCAAAACCACGCTGGGCTATCGCATCAGGGCCTTTGGCCTCAGCCCGTCGGCGGCCAAGTACGCGGGCATCAGCCCCCGCAATGTGCCGCTGGTGGCGTTCACCCTCGGCGGGATGATCGCCGGCCTCGCCGGATACCACTACTTCGCCGCCGTCCCCGGTGTCTACAAGATCCCTTTGAACTACGGTGACTTCGGCGATCTGTCGTTCTACGGGATCATCTGTGGGCTGATCTCCCAGGGCAACCCCCTGGTGGCAATTCCCTTCGCCCTACTGTTCGGCGGCCTGACCAATGGAGGCCGGTTCGTCCAGGGACAGCTCCAACTAGGCTATGGCATCGATTACGCTCTGCTCGGGATCCTGATGATCACCCTGGTCGCCTTTCAGTTCTTCTATCGCAACACGATCGTCTGGAAGAAGATGGAAAAGGAGCCATAGGATGTGGGAGTTTGCGGCGAGAAGCCTGAATGCTTCGACGGTCTTCACGATTGCGGCGCTCGGCGAATTGATCGGTCAGCGCGCCGGCATCCTGAACGTTGGCATTGAAGGGGTAATGCTCTTCGGGGCCACCGTGGGTTTCATCGTGGCCAAGACCACCGGGAGCTATCTGCTCGGCTTCCTGGCGGCCATTGTCATCGGAGGCCTTATCGCCGCGCTGCACGGCTTCCTCTCCATCACCCTGGGGGGCGACCAGGTCGTGAACGGGATGGGGATTTGGATCCTGGGTTTCGGTCTGACGGCCTACCTCGGCTACCCTTTCACGGGGCCGCTGGGCATGGAGCGGATTCCCGAGCTAGCCGGTCTTTCGCCTTTCTTCTTCCTCGGCGTCGGGCTGGTGGTCCTGACCTGGTGGGTCCTCTCCAAGACCACCTTAGGCCTGCGAATACGATCGGCGGGAGAGAGCCCATCGGTCACCGAGGTTTCCGGCATCAATGTCAACCGGATTCGCTACCTGAGCGTCGTCGGCGGCGGCATGCTCATGGGCCTGGCGGGGGCCGTCTACTCCCTGGACTACAATCCGGTGTGGGGCATCAACTCCCTCTTGGGGTGGGGGTTCATTGCTCTGGCCCTGGTCTTCTTCTCTTTGTGGAATCCCTTTATCCTCTTAGGCGGCTCCGTCCTGTTCGGCACTCTATGGCAGCTCTCGCTCAACCCTCAGCTCATCCTCCCCGACGTGATGTCCAGGTATCTCTGGAGGACCGTCCCCTTCATCATCACCATCGCCGTCCTCGTCCTGATGTCCACGAGGTGGTTCAGTTCCCGATGGGGCGCCGCCAAGCCCGCAGCCTTGGGGCTTCCCCGCAAAGAGGAGTGATTCCGTCGTTCCGGTCGTCGCCTCCTGGTTCCGACCATGGATTTGTCTCGCTCATCCGGTCCTTTCGAGCGGAGACCAGATCCTGGGTGGGATTGTGGTGGCTGGAGTCCGCTGTTCTGGTAGCCCCGAGAGGCCTCACACGACGCGGCGCAGTACAATCGCCCCATCGCAACCGAGGACGCCATGGCCAAGCTTCCCACCCTGTCTGATCTCGCGGCCTTCACGCGGAGGGTCGAAGGCGAGTATATCGGTGGGCTTACCGCACAGGAGAGGCAGGCAGCCGGCGCGCCGGATGACTGGGCGGCCAAAGACCTGCTCGCGCACGTGACGACCTGGCGCGAACGAGGAGCAGAAGAGCTGAAGGTCATCCATCAGGGTCCGCTGCCGCCGGAAGCAAAGGAACTCGACGAGGTCAATCGGGCCATCTTCGACGAGAACCACGGCCAGGCCTGGGAGGTCGTGCAACGGAGGGCGAAGGCGTCGTGGGTCGCCTACATCGATGCCCTGGGTGGCCTAAATGAAGACCTGCTGGGGGCGAGCGCCACCGCCGATCAGGCGGATCGGCCGCTATGGCGCAGAGTGACGGTCGATGCCGGGAATCACCCGGTGCTGCACTACGCCGAGTTCGCTCGCCGCCGAGACCGCACCGCCGCCGCCACCCGCTGGATGGAAGGGGCCGCGCCCTTGCTGTTGGCGGTCGACCCGGCGGACGAATGGCACGGGGTCGTCCGCTACAACCTGGCCTGCTACTACGCCCAAATCGGCATGCCGGACAAGGCTCTGGACTCCCTCCGGAT
>CAYUWF010000051.1:0-15938 GCA_964448245.1 uncultured Anaerolineaceae bacterium | reverse complement strand
GGGCGCCTCGCAATGACGTCCGAGGTGAGGCCATCACTCCTCGGCAGTGCCCGGGGCGGGATCACCCTCCGGGCGAACGGGCGATGACAGGGCATGTGAGGTGCGGAGTCGTGACGCTGTAGTTACCGCGCGTCAACCAAACATCCCGCTCGGGGGTTTCGGCGGCTCTTCTTCTTCTTCGGGCTCGATCTTCCCGGTCTTCTCGGTCCCCTCGGTCTTCCCGAGGCTGGGCGCGGCCGAGGCCGACCGACGGCTGGCAGCACGTCCCACCGCCAGGCCGCCCACCAAGACCACAAGACCTAGCGCCAGCAGAATGCCGGCCTGAAGCGCCACGCGCCGGAAGACGACGGCCATCATGGCCGTGATCAGCGTGTGGATCATCCCGCCGATCCAGGCCGGCATCTCCGCGTCCCCCAGCGCCGATCGCGCCAGGCCCTCCACCGCCACCCGCACGCCGACCATCGTCGCCAGCGTCAACAGGGCGCCGACCAGGAGTGGGATCCCCCACCACCGCGCCAGGCTGCGCCAGGACCGGATCACCAGGGCCATCACCAAGCCCAGCATCACCGGCGAGAGCAGCCAGCTCCAACCCGCCAGGAAGCGCACCTGCCGGATGCTCTCCTTGGCCTGCATCACTTGGGCGGTGGCCGGCGCCGAATCCGCTTCGCTCAGCGAGATCTGGTCGGGCAGAGCACGCAGGCTCACCGCCAGGCTGGCGTTGATCAACCCCACCAGACCGGTGCGCAAGGGTTCCGGCGGCTCACACAGCTTGAGGCGTTGCTCGCCGAACAGAGCGCCCACGGTCATCTCGGCGATCTCCCCCACCGTACACGGGGGCCAGGAGTCGACGACGGTCTCAACCAGGTCGGCGGCGCCGCCGCTGAGCAGCGCCACCTTGAGGTCGGTGATATCGACGACGAACGACGGTCGGGCGCGATCGTTGTCGATCCAATCGTAGACGCCTTCCACCAGCGCCCCTAGCTGGGCCTGGGCCCAGCCTGGCGGCGTGAGCTGCTCACCCAGGTAATCCCGTTCTTGCGGCGTCAGGAATTCGAGGGCCCCCGCCAGATCGAGCCCACCGCCCTCGGCCGTACCCTCGCCCGCCGTCAGGCTTTCGATCACCATCTGGCGCAGCCCGCCGGTCTCATCGATCGTTTCCACCAGGAGCGTCGTCATCCTCTCGGGCGAGAAGGCGACCCGGCCGATATTGAAGGCCACCAGGCTCAACGGCAGCGAAACGACGAAAGCGGCCGCAAGCAGGACCGCCACGAACCGGGACGCGACATGCAGGCAGCCTCTCATGATCATCTCCTAGCAAGGCGCTTCCGCGGTCGAAACCCCGCGACTCGTCGCCCGGCGTCCCGGCAGCGCGGCCAGGATCAGTCCTCCGCCGATCAAAGCCGATCCGAGCCAGAAGCTCGGCCCGAGGCGTTCGCCGAGCAGGAGCGCACCCAGCGAGACTCCCACCACGGGCTGGGCAAAGAACAGCAGTGCGACCAGGCCGGCCTCCAGCAACGCCAGCGAGCGATTCCACAGATACATCGCCAGTGCCGTGGAGATCAACCCGAGATACAGCACGCCCAGGACGACAGGCAGCGTCACCGACCCGGATGCGCCACCCCGCCCCTCCGCTACCGCCAGTGGAAGGCTTACGATCAGCCCTCCGAGAACCGCCAGGAAACTGACGTCCGTTGTCGGCAGATCTCGGCTGGCCCGCTTCACCAGGACCGAATACAGCCCCCACGTCACCGCCGCCCCAATGAGGGCCACGTTTCCGCGAAACGAACTTTGAGTCAGATCGACGTCCGCAGGGTTGAGGACCACCAGCACTCCCAGGCTGGCGAGTACCAAGGCGGCCAGCCGTCGCGGCGTCACGGCTTCACCCAAGAGAAGGGCGCCGAAAAGCAGGATGAACGCCGGAGAGGCGGAGGTGATCAGCGCGGCGTTGGCCGCCGACGACAGCGACGTGCCGACGAATTGAAGGCCCACGGAGATGCCGAAGCCGACGAGACCGATCCCCAGCACCTGCCACACCTGGCCGCGCGGCAAACGTGCCCTTCCGCGGATCAGGAGCACCACCCCCAACGCCCCCGCCCCCAGGATCAGCCGAAGCGAGAGGAGCGTGAAGGGCGGCAGGATGTCCAGCACGACTTTGCTGACGACATACATCCCACCCCAGATGCTCGCCGCCGCCAGGCCGGCCAGGATTCCGGACATGCGCACGTCGCGTTCCTTGAGTCGGCCCGCCCCGCTGCGCGGCTAGACCATGTCCGACAGGATCCGCTCGAGACTGGCGCGGTCCGGTCGAAGGGATTCTTCCGGCAGAGCGGCCAGGGGAGTCTCGACCAGACCGAACATGTCCTGCAGGCTCGGCTGATCCGGGTTGACGTACAGCAGCCCCGTCGCCAGCACTTGCTGCGACCGGGATTCTTCCAACAAGTGCAGCGCCGCCCCCCGATCGGTTGGGTCGTAGTCGCGGGCGATCTTGCGCAGCATCAGGAACGTTCCGTCGTGCAGCTCGACGATCGTCGCCTCGCCAGGCTCGTAGTCGACCTGGATCTCTTCCCGGCGCGGGACGAGCGTGACGTCGTGTAACGGCGCCTCATGCTCCTTGCCCCAGTTGTAGCTCTTGGTCGACTCGTCGCGGTTGTTGAACGTCACGCAGGGGCTGATGATGTCCAGCAGTGCCGTCCCGCGGAAGGACAGGGCCGCCTTGAGCAGCTCTTTCACCTGCCGCGGATCGCCGGCGAAGGAGCGGGCGATGAAGCCGCAATTCATGTCGAGGCCGATCTGGCAGATATCGACCGGCAAGAACGGGTTTTCCCCCTGGCGCTTGATGACCTGCCCTTTGTCGGCCGTCGCCGAGAACTGCCCCTTGGTCAAACCGTAGACGCCGTTGTTCTCGACGACGTAGACCATCGGCACATTTCGGCGCAGGAAATGGATGAACTGGCCCAGGCCAATGCTGGCCGTATCGCCGTCGCCGCTGACGCCGATGCCCAGCAACGAACGGTTGGCGACCAGCGCCCCCGTGGCGACGGCCGGCATCCGCCCGTGCAGGCTGTTAAAGCCGTGCGACCGATTCAGGAAATAGGCCGGGCTCTTGCTCGAGCAGCCGATGCCGGAAAACTTGACCACTCGCTCGGGCGCCAGGTCGATCTCGTACGCGGCGGCGATGATCTGGCTGCTGATCGAGTTGTGCCCGCATCCCTGGCACAGCGTCGTCGGCCGGCCGCGGTAGTCGCCCTTTTCGAGACCGATGCGGTTGGTGGCCGACCGAGTCGGCTGACTTTCGGTCATAAGCGTCATGTCAACCTCGTTCCTGGCGACGGACCCCGTCGGCGATCCAGCCCGCCGTCAGGGGCAGCCCATCGTTCTTACGGAGTGACCGCAGCCGCGCGGCGTGCTCCGGATACTCGATCTGCAACAGCTGGCGCAGCTGGCCGTCGGTGTTCATCTCGACGACGTAAACCTCAGCGTGCGCCCGGATAAACTCCCCGACCTCGTCGCGGACCGGGATCGCCCGCAGGCGCAGGCTGGAGGTCGCCGTCCCGTCTTCGGCCAGGAGCTGCCGCGCCTCCTGAAGCGGAAGGTCGACCGAGCCGAAGTAGACCAAGCCGATATCGGCGCCGTCCGCCCGGTCGACCACGGCCTCGGGAACATGCTCCCTCGCCGTCTCCGTCTTGCGCCACAGACGGGCCATGTTGCGTTCCCAGGCTTCCGGCCGCTCAGTGTAGTTGGCGTTCTCATCGTGGCCCGAGCCGCGCGCCAGGTACGCCGCCAGCGGGTGATCGGTGCCGGGCAGCGTCCGGTAGGGGATGCCGTCTCCGTCAACGTCGGCGTAACGCCCGAACGATCCCAGCCGATCCAGGTCGTCGGCGGTCAGCACTTTCCCGCGATCCATCGCCGCCTCGGGGTAGCGGAAGGGATCGGCCATCCACAGATTCATTCCCAGATCGAGGTCGCTCAACACGAACACCGGCCCCTGCAGGCGCTCGGCAATATCGAAGGCCCGCCATCCGAACTCGAAGCACTCCGTCGGCGACCCGGGCAGCAGGATGATGTGCTTCGTGTCGCCGTGGCCCATGTAGCGGACAAAGATGAGATCGCCCTGGGAGGTGCGTGTTGGCAGGCCGGTGCTCGGCCCCAGCCGCTGGACGTCCCAGATGACGACGGGAACCTCGGCGAAGAAGGCCAGTCCGGCGAACTCCGCCATCAGCGATATGCCCGGTCCCGAAGTGGAGGTCATCGCCCTCGCCCCCATCCAACCGGCGCCGACGGCCATCCCCAGCGCCGCCATCTCGTCTTCGGCCTGGACCACAGCGTAGGTCGCCTTCCCGGTCTGGGGGTCGCGCCGCAGCTCGGGCAGGTACTCCTGCAGGGCCTCGGCCAGGCTCGAAGCGGGCGTGATCGGATACCAGGCGGCGAAGCTCACGCCGCCGTAGATCGCGCCCAGCGCGGCGGCGGTGTTGCCGTCGACCAGGATCTTGCCTTCGGTCAGCGCCGCGCGCTCGACAGAGTACGGATCGCGCTTCACCAGATGCGCGCGACACCAGGCCGCCGCCGACTCGACCATCGCCATGTTCGACTCGACGGCCTTGGCCTTGCCATGGAAATGCGTCATCAGGGCCTGACGGATGGCCTCCATGTCGATCCCGAGCATCTCGGCCACGGCCCCGACGTACACCATGTTGGCGATGTACTCGCGCAGCTCCTTGGCCGGATTGAGCTCGCGCACCAGCTCCTGAACCGGCATCGGGTAACAGGTGATGTCCGTTCGGTCGAGGCCCTGGGTGAAGTGGTCGGCGTAGAAGCACACGCCGCCAGGGGGGACGTTCGCCACGTCCTCCAGGAACGTCTCGGGGTTCATTCCCACCAGGATCTCCGCCTGTGGTTGGCGGGCCAGCCGCAACTGCGCGCTGGCTCGAATCGTGAACCAGGTCGGCAGGCCTTGAATGTTCGAGGGGAAGAGGTTCTTCCCACTCACCGGGATTCCCATCCGGAACAGGGCGCGCATGATCGCCACGTTCGAGGTCTGGCTGCCGGATCCGTTGACGGTCGCCACGACGAGCGAAAACTCGTTGACGATTGACTCGGTCGTCGATGCGGGGTGCGCCACCGGGGCCGCGGCCGTTAGGTCGGCGCTCATCCGAGGTCACCTTTCCAGTTGCCGGGCGGGATCGCCGGGGAGGTCGCCTCGAGCGCCAGGCCGGCCGGCACGGATCGAGCGCGCAACAGACCCGTGTGATCGACCAGCGCCTGGCGGCCCGCCTCCAGGTCGCCGCGGCGGATCGCGCGGACCATGGCCTCGTGGTAGGTCCACACTTCGTTGAGGTAGGCGTAGTCGGCATACAGGCCGAGGCCGACGGCCTCATAGGCCTCCCAGTAGGCCTCGAGCAGAGATCGCACGAGGGCATTGGGCAGGCGCGAGAAAACCGTCAGATGCAGGGCCTTGTGTTCGGCGTGAGGGATCTGGATCGGAGTGCCGCGCAGCTTCTCCCAGGCCTGGGCGACAAGCTGTTCGAGGCGATCGAGGTCGGACGCCTCGAGCAGGGCCACGGCCCGGGTCCAGAAGGCCGCCTCCAGATGAGTGCGCAGGGCCCGGATCTCCTCGAAACGCGCCGGGTCCTGGGCCAGGACGAACAGGAGGCTGAGTCGAAGCGAGGGGAGATAAGAAAACTCCCGCGTCCGGATCCCGGTCTTGGGCCGAACCTCGACGATCCCCAGCGCCCGTGCTACCTCGAGCTGCTCGCGGAGTTTCGAGGGGCTGATCCCGAGCTGCTCCGAGAGCGCACTAATGGGAGGGACTCGCGTGCCGGGCGTCTTGCCCTCTTGGGCGATGTAGTCGAGAACTTCTGATCCCATCTTCTATTCATCCGATTGATCGGATTGTTCCTACGAGAGTATTCTACCCCTTCGTTTGGCCCCCGTCAACACCCAGTCTCGCCCGGCTCTGGTACAATGCCGCCCGCCCCGCCCGGGGAAGAAATGATGCTACGCTGGCTGGCTGTCCTTGCATTCCTCTTTCTCGGCCTAACCGCTCCCAGGTGGATTCTGGGGTGGCAATATGGCCGGAGGATTCTCACGGCGACCGAGGCCCCCGAGCGCCAAGTCGCCATCGTCTTCGGCGCCGGGCTGCGCCACGACGGGACGCCGACGACCGTCCTGGCCGACCGCGTCGACACCGCCGTCGACCTGTATCGCCAGGGAAAGGTCGCGCAATTGCTGATGACCGGGTCAGCCCGCGAGGGCTACGACGAGCCCGGCGCCATGGCCGCGCGCGCTCGGGCGCTGGGCGTCCCGGAGGAGGCGATCCTGCTCGACACGGGCGGGGTTCGAACGTACGCGTCGTGTGCCCGGGCGCAGCGCATCGGCGTTCGATCGGCGCTGCTCGTTTCGCAGCGCTTCCATCTGCCGCGCGCGCTGGCGTTGTGCGGCGCGATGGGCATCGAGGCCAGCGGCGTCGCCGCCGACCGCTCCGCCTACAGCGCCCGCGCCCGCAGGTTCTGGGCGCTGCGCGAAGTCCCGGCCTCTTTCATGGCGATGTTCGAAGTGCTCCTCGCGCGGCGTGAGAGTGCACCCCCCGTATGAGCCGACGGCGCTGGACGGACGCATGAGCGGATTGGCCGCTCGAGGCGCCCAGCACCTCCCGTCATGGCGAGCCGTCCCGAGACGTGGCGAGGGACGGCTCGCCATCTCATCCCTGAGCGAGGAGATTGCCACGTCGTCCCCCGGTCCCCTCGGGGCTCCTCGCAATGACACGCCAGGGATGGAATCCTCACGCGGTCCGGGCCGTGGAGCCCGTTCGCTTACATCTCGAGACCTCATGAGACCTACGCCGTGACCCCGCGGCCTACCATGAGAGCCTTGTTGAGGGCCGCGGAATGACCCGCGACGAGGCCCTGGATCTCGTTCGGGAATTCGTCAAGAACGAGGCCCTGGTGCGCCACATGCTGGCGGTCGAGGCCGCCATGCTCGGCTACGCCGCCTCCTTCGGCGAGGACCCCGAGCCCTGGGGGCTGTCCGGACTTTTGCACGATTTCGATTGGGAGATCCACCCCACCCTCGAACACCACCCGCAGGACGGGGCTCCGATCCTGCGCGCCCGGGGAGTCCCAGAGCCGGTCGTGGGCTGCATCCTGAGCCACGCCGACCACACCGGCGTCAAGCGCCAATCGACGATGGAACGCGCCCTGTACGCCTGCGACGAGATCACCGGCCTGATCACCGCCGTGGCGCTCGTGCGGCCGTCGCGCTCGCTGCTCGACATGCAGGTTTCGTCGGTCCGCAAGAAATGGAAGGACGGACGCTTCGCCGCCAATGTGCGTCGGGACGAGATCGAACACGGTGCCGTGGAGCTCGGCGTCGAGTTGTGGGAGCACGTTGGGAACGTCTTGCGCTCGATGGCCGGAATCGCCGCCGACCTTGGGCTCGACGGGTCACAAACCCGTTCTCCTTCGGAAAACCAGTTTGGCGAGACGCCCCGGACGGTATAATTCCTGCCGCCCTCACCCATGACCGACGCGCCTCGCACCTCCTCCGCCGACCGGACCGTCTGCCCGAAATGCGGCTCGCGGGTCTCGCCTACCGCTACGCGCTGTGTCGTCTGCGGCAATCCGCTGCGGGCCGGCGGCGAGGCCAAACGGCGTTCGTCGGCGCAGGTCAGCCTGTCGCTGCCCGCGGCGCTCGGGCTGCTGGCCGTCTTCTCGCTTCTCGCCGCCGGTCTGACCTTCGGCGCGTTGCAGCTGACCGGTTTCGGGGCTCCGGCCGAGCCGACCGGCACGCCGACGATCACACCGACGATCACCGCCACGCGCGAGCCATCGCCCACCGAGACCCTTGTCTCGACCGCCACGCCGGAGCCGCCCGTTCAATACACGGTCGTCGGGGGCGACCAGTGTCTAGGCCTGGCCGCCTTCTTCGGGGTATCGGTCCAATCCATCGTTGAGCTCAATCAGCTGCCGGCGTCGTGTCCGCTGTCGATCGGCCAGAAGCTGTTAATCCCGCACCCGACGCCCACCCCGCTGCCGCCGCCGACGGAAACGCTGTCGCCGGAGGAAGCGACGGACGTGGCCTGCGAGAAAGTCACCTACACCGTCAAGGACAACGACACGCTAGGCGGGATCACCGAGAATTACAACGTCTCCATCCAGGCGGTCATGGACTACAACGGCATGACCAGTCAGACAATTTTCGCCGGCCAGGTCCTGATCGTCCCGTTGTGCGAACGCCTGCCGACGCCCGGCCCGTCGCCGACGGCGACGGCGCCGCCTCCCTACCCTGCACCCAACCTGCTCCTGCCGCGCGACGGCCAGGCCTTCACCCTGGCGGACAACGCCGTGACACTGCAGTGGGCGGCCGTCGCGCCGCTCGGCGAGGACGAAGCCTACCAGGTGATCGTGGAGGATCTGACGGAGGGTTCCGGGACGGTGCGGCTGGTGGCCGAGGCCACCGACACGAAGTACATCGTGCCGTCCTCGTTCCGGCCGAGCGACGTCCTGCCGCACATTCTGCGCTGGCAAGTGGTCACGGTCCGCCGAGCCGGGACGGCCGAGGACGGTACCACACGCTGGGTCGACGCCGGCGCCCCAAGCGTCTACCGCCACTTCACCTGGTCGGGCGCCGCCGGCGCGACGCCGACCCCGTAGCCCAAGACCTTGTCTTCAAATCTTGAGATGATTCGGCCTTGCGGTCGAGCGGGGGATTCCTCGGCATTCGCTGGCGCTACTGCCTCGGAATGACCTGGTTGGGGGCACCCACGGATGTCATTCCTAGCCCCGAAGGGGCGAGGGATCCCTTAGGCGCGGAATGCCATTAACCCCCTCTCGCCATTCGTTCAGCTAGACCTTCAGCGCCTCGATCGCCTCGCGCACCTTGCCGGCCGAGGCCTCCAGCGCCTTCGCTTCCTCTTCCGAGAGCCGATACTCGACGATCTTCTCGAGCCCCTTCCGTCCCAACTGGGCCGGGACTCCGAAGAAGATGCCGCGCAGGCCGTACTCTCCCTCCAGGTAGGCCGAGGCGGGCACGATCAGATGTCGGTCGAGCAGGATCGCTTCGGCCATCTGTGCCAGCGCCGCTGCCGGAGCGTAGAAGGCGCTGCCGGTCTTGAGCAGGCCGACGATCTCCCCTCCGCCCTTGCGGGTGCGCTCGACAATCGCCGCCAGGCGTTCGGTTGGAAGGGCATCCACCAACGACACGCCGGCGACGTTCGAGAGTCGCGTAAGAGGCACCATCTCATCCCCGTGGCCGCCGAGGACGTAGCAGTGCACGTTCTGTACGCTGACATCCAGTTCGGCGGCGACGAAGGCCCGCATGCGCGCCGAGTCGAGGATTCCCGCCTGCCCGATGACGCGTTCCCGCGGCAGGCCGCCGACCTTCATCGCCAGAAAGGCCATGGCGTCCAGCGGATTGGTCAGAACGACCAGAATCGCTCCAGGCGAGGCCGCCAGGGACTGCTGGACGGCCTCCCGCACGATCTTGCTGTTGGCTTCCAGCAAGTCGTCGCGGCTCATCCCCGGCTTGCGCGGCAGACCGGCGGTGATGATGACGATGTCGGACTGCGCCGTCTCGGCGTAGTCGTTCGTCCCGATCACACGACTGTCCGAACCGATGATCGGCATGGCCTGGGCCAGATCGAGCCCCTTGCCCTGCGGCATCCCCTCCACGACGTCGACCAGCACGACGTCGGCCAGGTCGCGCTCGGCGATCCAGTGGGCGGTCGTGGCGCCGGTCTGTCCGGCTCCGATGATCGTGACTTTTGGCATGCCTCCTCCGAGGTTCGTCCAGCTTCCGCCAGGCGGAAGGCCGGGAGGGTTCTACGCGCTGCGAGAAGTGGGATGCGCCTCGTGCTCCAGACGACCTTGCCTCACAAGGATTCCCGGCTGCTCTGTGATCCGGCCGATGGCCCAGTGGGGGACGTTCTCGAGAACGGCCTGGGTCAAGAATCCGGCCAGCCGGTCTTGCGGGACGGCTAGGAGCAGCCCGCCCGATGTCTGCGCGTCGAAAAGGACAGTGCGCTCCGCCTGCGCCACCCGCCGCTCGAACTCGATCCTCCGGGTGAAGTGCTTACGGTTGTCGCGCGTCCCACCCGGCACTTCCCCCGCCTCGGCGTAGCGCCGCGCGCCGGACAAGAGAGGGACGCTTTCCATGAAGAGTTCGGCACCGGCGCCAGAGGCCTCCGTCATTTCCGTCAGATGCCCCAGCAATCCGAATCCGGTGATGTCCGTCGCCCCTCGTACGCCGTTCTCGAGGGCGATCCGGCCGGCGACGGCGTTCAATTGTTTCATCCATTCGACTGCCTCGAGGATGTCGCCCGCCTCCGCCTTGCTATGTTTGAGCGCCGTGGCCGTCACGCCGGTCCCGATCGGTTTCGTCAACACCAGCACGTCCCCCGGACGCCCCCCGCCCTTCGTCATCAGATGATCCGGATCGGCCATGCCGACCGCCACCAGCCCGTACTTCGGCTCGCGATCCTGGACGGAATGGCCGCCGGCCAGGACCGCCCCGGCCTCCCTCACCTTTTCGGCTCCGCCGCGCAGGATGGCGGCGACGACCTCGGTCGGAAGGTCGGCCGGGACCATCAACAGATTGAGGGCCAGAAAGGGCTGCGCCCCCATCGCATACAGGTCGGAAAGCGCGTTGGCGGCGGCGATTTGACCGAAGTCGACCGGATCGTCGACGATCGGCGTGAAGAAATCCGTCGTGACGACCAGCGCCCGACGCGCGTCGAGCCGCCAGACGGCGGCGTCATCCGGCGCCCCGAGCCCGACCAGCAGATCGGGATTCGGGTTCTGTTGAAACAGATCGCTCAGCGGCCGCAGAACCTGCGCCAGCGCTTCCGCGCTCAGCTTGGAAGCTCAACCGGCACAGGTGGCCATGCTGGTCAGGCGGATCTCGCGACCGCTGGTAGCGCGCAATTCGCTCATGCCATCGGACTCCTTGCCGAGGATTGTAGGCGCTTGCAGGATGGCCGTCAATTGAATCGCTGCGTCAGGACATCCCACGGCGAGGAGCCCGGGATTCCCCTCAGTTCCTGGCAGGGGAAGCCCACGTTGCTGAGCACTCTCGTCTATGTTAGATTCCCCCGGACTTGTCCGTTCCGAAACCAGCCCGGTCCACCCCGAGACAGGCCCCGGCCGAAAAGCCTTCGCCGGTGCCAGAGCGGCAACAGGTGCCGCATGGCCCGGCGCCGCTCCGGCGCGTTGTCCAGAAGAATCCACGGCTGACCCGCTCCATGGCGATCCTGCAGCTCGCGTTGGGTCTTCAAGGGTTGAAACGCTCTCGGGGGGGCCAGGGACTTTGCCTGGCATGGCCGCGGTGAGAGAAGCCGACCGGCGCGAGGAGGCCATCGAGATTCCCCCGTCGGCGATCCACCCGGCCCTGCGCTTCGACCGAAACGAACTGGCGGGCGCCTTTGGCGATCTCGGAACGGACCTTCCCCTTGTCGTCGGCGTCACCCTGGCCGCCGGCCTCGACGCGACAAGCGTCCTGGTCATGTTCGGACTGATGCAGGTGCTGACCGGGCTTCGCTACCGGATCCCAATGCCGGTCCAGCCCCTGAAGGCGATGGCGGCGATCGTGATCGCGCAAGGCCTCGACGGCTCCATTCTGTATGGGGCAGGCCTCGCCATCGGTCTGTCGATGTTCGTTCTATCGATAAGCGGCGCGGTCGATTGGCTGGCCCGCATCGTACCGAAGAGCGTCGTGCGCGGCATCCAGTTTGGCCTCGGTCTTCAGCTCGCCGGGCTGGCCCTCGGGCGATACATTCAGGCCGATGGGGTCCCCGGCTATGCCCTGGCCCTGCTGGCCTTCGTCATCGCCGTCGCCTTCCTCGGAAATCGAAGGTACCCTGCCGCTCTGCTGATCGTCGGCGTCGGGTTCGTCTACGCCTTCGCCTTCCAACTGGAAGTCCCCGCGTTACGGGAGGGATTCGGTTTTGCGTTGCCGTCTTTTCAGGTCCCGTCCTGGCAGGCCATCCTGACCGGCTTTGTCGTTCTCGCTTTGCCCCAAATACCCTTGTCGCTGGGCAACTCCATCCTGGCCACACGCCAGATCGCCGAAGACCTGTTTCCAGCCCGACGACTGACAACACGGCAGATCAGCCTGACCTACGGCCTGATGAACCTGATCAACCCTTTCTTCGGAGGCATCCCTACGTGCCACGGGTCTGGCGGCATGGTCGGGCACTACGCTTTCGGTGCGCGAACAGGAGGCTCTGTCATCATCGAAGGAGCCCTGTACGCCTTTGTCGGCCTGTTCTTTGGTCAGGGGTTCGAGGCGGTCGTGGCCGTCTTCCCGCTGCCGGTCCTGGGAGTGATCTTGTTGTTCGAAGGCGTGGCACTCATGCGGCTGATTCGAGACTCGGTGTCCTCGGCAAGGGATGTGACGATCGTTCTGCTGGTCGGGCTGATCGCCGTCGGGCTGCCCTATGGCTATCTTATCGGGATGGTCGTAGGCGTAGCGTTGGACTACCTTTCTCGTCGTGGGCTGACCGGGCTCGGAAAGTCCGCCGCGTAGGAGCCCCTCCCCACGCGGGTGGATGACGGGTCCTAGCGACGGCTCATTGGCGTGAAACGAAGCGAGGTTAGCGCGAAGACACGGCGGCGGCGGACGTTACCGTCCGGCGGCTGTGTGCCCGTCACGAACGCAATCGGTTACTGCTCAGGCAGGAAACCGTACCCCATGGCGATGCCGAAGGCTCCCCCCACCATCGCCAGGATCGCGCTCCACAGCAGGATGTTCTTCGCCAGGACGCCGACGAAAACCCCAAAAATCGCGCCGACGACCACGCAGACGAGAAAGGCGACACTGACAGTGAGCAGGCCCTTAAGCATATCGCTGGCTCCTCCTGGCGAGAGATTGATTCTAGCAGGTTGCTGAAAAAACCCTCTTCCCACCTCACTTCCCGACCCCCTCTCCGCAGACAGCGCCCGGGTGCGCAAGCCATCGTAGCGGAGAGGCCCTCCGCTTCGCTACGGGCGGCTCCGCGCGGGGCGGAGGACTGGGGGGTGGGGGTTTGACGACCGTAGCTATTCTTCCGCAGCCCGATAGGGCGCTTGACACGAAACGTCAAGGTGCGACGCCTGTTCCCGCCGGGGCAGCGCCAGCCTCGGCGGGCTACGATCCGACAGCCTCGCGTATCAGCGGAGGCAGTTCCGCCAGGGCGCGACCCAGGCGGGTGCCGTGCCAGGTGAGCAGGCTCCCGTCGACCGTGCGGATGCGATCGTGGTCCGCCGCCGGCGTCCCGCGCAACAGGTCGGCGATCCGCGATCGGTCGGCGTCGGTGAAGGCGTAGGGTTCACTGGGCAGCAGGATCAGCTCCGGGGCCTTCTCGATGATCTCCTCCCGCGTCACGCGCGGGTAGCGCGTGTCGCGCCCGGCGGACTCCTCCGACGGCGCGCCCCCCAGGTCGGCGGCGAGCGGGTACCGTCGATCGCGATCACCGAACACGTTCGCCCCGCCGCAGACCGCCAGGACATCATGGACGTACGTTCCCCGGTTAATCGTCATCCACCACGGGTCGGAGGGCGAAGCCTCGCCTTCCCAGATCGGCACGAAGACCGGAACGGCGCCATCGGCGGCCGCCGCGCCCGCCGTCCAGGCCAAAGTCATCTCGAGAGTCTGAACGGTGGCGCGGGCCTGCGTCAGCCGGAAGAGCCGCACCATTGCCCACAGAACCTGGATCGCCTCTTCAACGGACCGCGAGAAGGTCACCCACACCTTCAGCCCGGCCGCTTCCAGACCTTCGACTACCTCGCGTGTGTTCTCTTCTTGATTCGCCAGCACCAGTTCCGGCTTCAACGCCACGACCGCCTGCGGATCCACCGACTTCGTCCCCCCGACGACCGCCAGCCGGCTGCGTTCCGCTTCCGGCGGGCGGCAGAAATCGGTGACGCCGACGACGGCTGGGCCCGCTCCCAGATCGAAGAGGCTTTCCGTCATCGACGGCACCAGGCTCACGACCCGCCGGGGCGCCTGGGTGAAGGACAGCAGGGAAGAGTGGCCGTTGCCTGCGGTCATCCGTCTCCCCATCCTTTCCCAAGGATGATTTCCGGCGAGGCCTGACCCCAGCGTTCGACCTTGTCGTCGGGGCCGAGCGCCAGGATCGAACCCGGTTCCAGTTTCACGACCACTCGCCGCGGCTCCTGCCGGATCCAGGATCGGACCGCCTCGCCATGGGCATCGTCCGGATCGAAGACGATGATCGCCTCGGCGATCCACTCCAGGCCAGGGAGGAGGGCCTCCGCCCGAACCGGCGAGGCCAGGTGCGACCCGAAAGCCGCCGCCGCGCCGCCGACCGCCAGGATCAAGGTCCCCTGCTCCAGCGCCTGTCGCAACCGCTTGGCGTGGCCGCCGCGCAATGCTTCGATCCACAATTCGGCGTCATCGCCCTCCAGCACCAGCAGCCCTGACTCCTCCCAGCCTTCGGCGTCCAGGTCGGTATCGAGTTCCAGGTAGCCGGCTTCCGCGCCAAGCCACTCCTCGAGCGACTCGAGCAGCTCGTTGACGGCATCCGGGTCGCAGTCGGGTGCGGCGATGGCGGCGATCGGCCGGGATAGGTCGAGATGTTCGAGCAGCCGTTCCATCAGGTCGGCCGTTTCGCCGCCGAGTTCCGGGTTGGAGCCGGCGAGGACCAACCAGCCTTCCCCTGGGATTCGCCGGAAGACCTGCTCGGGACCGCTCATCTTGCCGCGAGGATACCTTAGAGGAGCGATTCTGTCAGAAGGACCAGCGGGGGGTGCTTGAGCGGCCAGAGCCTGCACCATCGCCGGCCGCCAGGGAAGCGGTTCGGCGATGGGCTGCCCACCTCCCCTTGGCCGGGCCGCCGCCGGAATCGGAGCGAGCCTCTAGCAGGCTCCTGAAAAAGCCCGTTCCCACCTCACCCCCCAACCCCCTCTCCGCCGACAGCGCCCGAGCAGGAGCGGTTTCGTGGCGGAGAGGCCCTCCGCTTCGCTACGGGCGGCTCCGCGCGGGGCAGAGGCCTTGGGGGGTGGACGACGGTCGCCGTTTTTTAGCAGCCTACTAGTCGAACGGTTCGAGACGCAGGAAGTGCTCGAGGTAGCGCGGGGCGTCGGCAGGTGCCTCCGGATCGCGCAGGCGTTCCCGGAGGCGCGCGGCGACTTCGTCGAAATCCGGGATCTGCGAGCGATGGCAGCGCAGCGCTTCCAACTTGCGATCGAGATGGTCGGTGATGTCGACCGCCGTATCCGGGTTCTGCGAGCCGGCCAGGTAGACCTGGCGGACCTTGTGCGGCGTCAGCCCTTCCGCCAGGAGCTCGGGGAAGAACAACGCCGAGCCGGCGGCCGGATAGACGGCGTCGATCGTCGCCAGGCCGACGGCGCGATGGTCGGCGTGATTGATCCGCGTCCGCCGCGGGAAGAGCGTCGTGGGGTCGCAGGTGATCAGGATGTCGGGCCTGGCCTGGCGGATGACGCGTACGATGTCCCGCCGCAACCCGAGATCGGGCTCCAGTGTGCCGTCCTCACGCCGCAGGAAGATGACATGGCGCACGCCCAGAACGTCGGCCGCTGCCTGCTGTTCGCCTTCGCGCCTGTGCGCCAGCTCGCGGGCATCGACCTCTGCGCCGTCGGCGCCCTTGTCGCCGCTGGTGACCAGGCAGTAGGTGACGTCGAGTCCTTCGGCGGCCCAACGGGCGACCGTTCCGCCGCAGAAGTACTCCGGGTCATCGGGGTGTGCCAGGACAACGAGCACGCGGGCTCGCCCGTTGCCCGCGGCCGGGGTCATCGGCTCACCTTTCACCGACGTCGAACCGAGGCGGGGTCAATCGGAAGCATCCTGAGCCCCTCGGCTGCACTCGGGGCAGGCTCCGTCGAAGGATGCTGTATCTCAGGCCGCGGAACCCAAGCGTGCTTCGATACAATCCCGAGGGCAACGAGGGACTTCGCTCAGCGCGCCTGGGCTCCGAAAACCGCGGGGAT
>CAYUWF010000050.1:0-16528 GCA_964448245.1 uncultured Anaerolineaceae bacterium | reverse complement strand
AATCCCTCGGCGTTGCAGGGCTTCGTGAGTCATTGGCCTCAGGTCCAAGCCGTATTGGCAAGTGCGGCGGTAGGTCTTCTGGCTGAACTCATTGCGCTCTCGGTGATACTCCCGCATTGCCGTCTCCCAATCGGACTCCCCCGCAAGATATTGCCCGAGGCGTCGCGCCAGTAAGACGGCGTGTGTTGAGGCTTGATCGATACCCTGTCCCGACCAAGGATCCATCACCATGCCTGCATCACCGACCAACGCCCAGCCTTTTCCGTAGGGGACGCGAAGATAGCCAGGGATGCTGCCTGTTCCTCGCACATCTCCAGAGCGCTCCGCCCTTGCAAGGCGCGGGGCAAGCGCGGTCATTGAGCGAAGTTCATCCAGCAGCATGCCTTCGGGGTCGCGCCTGAAGTCACCAAACCGTGCGATGGGGACTGAGCAGGCGAGCAGGGTTAGGTCATCGTCGCAAGGGAAGCAATACACCAGGGAATTGCCTCGATAGTGGAACTCCGCCGCTGGTCCATCTGTAGCCTCGACCCCACGGTAATATGCGTAGTACATGGCCCGATGAACCGGCTCTTCGTGCTCAGGTTCCGCGCCCACCTCTTTCGCCACAAAGGAGTGCAGCCCGTCGGCCCCGACTATGACTCTACCCGTTGCCTCTCCGCCACCGCCTGGCTCCATCCACACGACACCTACGACCAGGCCGTCCTCTCTAAGGAGCCCCGTCGCCCTCGCCGCCTCCCGCAGCTCAACATTGGGTGTGCCCCTGGCTCGGCCCGCGAGGATGCCGTCGAGGGTGATCCTGCGGACACAGATGTAGAAGGGGTAGTCCTCGGGGCGGTCGACGGCCTCCGGAAACACGATTCCATCCACAACGTTGTAGTTGACCGTCAGATGCGGGGATTTTGTCTGCACTTCTTCATAGACGCCGACCTGCCGCAGAGCGCGGAACGTCGGAGCTCTGAAAAAGTGAGTCGAAATCGTGTCACTGGGAAACCGGGCGCGGTCCAGGACCAAGACGTGATGACCCAGATCTCCAAGAAGCGCCGCCACCAGTGAGCCAGCAACGCGCGCCCCGACGATGATGACGTCGTAATCCAAGCTGTAGCCCCGCGAAAACGCCGCCTCGGATTCCTCGATGCCTAGTCCTCGTGCTGGCTCCTCATCTCCCCAACATCCTCTATCCGGAATCTCTCCACAGAGATGATTTTCGCTGTCTTCCGAAGCAAGGACGGCAGTAACGCGCGTGCGTCCTCCTTGCTATCTACGTCTACGAAGAACCAGGCCCTGTGAACATCGTCACTACACCCCCAATCGGCATTGGTCATGAAATGGAAACCGGTCTCCATGAAAATCCGGACGGCACGGTCGCAAGCCTCCTTGTTGTTCTCGTGGGGAACCTCGATGAGAAACCTCGCCATTCGATACCTCCCCATCCTCGAAGCTGCATTGCGACAGGCCCGCCCCAGCGGCACGATAACAGCTACAGACGCGTGACCATGATAACCCAGGCGGGGCCCCCGCGACTCGCCAGCCTTCCCGCTATCCGATCTTAGAGCGGCTTAACAACTCGGAGGGGCGCTTCCAGGGTGCTTCGCGACCGACCCGCCTAGCTGCGCCAAATGGATCCTTGTCTTGCCCGTCGGGTTGACGTAGAGTGAGATGCGTCATTGGCCATCAAGGAAGAACCTCGTCCGAAGGGATGCATGAAACCCCACAGGGGGCCCCGGCGCGGCGGCCCGATCGAACCCGCGACCCAGCGGCGGGCAAGCGCCATGGTCCCGACGGTGCGGGACCTGGCAGCGCTCGCCGCCAGCCTTCCGGTGTGACAAGCATGGACCACGACCACGAATACGACCTGGTGGTTATCGGCTCCGGCCCGGCCGGCGAAAAGGGCGCGGCGCAGGCCGCGTATTATGGCAAGAAGGTTGCCCTGATCGAGAGAGCCGACCATCTGGGTGGAGCAGGCATCAACACCGGCACGGTGCCGTCGAAGACGTTGCGCGAGACGGCGCTGTACTTTTCCGGACTGCGCCAGCGCGGACTGTACGGCATCGACTACTCTCTGCGCGAAGGCCTGACCGTTGGTGATCTCATGCACCGCAAGGACATCGTCGTCGACCGCGAGCACAAGTTGATCGAACGTAACCTTGGCCGACACAGGATCGAGCTGATTTGGGGGAAGGCGTCTCTAGCCGGCGCGCACACGGTCCACGTTGAGCTGCGGGGAGGAAGGTCGTGTGACCTGACAACGCAGATGGTCCTGATCGCCACCGGCTCCTCACCCTATCACCCACCCCACATCCCCTTCGATCTGGAGAGCATCTACGATTCTGACGAGGTCCTGACCATGGCCTGGATACCCAAGTCGATGGCCGTGGTCGGCGGCGGGGTCATCGGCTCGGAGTACGCCTGCATCTTCACCGCCCTCGGTGTTCACGTGACCCTGATCGAGTCGAAGGCTCGGCTGCTCCCGGTCGTCGATCGGGAGATCGTCGGCCGGCTGCAATCCCAGCTCGAGAAGCTGGGGGTGAATTTCCGCTTCTCGGACCGGGTGAGGGAGGTGCAGGCGGAGGAGCGCCGAGTGAAGCTGACCCTCGAGAGCGGCGACGTGGTAGAAACCGAAGTGGCGCTGTTCGCCGCCGGCCGAGTGAGCAACATCGAGGGCCTGGGGTTGGAACAGCTGGGGATCCAGACGGCGGAACGCGGTCGAGTGGTCGTGAACGAGAGGTACCAGACCGCTGTGGCAAACGTCTACGCCGCCGGAGACGTAGTCGGCTTCCCCGGGCTGGCCGCCACCTCCATGGAACAGGCGCGTGTGGCCATGGTGCACGCGTTCGACCTGCAGTACAAACAGCGCGTGTCGCCGATCCTCCCGTTCGCCATCTATACCATCCCCGAGATCTCGATGGTGGGGTTGAGCGAGGAGACGTGCGCCGAGAGGGGCATCCCGTGTCTTGTGGGACGTTCGTACTACGAACGCAACCCGCGGGGTCTGATCGTCGGCGACGAGACCGGGATGGTGAAGCTGGTGTTCTCTCCGTCTGACAAGAGACTCCTCGGCGCCCACCTCGTCGGGGAGCAGGCATCGGAGCTGGTCCACATCGCGGCGCACGTCATGGCCCAGGACGGCAGCATCGACGCCTTCATTGATGCGGTATACAACTATCCTTCCCTAGCTGACTCGTACAAGTACGCGGCGTACGACGGGCTGGGGAACCTGCAGGCGTGGCGAAGCCGCGCGTCGGGGTAGGTGAAGAAGACGCGGTCCTGTGGAAAGCGGTTCTATAGGGATAAATACAACACCAAGCTCGGCAAGCACAAGGCGAAGGGCGGCTGGGGTACTTGCGTAGGCCGTACTGGGTATGTTGTCGGAACGACCTAGCAGTTGCGCGGAGACAGCGCATAACAACTTGGTGGAGCCACCCCGTCTAGCTGGGTGTCAGTCTTCTTGCAATACTTGTCGTGGCTGGCCGGGCGGCTCATCTCGAGGCCGTTCGGCAGCCATTATTCAGCCGGAGGCCTCCCCATATCCAAGTCATTCAGATGAGCCACCAAGGATATCCCCACGCATCTGTCGCGCCCGGGAGCAAAACCCGCCCCACGCCCGTCGCAGCCCTGGTCAGGTTCCACGCCTATCTAGGCCCCGGGGGCATTGCCGCCGAGGTCTGTTTACCGAGGGTGGTCTCGCGGCCGAGGAGTTGCCGGCTCCCGCCACGGCCCAAGTGGGTCGGCTGCCGAACCTCGCTGGGACCCTTTCAGGATGCTTCGCGACCGCCCTGGCCAGCCCACGGTCAGCGTTGGCCCGATACGGCCTTGGGCTGGCCAGGCGGATCAGCTCGAGGCCGTTCGCGGGAATGACCTCTCACCGCGGGAACTTACCGGATCGCCGCGGCGTCTACGCTTGTGACTCCCAGTGTCACGCCTGGAGCGGGTATACTGCGCTTCGTGTCCTGGAGAGGACTGCGCCTGCCCAGAACTTCGGGAGTCCTACGGAAGGAGGCCAAGCGATGTTGACGCAGCGCTGGAGGGCACTGGCCCTCCTGCTCGCGGCTCTGGCCCTCGGCGCCTGCTCGGCGCTGGGGCTGGGCCAGGGAGAGCGGACGATCGTCGTTAGCGGCGAGGGATCCACCGTGGTCCCGCCGGATACCGTCATCGTCACCCTCGGGGTGCAAACCCGGGGCACGGAGGTCGGTCCGACGGTGGCCGCCAACAACGAGACCGCGCAGCAGGTGATACAGGCTGTGACCCAGCTGGGGGTCACGCCGGAGGACGTGCAGACCACCTCCTTCAGCATCTGGGGCCAGCAGCACAACGACGAGTTCGGCAAAGTCAGCGATGAGGTGACGTACTTCGTGGACAACACGGTCACGATCACGCTGCATGATGTCGCCGTGCTGGGCACGCTGCTAGGCGAGGCGCTCGACAGCGGCGCCAACTCGGTCCAGAGCCTGACCTACACTTTGGCCGATCCTTCGGCGGCCCTCGCGCCGGCCCGCAGCGCGGCGCTGACCGATGCGCAGCGGCAGGCGGACCAGCTGGCCAGCGAAAGCGGCGTGACCCTCGGTCCGATCCTGACGGTCGTCGAGAGCACCGGCGGTGCGATCCCCGGCCTGCTGCGCTATTCCGGCGAAGCCGTGCCCGCCGCCAGCGACGTGCCGACCTCGCCGGGGACGTTGGAGTACCGCGTTCAACTTTCCGTTACCTACGGTATTCGGTGAGAGGGAGGAAACCATGCGCACACGAGTGCTCTCCATTTTCCTCCTGACGGCCGCTTTGCTCGCCGGCTGCGTAGGGCAGCCGGGGGCCGAACGATCGGTCACCGTCCCCGGCGAAGGCAATGTCCAGATCGCGCCGGATGTGGTGACGGTCAACCTGGGCATCCAGACCCGCAATGACGACGTGCAGATCGCCGTGGCGCGGAACAACCGCATCGCCGCGGCCATCATGGACGCCGCCCGCCAGTCGGGCGTCTCCGACGCCGACATGCAGACGGCCTACTTCACCGTTTACCCGCAGTCCGAGTACGACCAGTTCGGCGTGCCCACCGAGCAGGTGATCTACTACGTCGACAACAACCTGAGCGTCCGCCTGCGGGATGTGGACAAGCTGTCCGAGTTGCTACAGAGCGCCGTCGACGCCGGGGCGACGAACATCTACGGCGTGGCGTTCTCTATTGCCGACACCTCGGCCGCCGAGGATGAGGCCCGGGCGGAGGCGATGGCCGACGCCCAGGCCCGCGCCGCCCAGATCGCCGTCGGAGCCGGCCTGACACTGGGCGAGTTGATCACGGCCTCCTCCGGCGTCATCCAGCCTCCGCCGTTCTACTACGGTGCGCCGGCCTACGGGATGGGGGGCGGCGGCGACGGGCCGCCGGTCTCCACCGGAACCAACACGGTCACGGTGAACGTGACCGTGACGTACGCCGTTCGCTGAATACCCTTACCCCGGCCCCTTTCCCGCTGCGCGGGAGAGGGGTTTGGGGTGAGGGGACTCAAGCCGCGCGACTCAATTCAGCCACCTCCGCCTTGAGCCGGCGGTGCAGCTCCTCCGCCCCGACGATTTCCCCTTCCCCCAACCGCCATTCCGCCGGAACCAGGACGAACGGCCTTGACTGATTGCCGCCCATCCCGCCGTGGTACCCGATCAACTCCTCGAAGGCGGCGCCTTCGTCCTTCTGCGGGTCGTAGAAGCTGTTGACGACGATGTCGGGCACGAAGCGGAAGCTGTCGGTACGCTTGAGATGCTGCGCCGACCGCGGCGGGAAGAGCGCCAGAGGGTTCTCCCCGGTGATCCGCCCGGTCTCGAGGTACAGCGTCCCCCGCGGGCCGAGCACCACGCCCCCCTCCTTCTCCGAATGCGCCAGCAGGAATCCGATACCCTCATGCCGCAACAGGCCGGGGATCAGCTCCGGAAAGCGCTCATTGATCTGCTCGAGCGTCAGCCGTTCGTGCCAATCGGTGAAGTACACCAGGCCGAGGTTGCCCGACGCCAGCACGATAGATCCGGCGTCGTGGGCGGCGACGGCCTCGCCCTTCTTCTCGGCCTTGGCCTGCTTGGCTTCCGGGCCGACCAGCACCCGCCCGTCGGCATCGCGGCTCGTCTCGGTCTGCGACTTCACGGTTCGTCCGATGAGCTTCGAGTCGTTCTGCGCGACGTCGGTCGCCGCCAGGCTGACGTGGTCCCACCCCTCATCCGTCTCCAACCGATCGTGGATCTTGAATTCGGCCGGGAGCAGGGTCTGAATGTGGTCTTTGAGCGTGATTCCGTAGCGCTGTTTGAAAGTCTGCCCCTGGCTCTGCCCGTGGTCCGAGAGAACGGCCAGGTGCACCTTCCGTTCGGCGTGGGTCGTCGCTCGCTCCAGGCGGGCGAACTGCTGATCAAGCTGGCGCAGCGTACGGAAGGCGTCCGGGTCCTCGACCCCGGAATGATGGGCGACCTCGTCGTAGCCGAAGTAGGTGGCGTACTCGGCATCGAACGTGCCCGCCAGGATGTCGCCGACCAGGGTGTGGGTCGTCAGGTCGCGCAGGAAGATGGTGGTGAAGGCCCGCACCAGGGGATAGATCCCGCCTCGTTTCTCTCGGCCCAATCGGGGGATGACGTTCTCGCGCTGCTGCCGCCGACGGGAGCGGATCTCAAAGATGATCTCGCCGATGAAGAGGATCAGCGTCCGCACGAACTGGTAGGGAGAGGAGAAGAAGTAGTAGTAGGAAGGCGTGTAGAGCTTGCTGACTTTCGTCACCCGGCTGTAGGTCATCAGCGCCTCGCCGGCATCGCCTGAAAAGAGGTTGGTCCGGCTGGCCCCGTTGACCGCCAGCAGGCCGGTCCCGTTGGAATGGGCGGCTTCGATCTGGGGCGCGTCCTTGGGTCCGGAGGAGGTGATGATCTTGTTCCCGTTGGGCTTGTCGACCCAGCGGAAGGCTGGGATGTCGGCATTGTTGCCGAGCAGGATCCCGGCCTGCGAGGCGCCCGTCTGACAGGAGGTGTCCGTCTCCCATTCGACCACGCGGTGCGATGCGCGGGCGAGCCATCCCGCCAGGGTCGGCATGTGACCCTGCTCGATCGCTTTGTGCAGCGTCGGCGCCGAGAGGCCGTCGATCTCGAGGAAGATCACCGCCGGGTACTGCGTCAGCGGCGCCTGGCGGCGCGTGCGCCGGGCCGCGCGCAGGACAACGTTGCGGTAGAACGGCGCCTCGTCGTCGATCGTGAGCAGGGTCGAGAGCCCCATCGTGATGGCGCTCATCCCGATCACGGCGGCGACCAGGGTCCAGAAGCTCTCGACGTGAATCCCGGGGAGGAAGCTGGTCGCCAGGCCGAAGATCAGGGCGTTCAGGATCAGCGTGACCAGGCCCAGGGTGTAGACCATGAAGGGCAGCAGCACCCGCGACAGCAGCGGCCACAGCAGCGCGTTGACCACGCTCGAAATCAAAACGGCCGCCGCCGCCGAGCGCAAGTTGTCGATGCGCAGCCCGGGCAGCAACACCGCCATCACCACCAGCCCGATGGTCCCCAACAGCCAGATCAGCAGCGATCGGCCGAGCGCCCGCTGCCACGTCATTCCCATCATGTCAGGCCTCCCTGCGCGGCGACCGTAGGGTCACCAGCGCGATTTCCGGCGGACAGTTCACTCGAATCCACCACATGTTCGATCCCAGGCCGCGGTTGGTGTAGAGCGTCATCGGCCCCACCTGGTAGCGGTCGAGGGGATACTTCCAGCAGTAGGGTCCCCGGATCAACGGGCCGAAGCCGGGCAGGACGACCTGCCCCCCGTGCGAATGTCCGGAGAGCTGCAGGCCGAAACGGCCGGCGCGGGCGGCGTGATCGGCGAAATCCGGCTCGTGGGCCAGCAGCAGCGCCGGCCCCTGCGCCGGCAGCCGGTCCAGCACCTGCGCCAGGTCGTCCTGATGCACCATCACATCGTCCACGCCCGCCAGGTGCAGCACCGCCGCGCCGCGGCGCAGCGTGACGACGTCGTTGCGCAGCTCGCGGACCCCGCATCGGTTGAGCAGCGCGCGCACGCGGTCGGCGCCCACCCAGTGATCGTGGTTGCCGAGCACGGCGAAGACGCCATCGGCCGCCTGGAGGCGGGCGAAGGCCCGTTCCAAATCCCGCGCCGAGCCGTCCAGATCGTAGGAGAGGAAGTCGCCGGTCAGCGCGACCAGGTCGGCCCCCAGGTCGTTCGTCAGGTCCACCACCCCTTCCAACCGCGCCGGCGACAGCCACTGTCCGAGGTGGATGTCGGTCAGATGCGCCAGGCGATAACCGTCCCAGACCGGGTCCAACCCCGGGATTTCGACCTCCAGCCGGTAGAGGGCGAAATCCTCCGGCTTGAATCGATCGGTCCCGCGTCGGTGGGCGCGCGCCGCGCGCCACAGCTGGAGCTTGCGGCGCAGGGGAAATTCGCGGCCGGTGGCGGGTCGATCGGACATCGTCGCTAGGCCCGGGCGGCGGGCATGACGTCCCGTTGGCTGAAGGTCCGCCGGACGGCTTCCTGCGTCGTTCGGATTAGGTCGCTGGTCACGCGTGTCCGTTAGGAGGCCCGCCCGCCGCTCCGGGCGGCGCGCAGACGGGAGACAATGTTATCACGCCATGGCGCGGAGGGGCCTCAGGCCGACGGGCGAGGGACGATGCCGATGAACAACCCGCGGCCCGTCGGGCCTTGCGGGTCGAAGGGAACCGTCATGCCGGCGGTAGCCAGCGCCTCCCGGTGCGGTCGAGGGGAAAGAGAGTCAGCTCCAGGTGCTCGACGAAGTGCTCGACGCCGCCAGCGTGCCGACCAGGTGGTGCACCCGAAGCGGAGCGGAGTGGTGCGGGAATCCAGGACCTGCAAGTCGCCCGGGCCCCCGCTTCCCCTTCGGGATGCGAAGCGCGATCCGCGGGGGCGCGGCACGCCAGGTCTTGCCGGGCCTACAACCACTTGCGTCGGCGGAACCAGATGTAGAACGCTACCGGGGTCAGTGCCAGAATGATCATCGTCGCCGCAAAAGAGGGCAGCGACGTCCACTGGCCGAAAATCACCGGCGCGGCAAAGTAATTCATGCCGAAGAAGCCCACCAGGAACGAGGTCGGCATGAAGATCGTCGTGACCAGGGCCAGCGTCTTCATCGTGTCGTTCATGCGGTTGTTGATCACCGACAAGTAGATCTCCAACACCCCGGTCACCTGATCGCGCATGCTCTCGTTGATGTCGTGCAGCCGCACCAGATGGTCGTAGACGTCGCGAAAGTAGATGCGGTCTTTCTTGTCGACCACGCGGAAATCGTCGCGCGCCAGCTTGTTAAAGACCTCGCGCTGGGGCCCGACGACGCGGCGCAGCTGCAGCAGGCCGCGCTTGAGGGCGAAGACCCCCTCCAGCGTGGCGGGCGTCGGCCGTTCGAAGACCGCGTCTTCGAAGGCCTGGATGCTATTGTCGATGGCTTCGATGTTGCGCAGGTAGCTGTAGATGATCTCGTCCGCCAGGGTGTAGTACAGGTGATCGGGGCCATCGGCCAGGTAGCGATCGTCCTGCCCGATGCGCTGCCACACCCGGTCCACCTCGGGCAGCGGGTCATCGTGGTGTGTGACGAGGTAGTTGGGGCCGAGGAAGGTGTCGAACTCATGCGTCGTGAGCGATGGCTCGCGGGCGGCGTCGTAGTGGATGGCGTGGATCGCCAGATACAGGTAGTCGCCCCAGTCGTCGAGCTTGGGCACGTGTGATTCCTGCAGCGCGTCGTCGACCGCCAGGGGGTGGAAGCCGAAGGCCTTGCGCATGATCGGCTCGCACACTTCGGGCGGCTCGTCGGCGAAGTCCAGCCAGACCATCCCACCCGGCTGCCGCAGCAGGCGCGGCAGATCGGCCAGGGGCAGATCGCGGCGGATGCGCCCATTGCGACCGCGCTGGAGGAGACGGATCATCGGCGATTGGCCTGAGTCGGCCGGGGCAGGCGCGCTTGCGTCGCTTCGACGCGCCGCCTGCCGCCAGCTAGGTGCGGATAACCAAGCCCAGGAAGATCAGGCTGGCGATCAACGTCCCGACGAAGACGATCGCCGGCGCCGGGTTGTTCTGCTCGACCGACTCCTGGCGGATCTCCGCCAGCGAGCCGAAGCCGAGCAGGCGCATCGTGATCAGGACGAAGGCGGCGGCCACGGCGGCGACGATCGGCCCCCAGAAGGCGATCATCGACAGGATGACCGGCAGGCGCGCGACGAAGATGTCCCACGAGGCCGGCGCCAAGGTGCGAGAGATGATCTGGCCGAGGACCAGCGCGCCGGCCAGGGTCAGCAGGCCGATCAACCAGTCGCGGTTCTTACCCATCGAGTCTCCTCCTTGAGGTCACTTGACCGATTGCAGATCGTCCCACGAGATCAGCCACCCGCGCCAGACGGTGTCCTGTCCGCCGCCGCCTTCCTGATAGTCCTCGACGACCAGGGCACGCCCTTCATTGCCGGTGTTGCCACGGGCGTGGACGAAGCGGCCGTCGGCGCCGGCCTGCAGACGAAGGCCGCTTCCTTCGGCGCTTTCGACGCGGAACTTCCCGATGTCGGTGAGGGTCCACGACGCCGGAGGGTAGGCGAAAGAGACTTCGGCCGTCTCATCGCTCTGCCCGAAGGCCTTGGCGTGCGGCAGGATCTGCTGCGCGATTTCGGCGTCGGTGATCAGGTCATAGGAATCCAGCACGTACAGCCGGTCTTTCCAATGGTAGATCAATGTGTCGCCGAGCCAATGCGCGGTGAAGACGTTCCCGGTCGGGACCCACGGCTCGTTGGGCGCCTTGCGGCGTTGCCAGAGCTCAGCGTAGTGGACGGTGCCGAGGATCGCGGCGCTCAATCCCCCTCGCTCGGGATGGTTGTAGGTCAGGCGCTGGCCGGGCCGGGCGGCGGCGAACTGGCCGGCCTTACCCGAAAGAGGATGGGCCATGGGCTTCCCTCCAGGGGAGGCAGCGGGAGTGACCGACCCTGCCGCGGCGCGGCGCGGGCGGGCCGGCATCGCCGGCGCCAGGCGGTTCCCCTGCCGGATCAGGTTGAACCCGACGGCCATCATGATGAGTCCCGCCACAACAAGGAACATGGCCGCCCTACCACGAACCGCTGTCGGAGCCGCCGGAGTCCCAGCCGCCCGAATCCCAGCCGCCCGAATCCCAGCTGCCCGAATCGGAACCGCCCGAGCTCCAATCCGAGGGGCCCGAGCTCCAGTTACCGGAGTCGAAGTTGTCGCTGAACCAACCGCCGCCGTCCCCGGTCACGCCGCCCAGCGTCGAGCCGACCAGGACCGGCGTACTCATCGAGCACACGCCGCAGATGAAGATCAGGGCCCCGAAGACCAGCAGGAGCCAGCCGAGGGTGATGGAGGTGCGTGGCACGGTCCGATTGTACTCAGATTGACCATCAAGCGCCCCAGATGAAGGGGTCAGTGGTCGGTGGCCAGTCCCGCCCCCGATGGCGACTGACCCCTGGCCACTGACCACTGGCTTGTATAATGCGCCGCCGTGGAAAGCGCCGTCGATCAACGCATCGCCCGGGCCGCCGGGGTGGTGATGTTCGGCTTCCTCATCGCCAACATCACCGGCCTGGTGCGGCAGATGATGATCCTGGCCACGTTCGGGACGAGCGCCAGCCTGGACGCGTACTTCGCCGCCGCCCGCTTGCCGACGCTGCTTTTCAGTCTGCTCGCCGGCGGGGCGCTGGCTTCGGCCTTCGTCCCGACCTTCACCGGCCTGTTGACCGGAAACGAGCGAGCCGCGGTGTGGCGGGTGGCCTCCTCGGTAGCCAACCTGATCACTCTGGCGTTGACGGGGTTCGCCACCCTGGTCTTTGTGCTCGCCCCCTGGCTCGTGACCCATATCGTCGCGCCGGGCTTCCGGGACCCCGCCCAAATCACTCTGACGGTGCAGCTGCTGCGGATCCTGCTGCTCTCGCCGATCCTCTTCGGACTGAGCGGGCTGCTGATGGGCGTGCTCAACGCCCACCAGCATTTCCTGCTCCCCTCCCTGGCGCCGGCGATGAACAACCTGGGGGTGATCGCCGGCGTCATCTTCCTCGTGCCCCGACTGGGGATTTACGGTCTGGCCTGGGGAGCCGTGCTCGGCGCCGCCCTGCACCTGGTGATCCAGCTGCCGGGACTGCGCCACCGCCAGGCCCGCTACCACGCGACCCTCGGCCTGTCCGATCCTTCGGTGCGCCAGGTGTTTCGTCAAATGGCGCCGCGTCTGCTGAGCGTCGGGATCGTCGAGATCAACTTCCTGGTCAATGCCATCATCGCCTCGGGCCTGCCCACCGGCAGCCTGACGGCGTTGACCAACGCCTTTATCATTATGCTCATGCCGCAGGCGCTGATCGCGCAGTCGGCGGCCATCGCCGCGCTGCCGACCTTTTCGGCGCAGGCGGCCAGCGGCGCCCTGGGCGAGTTGCGCCTGACGCTGGCCCGCACGCTGCGCGGCGTCTTTTTCCTAGCGCTGCCGGCTACCCTCGGCCTGATGCTACTGCGGACACCGATCGTGGCGATGCTGTTCCAGCGCGGCGCGTTCACTTCCGAATCGACCAGCCTCGTGGCGTGGGCGCTGCTGTGGTACGCCGTCGGCCTGCCGGCGCACGCCATGCTGGAAGTCGTCGTGCGGGCCTTCTTCGCGCTGAAAGATACGCTGCGCCCCGTGCTCGTCAGCCTGGTCGCCATGGGGCTGAACATCGTCCTCAGTCTGACGCTGACGACGGCCTTCGCCCGCCTCGGATGGCAGCCGGTGGGCGGGCTGGCGTTGGCCAACAGCCTGGCGACGACGATGGAGGCGACGGTGCTAGTAATCCTGATCCGCCGCCGCCTCGACGGACTGGCCTGGCGGCAAATCCAGCGCGGAGTCCTAGCGGCGGTCGGCGCCTCGGCGGTGATGACCGTGGGATTGATGGCGTGGATCGCCGTCAGCCAGGGGCGCAGCGATCTTCTGATCGGCTTGGGCGGCGTGCTGCTGGGGGGCGGGCTGTATTACCTAAGCGCCCGCCTGCTGCGGGCGCCGGAGGCCGAGCACCTGCCGCAACTCATCCGCCCCCCAGCGAGGTAGTCCCGGCCTTTAGGCCAGGCCGGGCCGGATCCAGGCTAAGGCCTGGGGCTACCGATTGAGGTTCGGCTCCTCCGGACGAGTGGGGCGACGACCCTCTCTTTCCTCCGGTGGCTTTACCGAGCGAAACCCCCGATACAAGAGCACGTCGTAGACGATCTTCAATCCCCCGGCCACAAGAAACGGGACGCCCATCAGGCCCGGCACGGCCAGCAGTTGGGCGCTCAATGTCGGTGAGAGCAGGGCGCCGATCGAACGGGCGGTGTTCGTCACCCCGGCGGCGGCCGAGCGCTCGTCCGGACTGACAATAGCCATGGTGTAGGACTGGCGCGTCGGCACGTCCATCTGCGAAATCGAGAACCGCAGCAGCAGTATCGCCACCGTCATCGACAAGTTAGGCATCAGCGGCACGAGCAGCAGCAGGATGTTCGAAGGCAGGTGCGTGAAAACCATTGTGTTGATCAGCCCGAATCGCTGCGCCAGGCGCCCGGCCACCAGGCCGGAGAAGCCTGCCAGCAGGTTGGCGGCGAAGAAGATCCCTCCCAGCGCCAGCGGCGGAACAGAAAAGCGCAGCGTCAACCAGTAGGCCAGCAGACTCTGGATCAGGAACGCGCCGGCAAACGCATCCAGCGCGAACAGACGGCTCAGCCGGAGGACGGCCGGGCGCGAGCGGTGCAGGCCCAGGCGCCGTGCGGCCACCGGGGCCGAGGCTGGGGCTTCGACCGCGGTCGAGAGACGGAGGAAGATCAGCGCCAGGGCTGCGCCCAAGAAGGCATAGACGATGATCGTCGAGCGATAGGCCTCGTTCCGCGCGGTGCCGGAAGCCAGCAGGCCGGAGACCAACAGACCGCTGGCCAAGGCCCCCAGGGCCGTCGCCAGCGAGCCGACCAGGTTGTACCAGGCGAACAGGCGCGTGCGCTGGCGATCGGGGATGATCTGCGCCAACAAGGCCTGTTCGATCGAGAGAAACGGCCCGACCTCGTTCCCACTGGGACTGAGAACTCCCACCAGGGCGGCGGCCCCGATCCACCACGGGTTCGTGCTGGAAGCCAGCACCACGCCGGCGAAGACGATCAACAGGGCGCTGACTACCAGCATACGGCGGCGGCCCAGGCGGTCGGCCGATGTGGTGATCCACAGCGATAGGGCGATGTCGCCGAGCAGGGCCAGGCTGAGCATCAGTCCGACGGTCGTCTCCGCCAGGCCGAGCCCGGTCAGGTAGAGGACGAGGTTGACCGAGAGAAACCCGTAGCCGAACAGGCGAAGAGCCCGGCTGGAGAAGATCAGGAAAAGGTCAGTCCGGGGATGCCCCATGCGGCCGCCCCTGGCGGATCATCTCCTGGCAATAGGCGTACAGCGCGTCGTAGACGACCCATTCGGCGGCGTTGATCTCGTGGTCGTCGCGGTATCCCAGGTGGCGGAAGCCTTCGGCGACGGCCGCCAGCCCGGCGCCTTCCGGCTGCCGGTAGAGGGCGTTGTCGGTATCGGCGCCGTTGACGATCCTTCCCAGCAGAATGAGGGCCGACTCCAAGGTTAGTTCATACTTCTCAAGGATCGCTTCGAACGAGCAGTGCTGGCCGTGGTGCCCCAGCTCCACCCCGACGACATCGAAAGGGATCGCTCCGAGACGCTTCGCCTCGTCCGCCACCTGCTCCGCCGGGACAAAGAAAAACTCCGCCTCGGGATCGACGAACTTGCGGATCAGCCAGGGGCAGGCGACCCGATCCACCTTGACATGGGCCCGCGTTATCCACTTCACCTCTGCCAACCTCCCTGCGTCGACTCGAAGGCATCCAGGCCGCGTCGAAGGCACCTTAAGCGAAGTCATCGCAGGCATCCTGAGCCCTTCGACTTCGCTCCGGGCAAGCTGCGTCCCTCTCTGCGTTCGGGATGCTATCGAAGGATGCCGCCGATCTTTGCGCTACTGCGGCGCGCTTCGATGCCACTTGGCGCGCCTGACCTCCTATTCCTCCACCTCGAGGTCCTCTTCCCGATAACCTCCTCGCTCGTCGGGGACGAGCTGACGCAGCCGAAGCTCGGCCTGCTCAAGCAGCTGGCTGCACCGCTTGGCCAGCGCCTGCCCTCGCTCGAAGAGCTTGAGCGAATCCTCGAGCGCCAGATCGCCGGATTCCAGGCCGGCGACGATCTCCTGCAGCTCCTCGAACGCCTGCTCGAACGTCATCTCTTCCGGAGCTCTGGCCTTTGCCTTGGGCATCGTCCGACCTCACCCTTTCCTCGGCTCGCCGGCCACCGCCGGGAACGTGCCATCGTGGACGCGGATGTCGAGCGCCTCGCCCGCCCGGACCTGCCCCGCCGACCGGACGATGGCGCCCGTTGCCTGCTGCTGCACCACGGCGTAGCCGCGCGCCAGCACCGCCGGCGGGCCGACGGCGCCCAGGGTCTGCGCCAGGCCTCGCACCGAAGCCGCCCGCAGCGCCAGGTGGGATTGCAGCGCCCGAAGTCCTCGCAGGTTCATCTCATCGAGGCGTTGCCGGGCGTTGGCCAGACGGGCGCGCGGTGCGGCCGCCTGCAATCCGAGTTGTGTTTGACGCAGCGCGAGGCGGCGCGCCTGCAGCCTGTGCGCCAGGGTGCGACCCGCCAGCAGGCGGGCGCCGACGACGGCCTGACCCAACTCGATGCGGTCCGGCGTGGCCAGCTCCGCCGCGACCGAAGGCGTCGGGGCGCGCACGTCGGCAACGAAGTCGGCGATGGTGAAGTCGGTCTCGTGCCCGACCCCGCTGACCACCGGGGCGCGCGAGGCGGCGACGGCGCGCGCCACCTCCTCGCTGTTGAACGCCGCTAGATCTTCCAGCGAACCGCCGCCGCGTACGAGCAGGATCACGTCGGTTTCGGCATGGCGGTTGAGCGCCTGCAGGGCGGCTACGATTCCGGCCGGCGCCTCAACGCCCTGCACCGGCGTCGGCGCCAGGATGACCAGGGCCAGAGGAAATCGCCGCCGCAGGACGTGAATCACATCGCGCAGCGCCGCCGCGGCCGGTGAGGTGACGATGCCGATCCGCGCCGGCCAGGCCGGCAACCTCCGCTTGCGCTCCGGCTCGAAGAGGCCTTCGCCCTCCAGCCTGGCCTTGAGGCGCAGGAAGGCCTGGAACAGCTCGCCTTCCCCCGTCGGCCGGAGCGTGTCGGCATAGAGTTGCACCTGGCCCGCCGATTCGAAGACCCCCAGGTGGCCGTGGGCTTCGACCGTCTCTCCATCGCGCGGCAGATCGTGCTGACGGACGGCGTCCGAGCGCCACATGACGCAGCGCAGCGAGGCCTCCGAGTCCTTGAGGGTGAAATACAAATGCCCGGAGCCCGGTCGGGAGAGGTTGGAGACCTCGCCCTTCACCCACATATCCTGCAGCCGGTAATCCGCCTCCACTGTCTGGCGCAGGTAGCGGACGAGATCGCCGACGGACCAGGTGCGAGGTGCGTACCCGGAGAACGATAGCTGGGTCACACGCGGAGGATACAGGGCGGCGCGGACGGTGTCAACGGACCCGGGCGGGGGA
>CAYUWF010000049.1:2258-16962 GCA_964448245.1 uncultured Anaerolineaceae bacterium | reverse complement strand
GGGGGGTGAGGTGGGAACGGGCTTTTTCAGTAGCATCCTAGGGGCCTTCTCGGGTTGACCGCGGACATGAACGGGGTGCTTGAGGTCGTCCGGCTGACCTTCGTGGTCAGCGGGATCGCGCTGGCCATCAGCTCGGCCCTCGGCATTCCCTGCGGTGCGTGGCTCGGGCTGCGGCGGTTCCGAGGCCGCAGCCTGGTGCGCGCCCTGATCTACACCGGCATGGGACTGCCGCCCGTCGTCGTCGGGCTGGCGGTGTATCTCCTCCTGTCGCGCCAGGGGCCGATGGGGAGTCTCGATTGGCTCTTCACGCCTGCCGGAATGGTTGTGGCCCAGGTTGTCATCGCCTTCCCGATCGTAGCCGGGCTGACCTCGGCGGCGTTGGAAGCGCTCGAGCCCGAACTTCCCTTGCAGGTGCGCTCGTTGGGCGCCGACGCAACGCAGGAAGCGGTGGCTATGCTGCGGCAGGCTCGCGGCGGCGTGGTCGCGGCCCTGCTGGCGGCGTTCGGGGGGATCATCTCCGAAGTCGGCGCGGCGATGCTCGTCGGCGGAAACATCGAAGGCAAGACGCGTGTCCTCAGCACGGCCATCGTCCTCGAGACCCGCCGCGGCGAGTTCGCCACCGCCCTGGCGTTGGGCGGCGTCCTGCTCGTCCTGGCCTTCGTCGTCAACGCCGGGCTGCTGCGGCTGCAGGTCACGCCGCGCCATCCGTCGTGAGCGGCTCCCCGATCTTCGAGATCCAGGGCGTGCAGCGAGGCTACGGAGGAAGCTGGCGTCTGAACCTGCCGGCGCTGGAGGTCCGATCGGGAGAGGTCCTCGCCCTGCTTGGGCCGACGGGGGCGGGAAAGTCTACCTTACTGCGCCTCCTGCACTTCCTGGAGGCGCCCGAGGCCGGGCGCGTTATCTACCAGGGCCGGCCGATGCCCTTCCCGGTTCCCCTCGACGTACGCCGGTCGATCGGGATGGTCTTCCAGCGGCCGCTGATGCTGACGGGGTCCGTCCGCGACAACATCGCCTACGGCCTGAGGGTGCGCCGTCAACGCGATGAGCGGCGGGTGGAGGAATTGCTGCGCAGTTTCGACCTCGAGCACCTGGCCCGGCGTGAGGTGAGGGCCGTGTCGGGAGGCGAGATGCAGCGGCTGGCGCTGGCTCGCGCGCTGGCCAGTCGGCCACAGGTGCTGCTGCTGGATGAACCGGCGGCCAACCTCGATCCGGGACACGTCGGCGTCATCGAAGGTATAATCCGCGACGCCCAGCGTGAGGACGGGACGACGATCGTCCTGGCGACGCACAACCTGGGTCAGGCGCGGCGGCTGGCGCAGCGGGTCGGATTGCTGGTCGGCGGTCGGCTGATCGAGATCGGGGAGACGCGAGCCTTCTTCGAAGATCCCCGGGAGGCGCGCACGGCGGCCTATCTGCGGGGTGACCTGCTCACCGAGGAACCGTCTCAGCCATGAAGCTCTTTCGCCGCAAAAGCAAACCCGACCGCTTCATCAACCTGCTCATCCAGCAGGCGGAGTTCGCCGTCGAAGGGATGCAGGCGCTCCAGGAATTCGTCAAGAAGCGCGACGATACCCTGGCCAAACGGGTCGGGGAGGTCGAAAAGGAGGCCGACGAGGTTCGCCGGATCCTGATCGACGAGCTCAACCGGACTTTCGTGACGCCGATCGATCGTGAGGACATCTTCGCCCTGTCGCTCAGCATCGACGATATCCTCGATTACGCCAACACCACCATCGAAGAGATGGCGATGCTCCACGTCGAGCCGAACGCCTACATCGAGCGGATGGTGTCGCTGCTGACGGATGCCGCCCGCGAGATCAACATGGGCGTGACTCGCCTGCAGGACCACCCTAACGTGGCCAACGACCACGCCGTGCGGGCCAAGGCGCTCGAGAACCGCATGGAGACGGTCTATCGCGAGGCGATCGCCCACCTTTTCAACGACCCGCGCGATGTCGACCACGTGGTGGAGATGCTCAAGCTGCGCGAGATCTACCGGCATCTGTCGAACGCCGCCGACCGCGGGGACAACGCCGCCAACGTCATCGGCGACATCGTGGTGAAGCGGCTGTAGTTAATCTCGCGGTCCTGCCCGACGCTTAGGTCCCCCACCCCTTTCCCCTCCCCCTGAATAAATTAGACGCCGTGTTCCGGTGACCTTCCAGGGGGAGGTGCGGTGATTCTTTAAGGAGGGTCCCGCCCTGTCTCCGGAGCGGTAGCCGGCCTGGCCACCATTACGCCCGCAGCGGGCTATGTCTCACCCGGCGCGGCGGGGCTGATCGGCGCCATCGCCGGCGGAGTGTGCCACTACGCGGTCACGCTCAAGGACCGGCGGGGCTGGGACGACACCCTCGACGTTCGGGGCGTGCACGGCGTCGGCGGGTTTCTAAGTGTCGTCCTGATGGGGTGTTCGCCTCTACGGCTTGGAACCCGGCGGAGACCGGTGGTATCGACGGCTTGCTGCAGGGCAACTCGGAACTATTCCTCAAGCAACCGGGTCATCGATCAGATTCCCACCGTCAGGCAGGG
Source organism: uncultured Anaerolineaceae bacterium (assembly GCA_964448245.1). GTDB lineage: Bacteria > Chloroflexota > Anaerolineae > Anaerolineales > E44-bin32 > DATEVL01. The sequence goes on along the minus strand of CAYUWF010000049.1, from coordinate 14,433 downwards.
CCCGAAAGAGGGCGTGGATCGGCCTTGCACGGCGAGAACGCGTACCTCAGCGCAGACTAGGCCCCTCGTACGCGACGATCCACCCCCTGCCAAGGCGCGGCGGAACCATGGAGTTCCCATGCGGCTTCCAGTTCCCGCTTCCCGCTGCTCGCCACCCGCCTGATGCTTCCGATTTCACATTACCAGGTCCCATTGCGCCCATTCTCGAGCCTACCTGCGGACCGTCTCCGGTGTCTGCTGAGCCATGTCGGGGGCGTCCAATTCAACCGAATGACTTCGGATCTTGGCCATGGCAACACACACTAGGGTTCTCAAGTTTCCCCGGGTGCCTCTGTCCGCCAGACCCACAGGAAGGCAAGCAGATAGAGCACGCCCGTCAATGTATTGGGCAGGGTATCCCTCAGCCAGTGCTCCAGATCTGCGTGTCCAACGATTCCGTCATACAGATGATTGACCGCGTGCAGTTGGGTGGCGACCAGGCCGGCGAGGAGCATGCTCTTGTGGGCCCATGGATCCTGTCGGATCAACCATACTCCCACCCCGATGGCCAGAACAAAGACTCCTGCATCGCCCATGTAATGACGGTTGTAGGGCGTAAAGCGACCTACATTCTCCAAGAACCAATTGGGGATTAGGAGCAGCGCCAATCCGGATGCCGAATACGTAAGACCGGTCAGACCCAGCACAAATCGCACGAACTTTTGCTGGCGTTGCGAAAGGCGGCCGCCTTTCCCATTCGACATGTCCGGATCCAGCCTTCTAGGGGTGATCGTCATTGGGGGTGCGAACCATACGTCTTGTCAAGCCACTGCTGCCACGTGACACGGCCGTATTTGAGGTCGGGCGTGGTATGAAGGCCTTGACGGAATGCCTTCGCCGTCTTGCCGGGGATGGGCAAATGGACTATGCGCCGCATTCTCTTCTGGGCTAACAACCAGGTCCGGGCTATTTCCCCCCAGCTCATGATTTCAGGGCCGCCGATATCCTCCGCGCGGCCGCTTGGGCCCTGCTGGAGAAGCTCAACCACACGCTCGGCCACTTCACCTTCATCAATCAATTGGAAAACAAAGTCCGAAGGCACAAGGAACACCGGCAAGCGGTCGAGGCTCGGCAGAACCAGGCGGCCCAGGAAGGCGTGAAACTGAGTCGCCCGTAGGATGGTCCAAGGCGCGCGGCTTCGCTCGATAACGCCTTCGGTTGCGTACTTGGCTCGATAGTAGAAGAAAGGATGGCGGTCTACGCCGACAATGGATATGTAGAAGAAATGCGATAGGTTGCTGCTACGGGTCAGGTTTAGCAGGCGCCGTGCACCGCCGGTGTCTACCGTAGGGGCACCCACGGGAGTGCTGCCGGCATGCACCAGGATGTCCACGTCTTGTACGGCCTCGGCTAGGCGTTCCCCTGTGGCTAATGAGCCTTGGACCCATTCCACCTTGGGATGGTCCTCAAGCGGATGAGAGCTGCGACTGAGGACGCGCACGGTATGACCGCCTGCAAACAAGCGCGGAATGAGTTGACGGCCCAGCTGACCTCTCCCACCCGTGATCAAGACGCGGGTCATGGGTTGTACTCTTCGATGAAGCCAGCATACGGATTCGATGGCGAAGGTGGTCGTATCATGTTTCGGCTGCCTCCTCTACGATTCTTGCAACTGTAGTCCAAGACACCGCGTTCCCTTCTGCGCCGGACGGACCTCCCATGTTCGTCCATTCAGCGGGCCTGTTGCATGAGCCGCCTCATCGTCAACCCGTGGCTTCACTGCTCGTCTCAAGGCGGAGAGGCCTACGGGGCTGCTCCCGGAAAAACGCCGGGACGGTGTCCGCGAGGGGCAGGGGCTGAGGTGGGCGAGTCCCTGGGAGAACGTGCGTGCCAGAGCGGTAGAAGCGAAGGCCTTGCCCCTACGCCGGCATCCGCGCCGCCAGCGCCTCCAGTTTGGCCCCGACCTCCCGCCACTGGATCTTGGAGAGCCCGAGCAACTGACGGATGCGGTCGTGCTCCATGCCGGACCGGAAGCGGCGGAGCGCGAAGGTCCAACGGCACATGTCGAAGGACAGGTGCTTCTCCAGCCCGACCAGGTTGCCCAATTCCTCGAGCAGATACTCTAGCCGGCGCGGCGACCAGGGGAAGAGGCGCCCAGTGGGCGAGTACTTCCTTCGGTATTCCTCGAAGGCTGCCACCCACACCGGCTCGAGGGCTAGCTTGCGCTCCTTGTAACGCTTGCGGGCATCGGGGTAGCGAATATAGAGGAGAGGACCCTCGGCCCCGCGCAGTTCGACGTGGTTGAGGTGGATCGCCAGGCACTCGCCCTTCTTGATGCCGGTATCTAGCAGCAGATGGGCAAGGAGAAACGGTCGGGAGTCCGGGGACTCGCCACGCCGGAGCGCCTGCGCCCGCTCGAGCACGGCCTCCGTCTCCTCATCGGTGAGCACGTCCGGCAGCGGACTGAGGACGGTCTGCTGGGCGATGGGCGCCGCCGGGTCGGAGGGGATGACGCCGGCGTCGTTCAACCATCGGAAGAAGGCCTTGAGCGAGGTGACGCGTCGGGAGTAGGTTTTCGGGCTGCACGGAACGCCTCTTCGATTCAACATCCAATCGAGGAAATTCTTGAGGTCGTGCGTCCCGATGGCCTGAATGGACATGCCGCCGCCGAGCCGTTGCGCCAGCAGGCGCAGGTCGGCGGTGAAGGCTTTGACGGTGTTGTCCGATCGGCCGACAGCTGCCAGCGCTTCACCCCAGGCGACGATCGCCGCGCTCAGTCCCGTGTCGCCGCGCAGGCGGGACATGGCCGGCCTCGAGCCCGAGGCGAAGTCCTCGCCTGTCGAGAACAGCGGTAGGTCGTCGAGCGGAGTCTCGGGCATCCTGGCTTCGCCGGCTGCGCCGGCGGCGGAAATCCTAGGGGGAAACCACGCGCCTGTCAATCCTCCGCCACAACAAGGGCCTCGGCGGAGGGACAGACCGGGCGACCGCTATCCGGCTGCGGCCAGGCTGGCGGGGTCGAAGCAGGGGTTGTAGTCCTCGCCCAGGAGCAGGCGGAAGGAAGAGGAGGACGCCGTCGGCCATGCCACCAGCGCCTCCGCCGGCAGGCCGAGCGCGAGCAGGAGTCGGGCCCGGATTTCGGGCGAGGCGGTCCCAGCCTCCAACAGGTGGGAGGTTCCATCCTGAGATCGCTCGCCTTCGATGAGAACGGCGTCGAAGCCTGCGTAGAGCAAACGCTCCTGGACCAACTGGGACATCTCGGGATTCGACCCGGCGACGACTTCGACGCGCACGGGGATGGCCTCGGCATCTTCGTAGGGGGCGATGGCCTCCTCCAGAAGCGCCCGGATGGCGTCGGCCCGGGGAAGGAGAACGGCCGCCCCGCTGACCGGGACTCGATAGCTGCGCACCTGGCCGCGGCCGATGAAACGGCTGCGCAGATGGGCCGGCTCGAGCCGGGTGACGAAGGGCGCCAGGCCGAGGACGTCGTCCAGGTCCGCGTTTGTCTTCACCGCAGACTGCAGGGCGCGGTAGAGCTCCGGGAGGCGGGCCAGCACGTCTGCGTGGAGGGCGCCGCGGTACAGGGCTCGCAGGACTTCCTGCTGGCGCCGGGCCCGGTCGAAATCCGATGAGCGGGCGCGCGACCGGGCATACCACAGGGCGTAGTCCCCATCCATGTGGACCACGCCGCGCGGGATGGTGAAAAGCGCCCAACTGCTGACGGCCTGCTGCGGCAGACCGGGGCGACGCAGCCGCCAGTCGGTGTAGTCGCACGCCACCCGCACGTCGATTCCCCCGAGGATGTCGACGAGCTGCTGGAAGCCTTCCATCTCGACCAACGCGTACCGGTCGATCGGAATCCCCAGGTTGTAGCGCACGGTGTCGAAGAGCAGTTGCGGGCCTCCGCCCGGGTAGCCGAGCGTCTCGCCGTAGATCCAGGCCGTGTTGATCCGACTGAGGGTGTAGCCGGGAAGGTAGACGTAAAGATCGCGCGGGACGGAGATCAGGGCGACCAGGCCGGTGGCGGGTTGGACGGAGGCGATCAGGATCGTGTCGGTGCGGAATCCGATGCCGGTGCGCCGATCGGAGCCGAGCAAGAGGACGTTCAGCGTGCCCTCGGGGAAGGTGAAGGGCTCGACCGGCGACGGGATAGGAACGGGTGGAGTTGGGCCGCCGCCGTAGGTGTTCGGCGCCGGCCATTCCTCTGTCTGGTGTTCGGCCGGGACCACGGTGGACGGCAGGCCCGTCGGTACGCTAGGTGCGAGGGGCGTAAGGGGAACGACGGTTGAGGCGTTCGTCGGCGACGGCTTGGGAGGCAGCAGAGCGCCTTCGGCCGCCTGGCCGAAGCTAGTGCAGCCGACGAGGAACAGGCAGGTCGCGGCGGCAAGTCGTCGCGGGTTCCCCATCGGGTTGGAGCCGTTTCGGCCGCCTAGGAGGCTGTGGAAAAACCCGCCTCCGGCCTCACCCCCTACCCCCTCTCCGCGGATTGTGAGGCCAAGAACCGCAGGCACATTGCGGAGAGGGGGTATGAGGTCTGGGGGGTGGGGGGAGCAGAGCTCCCCCCACCCCCCAGAAACAGCCTCCCCTCCCCCTGCACGAAAGCCCGGGACGCGAGCCCACGCGGGCGCAGGGGGAGGGGGCAGGGGAGGGGGTTGGATGGCGGTCGCCGCTCTTCCCCACCCTGCCAGACCCGGCGGCTCGATTCCCGCGGATAGGAAGGGCTGCACTCGCGCGGCGATGATGCGCGATCCCGGGGGCGATGAAGCGCGACTCCGCGTAGTCACGCGGCGAACCTCCTATCGCGTGACCGGAGGAGTTGCGACCAGTGCTGGCAGGGTTGGCCGCCCGGCTAGTACGGGAACGCCTCGGCCAACATCGCCTGGATTGCCTCGTAGTTGGGAAGCTGGACCGAGGCGCCGCTGGACGGAACCCGCCACCCGGTGGCCATCGTCGTGTCGACGGCGTAGCGCCGGATCCGGCCGGCGTCGCCCGCCACCTGCGTGGCCAGCGGGAGCAGCGTCACGAGGTCGGGCAGGCCGGCATCGGTCTCCACCATCGAGATGAACTGTTGATACAGCTCCGGCAACCGGGAAAGCGCCTCCAGGCTGACTCCCTTGTTGAAGATGGCCAGGACCAGCTCCTGCTGCCGCCGGAGTCGATCGAAGTCGCTGGCCGCCTTGCGCATCCGGGCGTAACACAAGGCGGTGAAGCCGTCCATGTGCCGGACGCCGATGGGGAAAGTCATCCATACCCCGCCGCACTCGTCGGCGTAATAGCGGCCGATAGCGACGTCGACTCCGCCCAAGCTGTCGACGAGAGAGCGAAACCCGCCGAAGTTCATGCGTACCCAGAAATCGATAGGGATGCCGAAGTTGTAGAGGATCGTCTGCTCGACCAGGTCCGGTCCGCCGCGGCCGTCGGCGACGTTGATCCGATCGATGCGCCAGCCGGGGATGAAGACGTACAGGTCGCGCGGGAACGAGAGCAGCGTCACCGTGCCGCGCGTCGGATCGAGCGAGGCGATCATGATCGTGTCGGTGCGGTGGCCGCCGGTAAACGGCCGGGCGTCGGAGCCGAGGATGGCGATGTTGATGACGTCGTCGGCGAAGGGGATGACGGGCGCCTGGCGTGGAATCTCGATCGCCGAGGGCTCGATCGGCGCCGGATAGTAACCCCACGGTTCGACCGCCGTCGCCGTCGCCAGGGGAGTGGCCGTGGCGGTGGCGGTCGGGCGCGGCGTGGCCGTCGGCGGCAGTGGAGGAAACGGTGTTCCCGTCGCCGTAGCCAGAGGGTCCGCCGTCACGAGCGGCCCGACCGCTTGCGCCGCACCCGGAATGAGGCCGGTCAGAGCGCTGCCGCAGGCGAGGGACGCGAGGAGCGGGAGGCTAAAGAGCAGGGCGTGCCGAAAACGTCTCATGGCCGCGGGCAACCGGGGATTGTACCAGCGCCGTCCCAGGACAGTGCCTCTCAGGAAGGACGCCGGTTGCCGCCGAGGAGTTCCATCCCGGCGCAGAGTCGCTCTAGCCGCTCGCGGCCGAAGGCAGGAGCACCGAGAACGTCGTAGCGCCGTTGGGTCGACTCTCCGCCCACACCCGTCCGCCGAGCGACTCCGAGAGGTTCTTGACCATCGCCAGTCCGGAGGGTTCGCGCCCGAGCCCGGGCACCGGATCGTGCCAGACGTCGCCGGAGAAGACGCGCCCCAGGTCGGAGGCCGCCACCCCACGGCCGACGTCGGAGATGGTCAGTAGCACGATGCCTTCCGTGGCGTTCGGCAGGACGCTGAGCAGGATCTCGCCACCGGCCGGGGTGACACCGACGGTGTTGGTCAGCAAGCGCGAGACGATCGTGCGGATCGAGGACGGGTCGCCCGGGACCCGGATCGGGTCGGGGGGCAGGTCGAGGCGAACCGAGAGATCCTTGGCGCGCAAGTCTTCGTGGATCACCTCGAGCGCCTGCTCGATCAGAGTCGCCAGGTCGGTGTCGCCGGATGCGGGCAGAGTCTGGGTCTGACGCAGCGCCTCCGAAAGCGCGCTCAGCTGCTCATCGATGCGCCGCACCGCCGTGCGGATGCGTTCCAGGAAGCGCCGCTGGGTGGTGCCCAGCAGCCCGATGGACTCTCCAAGCAGGAGCTCGGTGTAACCGGAGATCGCCGTCAGCGGCTGGCGCGCGCCGTGGATCGAGGCGGATGGGCCGCCGCGCGCCACGGCCGGCGAGGCGGGAGTCGCTTCCCGGGCATCCGAGGATCGCGCCTCCGCCAGCGCCTGCAACGCCAGTGCGAACTCGGCCTGCAGCCTCTCGGAGTCCTCCTGCGGGGTCTGCCCGCCCGGCGGCGGCATCGCCTGCAGTCGCTCGATCTCTGTCTCGAGGATCTGGATCGCCCGGCGGGCTTCGTCGAGTTCGTTGTGGAGATCCTCGATCCCGATCAGCTCGGAGCGATGCTCGACCGTCCGATCCAGGCGGGTTTCGAGATCAGCGATCTGCTGGCGCGCCAGTTCGAGATCCCGAGCGGCATCCCGCGCCGGCTCGCCGGAAGTTGGGCGGCTGATCCACGCCTGCAACCGTGCGCCCAGAGCCGGCGCCACCTGCTCCAGCGCGGCCCGCGTGGCGTCGTCCCATTCACGCCGCGCGCCAGGAGATAGGAGAAGCAGCCCGGCAACCGTCCGGCCTTCTGCCAGAAGGGGAACGAGCAATGCCGGTGACTTCCCTCCCAGGCCGAGGGCGCGCAGGACCGTGCGTGAATCGGGCGAGTGGGTGCCGCCGGGGAGATGGACCGCCTTGCCGAGGGCCATCGCTTGCGCCAGGACCGGGCATCCTTGAGACTCGAGGGGGACGGGGAGGACCGCTCGGCCGCGTGTCGAATCATAGCCGGCGCCGATCCCCAAGGGTCGATCCTCGGACGGGGGGGTCAAAAGGAGGCAATACTCCGCCTGCAGCAACGTCCCCAAGGCCTGGGTGAGCGAGGCGGCGTAGCTGGCGGTGGAATCGGCCGAGGCCAACCCGGCGAGGGCGAAAAGGCTTGGGGAGGAAGCTAGATTCTCGAAAGCGGTTCGGCCCTGTTCGGCCGCCGGCTCGCGCAGAAAAGACCAAACCGCGCCAACGGTGAAGAGCGGCACCGCCAGCGCCTCGGCCAAGAGCACGTACGGAGCGCTGGACGCGGTGGCCGGCGTCGTGAAAATGTGAGCTGCGTCCCCAGCCACCAGGAGGCCCAGGGCCGCGGCGAAGACACCCCATTGGGGAGGGCGCTGGACCAGGATCGCCGTCAGGGCCCCGCCGGTGACCACAACGGCGAGCAGGGACCATACCGCGTCGAGGACGGAGGTGTTGAACTCGGAGGTGGTCGCGACAAGCAAAGCGCTGGCGGCGAACAGTCCCGCGGACACGACGACCACCCCGGTTAGCACACGATCGGCGACGTCGCCGGCCTCCGGTCCGAGCGCCGCCCAGCCCAGCAGCGCGGGCAGTAGAACGCTGAACAAGCGGTCGAGCAGAGGCAGGAATAGCGAGGTCGAGGCCCAGGCGGCGGTCAGAAGGCGCAGGCCCTGCAGGCCGACCAGCATGCCGGAGGCGATCGCCCAACGGTCCCGGCCGGGATTCTGCAGGCCAGCGGCCGAGCCCGGGGCCGACGGCCCACGCCGCGCCAGCGCTGCGCCGAGCAGGATGGCGAGGCCGGAGAGAATCAGAATGTGGTAAGCGATGGACCCCGAGATGGCGGACACGAACTCCCTGGGGCCCGCGGTGAGGATCGCGCTGCGCATCCCCTTGGGGGATCGTTCAGGACGCGCTGGGCGGGGTGCGAGGCATTATAGCATGCGGGTCTGAAGACGCCTCCTAGTGTCGCGTGCCGGAAGTTCGTAGACCCAATGCGTCTGGCAAGCCGTCGGCTTGCCGCTCCATTTCCTCGCCAGCGGGAGGCTGCGGAATGGGGGCGTAGTCCTTCACCCCCACCCCGACCCTTGCGCAGCAGCCCGTAGCGAAGCGGAGGGCCTCCCCCGGCGAGATTGGACGTCGACGCGAGCGCGCCCTTAGCCGGGGGAGGGGAGAGGTTTTCAAGGAGGTGGGGGCCAAGGGCCCCCCACCTCCTTGAGGTTCTCTACCCCCTTCGCGCAGCACCCCAGAGGGGCTCCGCCATGCTCCGCCTTGTCTAAGGCACTTACGGGGCGGAGAGGCCCACGGGGCTGCTTCGCGAGGGGCAGGGTGAGGTCGAACCATCTGGGGCTTACCGGACAGGTCCGTTTACGAATCTGCTAAACACGATACATAGGAGCTGGCGCCCAGAAGGCAGGGGACGGTCCGCGCACCGCCGTTTCCTGGATGCGCGGTAAGCGTTCACGGCGGGCTTCCTTGACAGCCGTTGGCCAGCGGCTTAGTATCAACGTTTGCGCCTGCGCCGACCGCCGGCGGATAGAACCGCAAGGACCCATGGCCACGCTTGAGAACGGAGGCGGGACAACCGTCCTCCGCCGCACGGTCAAGTCACCCCCGTCCCGCTCCTGGATGACGTGGCTCATTGGCCGCCCGCTCCGGACCGCCGACGCGCCGCATCAGACGATCGGTCGGACCGTCGGACTGGCCGTCTTCGCCTCCGACGCCCTGTCATCGACGGCCTATGCCACGCAGGAAATCCTGGTCGTCCTGGCCGCCGTCGGGGCGATCGCCTTCGGCCTGGCGCTCCCCATTGCCGTGGCGATCGTCGTCCTGCTGGCCGTCGTGACAATCTCTTATGAGCAGACGATCCACGCCTATCCCGGCGGCGGCGGGGCATACATCGTCGCCCGCGACAACCTGGGCGAGCTCCCGGCGCAGATCGCCGGGGCGGCGCTGCTGACCGATTACATTCTCACCGTCGCGGTTTCGATGTCCTCGGGCGTGGCGCAGATCGTCTCGGCCTTCCCGGCCATCGGCCCGTATCGTGTGCCGCTGGCCGTCGGCCTGGTTCTGCTGGTGACGCTCGTCAACTTGCGCGGCGTCCGGGAATCGGGCCGGGCCTTCGCCGTCCCGACGTACTTCTTCCTGGCGGCGATGGCCCTGACGGTCGGGCTCGGGATCATCCGCTATCTCACCGGCACGTTGGGCACCGTTGTCGACCCGCCCCTGATGGAGGTCGGAGGGACGCTGGCCCTGGTCACTCCCTTCCTGCTTCTACATGCGTTCGCCAACGGGACGACGGCGCTGACGGGCGTCGAGGCGATTTCGAACGGAATCCCCGCCTTCAGGGAGCCTCGCAGCCGCAACGCCGGGATCACGCTGATCTGGATGTCGTTCATCCTGGGGAGCCTCTTCCTGGGGATCACCTTCCTGGCGGTGGAGATCGGGGCGATTCCGTCGGAAGTGGAGACGGTCATCTCGCAGCTGGCGCGCACAGTGTTCAGCGCCCGGGAGATCCCTTACTTGCTCGTGATGACGGCCACCACCCTCATCCTGATCATGGCCGCCAACACCTCCTTCGCCGACTTTCCGCGGCTGAGCGCGATCGCTGCCGCCGACGGTTTCCTGCCGCGCCAGCTCACCTACCGCGGCAGCCGTCTGGTCTATTCCCGCGGCATCGTCACCCTGGCGGCGCTCGCCTCGCTGTTGATCATCGTCTTCCAGGCCAGCGTCACCCTGCTCATTCCGCTGTACGCCATCGGCGTCTTTCTTTCCTTCACCTTGTCCCAGACGGGGATGGCGCGCCGCTGGTGGAAGATCGGTCACCTGGCCTCCGGCGTCGAGATGCAGGAGCGCGGCTCGACTCTGCGCTATCAGGCAGGCTGGCCGCTGAAGTTGGTCGTCAATGGGGTCGGCGCCGTTTGTACGGCGGTGGTGATGCTCGTTTTCGCCATCACCAAATTCCGCGAAGGCGCCTGGCTCATCCTTGTTTTGGTGCCCATTCTCGTGACCGTCTTTTTCGCCATCCAACGCCATTACAAGACTCTGGCGCACAACCTTTCGCTCGAACACTACGGCCCTCCGCCGCAGGTCACGCGGCACCGGGTGCTGCTGGCGGTGAGCGGCGTCCACCGCGGCACTTTGGCGGCGCTGCGCTACGCCCGTTCCCTCTCCGATGACATCACGGCCATTCACGTCTCGATCGACGACGCCGAGGCCGAGCGGGTGCGGCAGAAGTGGGAGATCTGGGGCGACGGCGTCCGCCTGGTCATTCTCGATTCGCCGTACCGGCTGCTGCTCGAACCGCTGCTGGGCTACATCCAGGAAATCGCCGGACAGCGACAGCCGGGTGAGACGATCACCATCGTCGTGCCGCAGTTTGTGCCCGATCGCTGGTGGTCGAATCTACTGCACACGCAGACGGCGCTCTGGCTGCGGATGGCCCTGATGTTCAAACCGGGGATCGTCATCACCGACGTCCCCTACCAGATGGAACAGAACGCGACGGAGGTCGGCGAATGAAGTACGTTGTCGTCGGTTGTGGGCGCGTCGGGGCCGAGCTGGCTACCCGGTTATCCGCCGCCGGGCACGAAGTTTGCGTCGTCGACCAGGAAGGCGCCGCCTTCCACAATCTCGGCCCGGCGTTTCACGGCCGCACCATTGAAGGGGAAGTGCTCAACCAGCAAGTGCTGCGGCGGGCTGGGATCGAGACGGCCGACGGATTGGCGGCGGTGACAAACTCCGACAGCCTGAACGCCGTCGTCGCCCATGCCGCCCGGGCCCTTTTCAATGGCAAGCACGTCGTCGCCCGCAACTACGACCCGCGGCGCCGGCCCCTGTTCGAAGCCTTCGGCCTGCAGGTGATCAGCTCGACCAGTTGGGGGGCGCAACGGGTGGAAGAGCTGCTCTACCATGGGGAAATCCGGACGGTGTTTTCGGCGGGGAACGGCGAAATCGAAGTCTACGAACTGACGATCCCTGAGGCGTGGGCCGGTCGTCGTCTGGGCGATCTCCTGCCCGAAGGGGTCGTGGCCGTGGCCCAAACACGCGCCGGCCGGGCCCATCTGCCGGAGGTCGGATCGATTCTCGATCAGGACGACGTCCTTCATGTCAGCACGACGCTGGAAGGCATCGAGGCCGTGCGACAGCGGCTGGCCGGGGAGGGGCGCTGATGTACGTCGTCATTGCCGGCGGCGGCCGCACCGGGGCCCATTTGGCCGCCTTGCTCGTCGAACAGAATCACACCGTTCGGCTGATCGAGCACCGGCGCGACATCCTGGCCCGCATTCACCGCGAGCTTCCGACCGAGGCCATCCACGAGGGCGACGCCACCGACCCGGTGGTCATGGAGGCGGCGGGGATCCGCCAGGCCCATGTCCTGGCCGCCTGCACCCCCGATGACGCCGACAATCTGGCGTTGTGTTTCTTCGCCCGCAAGCACTTCAACGTGCCTCGCACCATCGCCCGGGTCAACAACCCGGCGGCCGCCTGGCTCTTCAATGAGTCTTTCGGAGTTGACGTCGCCCTCAATCAAGCCGAAGTGCTCTCGAGCCTGATCGAAGAGGAGATGTCCCTGGGCGACATGATGACTCTCCTCAAGATCCGGCGCGGGCGTTTTCTGCTGGTGGAGGAGAAAATCCCGGCCGGGGCGCCGGCCCTGGGCAAGGCGATCAAAGATCTCCCGCTCCCGGACAACTGCGTCATCGCCACGATCATCCGGCGGGGCGAGATCGTCGTGCCGCGCGGCGGCACGACGCTGGAAGAGGGGGATGAAGTCCTGGCAGTCGTCGATCCCGAGGGGGCCGTCGAATTGGCGCGCCTGTTTGGGCCGCGC
>CAYUWF010000049.1:0-2158 GCA_964448245.1 uncultured Anaerolineaceae bacterium | reverse complement strand
AAGGCGGCTTAGCGTCGTAGGTCCGGTTTGGCCCGTTCGACCGGGCGGGTCTGTTGCGAACCCGCCGCCAGATCTCCCGGCTTGGGCCCGAGGCCAACCCACCGGAATGTGATCATCCCATACAGCAGCGAAAGCCACAGCGTGATGCCGCGGTAGGCCAGGGCGATCACCGCCGAGGTCGCCACAGGGATTCCGAAGCTGGTGAAGGCCAGGGTCAGGATGCCCTCGACGAAGCCGATGCCCGCCGGGGTGGGGGTGACGACGGTAAATAGATACCCGAGGCTGTACCCGGCAATGAGCGTCCCCACCGAGAAGGGCTGCGAGAAGGCCAGGAAGCATAAGAACAGGATAGCGATGGTGAGGGCTTTCTGGCTTAGCGACAGGGCGATGGGCAGGATCAGGCCCTCCGGCGATTGCCGCAGATCCTTCACCCCGGCCCCCATGTCGTGGGCCAGGGCGCGCGCTCGGACCAGGTCGAGATAATCCCGCCGGACGAACGGGCGCACCAGGCGGTTGATGAACGATCCGCCCGAAGTCAGGACTTTTCCCAGCCTCTCCGGCGAACGCCAGGCCAGGATCAGCCAGGCCGCCAGGAGCAGCGCGTAGATCGCCAGCACGGCGCTGGCCAGGACTTCCCCGGGGTCGAGTTGGCCGCGGCGGACCAGGACGATCAGGCCCACGCCGACGACAAGCAAGGCCGTCACGAAGTCGTAGAGGTAGTACATGGTGGAGGCGACCGTCACCCGTGCGGCCGGCAGGCCGCGCTTGCGGCCGTCGGCGACGAAGACCGCCATGCCGCCCCAACCCCCGCTGGAGGTGACCGTCGTCAAGAACGCCGCCGAACACCACAGCATCGCCAGCCGGACGACACTTTCCTTCAGGCCGAGCACCCGGTAGAGGGCACGCAGCACGGCGCCGTTGTTGAGAATCGAAACCAGGTGAACCACCACGGCCAGCAGCAGCCAATGGGGTACGCCGCGCCCGAACGTCTCGGCGACCTGAGCGATGTCCGCCTGGCGGATGACGGCAAAGAGGACGGCGAACAAGAGCACGGCGGCCAGAATCAGTTTGCGCATGAGTCAGGCCAGGAAGGCGTCGAGCGCGGCCGGGAGATCGAGCGCCGCCAGGGAAGGGGAGCGGTCGATGCGTCGGATCAGGCCGAGAAGCACCTCGCCCGTGCCGATCTCGGCGAAGGTCTTTGTCCCGTCGGCGATCATGCGCCGGACGGATTCGGTCCAGCGCACGCGCGAGGTGAGCTGCGCCTTGACATCGGCGCGGATCTCGGCCGCGGACCGCAACACCTCGGCCCCGACGTTGCCGACGACCGTCAGGGCCGGGTCGCGCATGCCGGCCTCATCGACGCGCTGGCCGAACGCCGGAACGGCGGGCGCCATCAAGGCCGAGTGCGCCGCGATGCTGACGGCCAGGCGAATCGTCCGCTTGGCGCCGGCGGCCGCCAGGCGTTCCATCGCTGTCGCCAGCGCCGCCTCGTCTCCCGAGATCACGATCTGCCCCGGGCAATTGTCGTTGGCGACTTGCACCACGTTGCCGCTCTCGGCCTCGACCTGGCGACAGATACTCTCGACCTGCTCGACCTCCAGGCCGAGCACCGCCGCCATGCCTCCAGGGTTTCGCTCGCCGGCCTCCTTCATCAACCGGCCGCGCGCCTGCACCAGACGCAAGGCCGGGGCGAAGTCGAGCGCCCCGGCCGATACCAGGGCGCTGAATTCGCCCAGCGAATGCCCGGCGACGATCGCCGGCCTCCATCCGGACTGCCGCGCCTCGAGGGCCCGCAAGACCGCCATCGAGTGCGTCAGCAGCGCAGGCTGGGTGACGGCGGTGTCGTTGAGTTCTTCGGCTGGACCTTCCCAGCACAAGTGGGAAAGGTGGAACCCGAGGATATCATCGGCCTCGGCAAAGACCGCCCGGGCGGACGGGTCCGCCTCGGCCAACTCCTTGCCCATGCCGACCTTCTGCGATCCCTGACCGGGGAAGATGAAGGCCGTATGTTTCGGATCGGGAGGCATGACCGGGGCTAAGGAGGCCGCGCCATGGGCACGACCTGAGGCTCGATCGCGCTTCGCCCTCTACCCTCTTCAGGGCACCCGAAGGGGTGCAGGGCGCCACGCCCTTCGGCGCACCCGAAGGGGTGAGGGCG
>CAYUWF010000048.1:0-17242 GCA_964448245.1 uncultured Anaerolineaceae bacterium | reverse complement strand
GTGCCAGCGGCAGATCGGCGGGAACCCCGCCGGACAGGCACAGCAGGTCGGCGCCCGCCGCAAGTTCGTCGGGATGGCCGCCCAGGGCGAACTCGACGGGCAGGCCGGCGAGTTCGCCGATCGCCGGCTCAAGCTCATCCGCCGAACGCAGATCCGTGATCACGACGTCCGCTCCCTGGCCGGCGAAGTGGCGGGCGACCGCCTTACCCTGACGGGCGAGCCCCACGACCACCACCCGTCGCCCCCGCCATTCGCCCAAGCCACCGCCTCAGGCGGCTTTCTTCCGCGCCGCCGTCGGCGTCGGGCGGGTCTTGGGCGCCCGCTTCAGTTCCGCGGCGCTCGCCGGCAGCTCCTCGATCCCCACCAGGAAGTGGTTGGGGAGGATGGCGCGCGTCTCGCGCAGCACGACGCCGGAGATGGCCGCCACTTCGGCGCCGCCGGTCGTCACCGGATGCACCAGGCAAACCGTCGGCGTCCGCCCATACTTGGTGGCGTAAAACGACACGGCGCGCGCCACCTTTTCCGTCAGGCCCTGGGGGCCGTCGTCGAACCAAAGCATTCCTGTGTCCATGTCTCAACTCCCTCTCAAGAGCGCGAGAGCGACTCCGATCATGGCGCTCAGGAGCGCCACAAGCCAGAATCGCTGGACGACCTGGGTTTCACTCCATCCGATGAGCTCGAAGTGGTGCTGCAGCGGCGCCATCTTGAAGAGACGGCGGCCGCGGGTGATCTTGAAGTAGCCGACCTGCAGGATGACGCTCACCACGACGCTGACGGGGATGATGAAAATCACCGGCAGCAGAATCCACTGGCCGGTCATCAGGGCCACCACCCCGAGCGTGGCGCCGAGCGAGAGCGAGCCGGTGTCGCCCATGAACATCTCGGCGGGGTGGACGTTGTACCAAAGGAAGGCGAAGACTGCCCCGACGACGGTGAAGCAGAAGCGCACCAGGAAAGCCTGCCCCTGCAGCATGGCGATGGCGCCGTAGGCGACGAAAGCCGTGGCGGCGATCAGGCCGGCCAGCCCGTCGAGCCCGTCGGTCAGGTTGACGGCGTTGCTCGAGGCGACGATGATGAACATGGCGATCGGGATGTACCAGGTCCCGAGGCTGATGCCCTCGGGGTAGTTCGGCAGGAACAGCTCGGGCGCCTGCAGGCCGTACTTGAGGACGATCGCCGCCCCGCCGGCCAGGACGAGCTGCCACAGCAGCTTGGTGCGGGCGCGCATGCCTTCGCCGCGCCGCACGCCCTTGACCCCCAGCCAATCATCGACGGCGCCGATCACGGCGAAGCCCAGCATGACCATCGTCGGCAGCAGAATCGACTGGCCCAGGACGGTCAGCTCGCTCAGCAGCGAGACCAGGTTGAGGACGGCGGTGACGGTCAGCACCGAGATCACGATCAGCCAGCCGCCCATCGTGGGCGTGCCGAGCTTGGTGACGTGGCGTTCCGGGCCCTCGATGCGGATCTTCTTGCCCACGCCGAGGCGGCGCAGCACCTCGATCAGCGGGCCGCCCCAGATCACGGCCAGCAGGAAGGTAATTCCGCCGAGCGAGAGGGCCATGGCCGACTCGCCGATCATGACGTCCCCTCGGCCAACCCGTCGACGATCTGGTCCATGCGCATCCCGCGCGAGCCCTTGACCAGCACGACGTCCCCGGCGCCGATGCGCGCCCGCAGCGCCTCGATCGTGGGCGGGATGGCGTCGAAGTGCGTCACATGGCTGGCGGGCAGGCCGGCCTTGATCGCCTCTTCGGCAATCCAGCGCGCCCGGCTGCCGACGGTAAGCAGCTCGTCGGCGACCCCCGCCGCCCGCGCGCCGACCATGCGATGGCCGGCCTCCTCGTAGGCGCCGAGCTCGAGCATGTCGCCCAGCACCGCCAGCCGCCGGCCTTCCAGTTCGGCCAGCAGGTTGAGTGCGGCGATGGTCGACTCGGGCGCGGCGTTGTAGGTGTCGTCGAGCAGAATCGACCCGCCCGGCCCGCGCACCGCCACCAGGCGCAGCTGGGCGTGGGTCGACTGCAGGCCGGCCAGGATCTCCTCCCACGACATCCCTTCGACGAGCCCAATCGCCGCCGCCCGCAGCGCCGTGTGGACCGAGTGCTGGCCCAGCATCGGGACGCGGATGTGCTCGCGCTCGCGGCCGTGATGCAGGGCGAAGCGCACACCTTCGAGGCCGAGCCCGACGATCTGATCGGCCCACAGATCGGCCTGCGAGCTGAGGCCGTAGTAGAAGATGCGCGCGTGGGTGTGCGAAGACATGGCGCGCACGCGGTCATCGTCATAGTTCAGGATGGCGACGCCCTCGGGCGCCGGCGGCAGGGCCTCAACCAGCTCGAGCTTCCCGGCGACGATCGCTTCCATCGAGCCGGCGCGCTCCAAATGGACCGGGCTGACATTGGTGACCACGCCCACCTGCGGCCGGGCGATGTCGCACAGCAGCGCGATCTCGCCGGACACGTAGAGGCCCATCTCCAGCACGGCGCGGCTGTGGTCGGCGGTCAGTTTGAGCACGGTCAGGGGCAGGCCGATCTCGTTGTTCAGGTTGCCGGGGTTGCGCAAGGTCCGATAGCGGCGCTCCAGCAGCTCGGCGGCGACCTCCTTGGTCGTCGACTTGCCGACGCTGCCGGTGATACCGATGACGCGCACCGTAAGGCGCGAGCGCCAGTAGCGGGCGATCTGCTGCAGCGCCGCCAGGACGTTCGGAACGCGCAGGCAGCACGTTTCGGGCAGGACGAAATCGGCCGGCAAAGGACGGCGCAGGTCGATCACCGGCCACGGGCCGAGGCGATCGCGCTCGACGAGGGCTGCGCGAGCGCCCTTCTGGAAAGCCTCGGCCAGGAAGTCGTGGCCGTCGGTCTGCTCGCCTGGCAGGGCGACGAAGAGCGTCCCCGCGATGACCTCGCGCGAATCGATGACCGTGGCCCGCAGCGGCGTCCCCGGCCCGCGCCGGGCGACCCCGCTGAGCGCTTCGATCGCCAGTTCGAAGGTGAGCCGCTCCATTTCCGCTCAGCCTCCCGCTGCCACCATCGGCACGGCCTGGTTGGGAGGCAGCTCGAGCAGCACGACCAGGCGCTCGACGACTTCCTGGAACACCGGCGCCGCCACCACCGAACCCCAGGGCGAACTCTTGGGCCGGTCGAGGCGGACCAAGACGATGAAGCGGGGGTCTTCCACCGGGCCCCATCCCAGGAAGGAAGCGATCGTCCACTTCGGGTCGTAGCCCTTCTCGCCCGGAATCTGCGCGGTGCCGGTCTTCCCCGCTAGCTGGTATCCGGCGATCGTCGCCTTGCGCGTCTCCCCCTCCAGCGACAGGGCCAGCATCTGGGTGAGCGTACGGGCCGCCTCGGGCGTGATCGGACGCCCAAGCACGACCGGCTTGGGTCGGTAGAGACCTTGGGGACTGGCGACCTCCCGCACCACGTGCGGTTGGACCATCACCCCACCGTTGGCGATGGCCGCCGCCGCGGTGATCAATTGAATCGGTGTCACCGACACGCCCTGCCCGAAGGCGTTGGTCCCCAGATCCGACTCGGTCCACTCCGGATGGCGCGGGGTGCGCAATTGCCCGGCGACCTCGCCCGCCAGATCGATCCCGGTGAGCTGGCCGACGCCGAACTCGGTCAGATAGGAATAGAAGGGAGCGGCAGTGAGTTTCTGCGAAGCCACGTAAGCCAGGCAGACATTAAGCGAATACTGCATGCAGCCGATCATCGTCTGCGGGCCCCACGCGCCGAAGTCCCAGTTGCGGATCGGCACCCCCCCGACCTCGATCACGCCGGTATCGACGAAGACGTCGTCCGGCCGCACAGCGCCGGAGCTAAGCGCCGAGGCCATCGTCACGACCTTGAAGGTCGAGCCCGGTTCAAACTGCGCCGCGACGGCCGGCGTGATGGCCGACTCGTCTTCCTCCGCCCTCACCAGCCACGGCTCGTAGTAGTTCGGATCGAGGCTGGGATAGGCAGCCATCGCCAGGATCTCCCCGTTGCGCGGATCCATGACGATGACCTGCCCGGCCTCCGCCTCCGACTCGTCGATCGCTTCCCCGAGAGCGATCTCCGCCAGTTCCTGGATGTCGGCGTCGATCGTCAGGGCCAGATTGACCCCGGCCGGCGGATCGGGCTCGAGCTTGGCATCCGGCGGAAGGAAAGTGCGTTCGACGATAATCGACTTCCCGGCCAGCCAGTCGTCGTAATAGCCCTCGACCCCGAAGAAGCCCTCGCCCTCCTGGTTGACGATCCCCAGCACGTGGCCGGCCAGGGTGCCGTTCGGATAGTGGCGGCTGGAGGTCGGCACCAGATCGAGACCGGAGAGATCGGGGGCTAACGGGTCGGCAAGGAAATCGCGCAGGACA
Source organism: uncultured Anaerolineaceae bacterium (assembly GCA_964448245.1). Lineage (GTDB taxonomy): Bacteria > Chloroflexota > Anaerolineae > Anaerolineales > E44-bin32 > DATEVL01. The sequence continues at coordinate 12,888 of CAYUWF010000048.1, read as the reverse complement.
TTGGCTACCGTCGGGTCGAGTCGAATCGGCAGGCGGCCGACGCGCGAGTCGTCCCGCGTCAGCCGGATGCGGACCTGGCCGTTGGCGGTCCCGTCGTAAGTCAACTGGGCGTACAGGTCGTCCATCGGCAGCACGAGCAGCTTCGAGAGCACCGAGGCGATCTCGCGCCGGCTGGCATCATTCAATTGGCGAAGCTCGATCTCAACGTGATACATGGTTCCGTTGGTGGCCAAGAGCACCCCGTCTCGGTCGTAGATCAGGCCGCGGGCGGGGCTGACGCGTTCCGTCCGCCCATTCCCGGCGCGGGCCCGGGCGTCGAAGACCGGCGCGTACGGGCCGAACTGAACCCGGACGAGCTGCACGACCAGCCCGGCGCCGATGACGGCCATCGCCATCATCAGGGAGTAGACCCGGCCGCGACGGAAGCCCTGCGTGTTCATCGCACGCCCCGCACCTGCTCGACCGTCCGCAACACCCAATCCGCCAGCGTCTCGGTGTAGGCCGGCGAAAGACCGCCGGAGGGTTCCACCGGGCTGCCGAGCGGCGCCGGCGCGCGGAAACCGGTCGGCGGGACGTAACCCTCGATCACGACGTACTCCGTGTCTTTGGCGTGGGCCGGATGAAATCCCATGGAGGCGGCGCGCTCAAGCATGCGCTCGGGCGAGGTGAGATCGGCCAGCTGCGAGGCGAGCCGCGTCGTCTCCCGCAGCAGGTCGGCCCGCCGGTCCTTTAGGCCGAGCAGCTCGCGCCCCGCGGCCGCCAGGCGGCCGTTGACCGCCAGGTACATCCCGGCAAGCACCAGCAGCGCCACCACGCCGAGCAACGTGTTGCCGGTGGACTGCTGAAGGTTCCTCCAGGGTGCCTGGCGAAAGGCCTGCGTCCGCGCTTTCCTCACCTGCTGCTCCCGACCCGGTTCGTTCCATGCAAGGATCGTGCCGCGCCCAGCCTCTCCGCGAAGCGGAGACGAGCGCTGCGCGCCCGCGGATTCGATCGGGTCTCGGCCGCCTCCGGACGGATCGGCCGGCGGGCCGACACGACCAGCGTCGCATGATGGCCGCAGGTGCACACCGGCCTCTCCGGTGGGCAGATGCAGTCCCGCTCCTCACGCCGCAGGAAGCGCTTCACCAGCCTGTCCTCCAGGGAATGGAAGGAAATGACCACCAGCCTCCCCCGCTCCTCCAGCAGACCCGGAACCGCTTCCAGGGCTTCCTCCAGCGCTTCGAGCTCCCCGTTGACGGCGATGCGCAGCGCCTGAAAGGTCTGCGTCGCCGGATGCACTCCGCTGCGACTGCGTCCGGCGGCCCGGGCGACGACCCCCGCCAGCTCAGTCGTCGTCTGGATCGGCCTGGCCCGCACGATGGCTTGCGCCACGGTTCCTGCACGCGGCTGCTCGCCGTAGTCGCGCAGGACCTTGACCAGCTCGTCTTCCCGCCAGCCGTTGACGATGTCGGCCGCCGTCAGGGGCTGGGCCCGATCGAAGCGCATGTCGAGCGGACCATCGAAGCGGAAGGAGAAGCCGCGGGACGGGTCATCGAGCTGCATCGACGACAGGCCTAGGTCGAGCAGGATGCCGTCGACCCGGGTCCAACCCAGCGCCGATGCCGGGCGCGCCATCTCGGCGAAGGAGGCCTGTCGCAAGTGAAGGCGGCCGCCGAAGCCCTTCAGCCTGGCCGCCGCCAGTTCTAGCGCATGCGCATCTCGATCCAGTCCGAGGAGTTCACCGTCGGGGCCGGCGGCCTCGAGGATTCCAAGTGCGTGGCCGCCCCCACCCAGTGTCCCGTCGATATAGTGGCCCCCCGCCCGCGGTTCGAGGGCGGAGAGCACCTGCTGGTAAAGTACCGGGGCATGCCGTCCCGGGCCCGCGTCGTACGCCGACGCTCCCATGGACTACCCCGAGGAAAGGTCGAAAGCCGTGAAGCGCTTGGCGTTGGACTCGGGGTCGGTCACGCTGCGTTGTTCCCCGGCCCAGAAGGCGGCACCCCAGATTTCGAAGTACTCGCCGGCACCAACAAGGACGGTCTCGTTCTCGATGCCCGCGTACTGGCGAAGGAACTCCGGCAGCAGAATGCGGCCCACCGAATCCAGATTAACGTCGGTGGCTCCGCCAAAGAGGACGCGGCGGACGGCACGCGCCTCGGGGTCGGTGGTGGTGAGGAGGTTGGCCCGCGCCGCCAGCCGCTGAAAACTCTCCGTGGTATAAACCACAAGGTTCCGGTCGAAACCCTGGGTGACGAAAGCGCCGGTGGCAAGCGCCGGCCGGAACCGGACGGGGATCGTCAACCGGCCCTTGGTGTCAATGCTGTGGTCGAACTGGCCCAGGAACATGTGTTCTAACCGTCTCCAGGCATGCAAGACGCCGGCTTCGTCCGGCGTCCCACATCACACCACTCTGGCCCACAATTGCCCACAGTATATACACGTTTTTGGGCTTGCGCAACACGCAGGAGCAAGTCCAATGATCGGTACTTTTCTCCTACCCCCAGATGTGGAGGTGGTCCAGTGATCCGGGACATGCATGGGATCGGCCTTCGCGATCGGTTTGTCGGCACGGAAGTCGATGTCCCCGTACTGGACGGCGGGACCCGGTGCTACGTCAACTTCGACAATGCCGCTTCGACCCCGCCGCTCAAGTCCGTGCGGGACGGCGTCGTCGCCTTCCTCGACAACTACGCCAGCGTCCACCGCGGCACGGGTTTCAAATCCCAGCTCTCGACGTGGGCCTACGAGGATGCGCGCCGACAGGTGCTGCGTTTCGTCGGCGCCGATCCCCGGGAGCACGTCTGCCTCTTCGGCAAGAACACGACCGACGCCCTGAACAAGCTCGCCCGGCGCATGCAGTTCCAGCCGGGCGAGATCGTCTTGACGACGGAGATGGAGCATCACTCGGACGACCTGCCCTTCCGGGGTGTGGCGCGGGTGCTGCACACGGGCGTCCTCGACGACGGCCGCCTGGACGAAGCCGACTTCGATCGCCTGCTGGAGGCGAACCGCGGCCGCGTGCGGCTGGTGGCCGTCGCCGGCGCCAGCAACGTCACCGGCACCCTCAACCCGATCCACCGTCTGGCGGCCAAGGCGCACAACGCCGGCGCCTGGATCGCCGTCGACGCGGCGCAGCTCGCGCCTCACCGCCCGATCGACATGCGATCGCTCGACGATCCAGAACACCTCGACTTCGTCGCCCTCTCGGCGCATAAGCTCTACGCGCCCTTCGGCACCGGCGCCCTTCTCGGCCGGCGCGACCTGTTCGAGCACGGCGAGCCCGACCAGCGCGGAGGCGGCACGGTCGAGATCGTGACCCTCGACGAAGTCGTCTGGGCCGAGCCGCCCGACCGGGAGGAGGCCGGCAGCCCGAACGTCGTCGGCGCCGTCGCCCTGGGTCTGGCCCTGCAGCAGTTGGCGGAGATCGGGATGGAAACCGTCGCCGCCCACGAGGCCCAGCTCACGGCGCACGCCTTACGCCGCCTGCGCGAGATCCCGGGCGTGCGGATCTTCGGCGACCCGCGCCCGGAGACCGCCGGCGACCGCCTCGGGGCAATCCCCTTCCAGGTGGAGGGGCTCTCGCATTTCCTCGTGGCCGCCGTCCTCGGGTACGAGCACGGCATCGGCGTCCGCAGCGGATGCTTCTGCGCCCACCCCTACGTGATGCGGCTGTTGGGGCTGTCGCTAGACGAGGCGCGCGCCGTGCGCGATCGCATGGCGGCGCACGACAAGCGCGAGATGCCGGGGATGGTGCGGATGTCCTTCGGGCTGTACAACACCCTCGACGAAGTCGACCGCTTCAGCGAGGCGCTCGCCCAAATCGCGCGCGGGGGTATTTCAGGTGACTATCGCCAGGACACCGCCACGGGTGAGTACATCCCTGCCGGCTGGGAGCCGGACTTCGCAGAAATCCTCCGTCGTACGCCGATTGTCGATGCCGTCTGATACGTTTTGAGGCCGGGCCTCCCGGCCCCCACCCCTGCTCCTCCCCCCGCATCATCTTCGCCTCGGGTCCCCGTGGGCCCTGCAGGGGAGGGATGGGGGGTGAGGCCCATGTCGCGACCCTGAATGCAGATTCGGACGTCGCAGACGTGCCACTCATTTGCAGGTTCGCGCTCGGGGTACTTGTGATCTTGGCCCAGGCGGGTTGCAGCTGGAAGGCTCGGGACATTGCGGTGTCATCCGGAACCCAGCAGCTCAGTCCCGGGACGAATCGTCGCCTTCTCGAGCACGACGGCCGGGAGCGCAGCTACCTCGTCCACCTGCCTCCGCCATCAGCCATCGGGGAAGCGCTCCCGGTTGTGCTCAACTTCCACGGCGGAGGCGGCAACGCCCAGGGGCTGGAGGACTACAGCGGCATGGATACTCTGGCGGACGAGGCCGGCTTCATCGCCGTCTACCCCGATGGGACAGGCCGGTTCGGCGGGGTTCTGCTGACGTGGAACGCGGGAGGCTGCTGCGGCTACGCGCTCGAGAACAATGTCGACGACGTCGGATTCGTGCGTGAGGTGTTGGCGGACCTAGCTCGTCTGACGGCCGTCGACGAGCAGCGCCTCTACGCCACGGGTCTATCGAACGGCGCCATGATGGCTTACCGCCTGGCGGCCGAAGCCCCGGAGGTTGTTGCGGCGATTGCGCCCGTCGCCGGTGCCCTGCAACTCGAGCGCTTCGCGCCCGGGCGCCCCCTCCCCGTTCTGCACATCCACAGCGTCGACGACCCCCGCGCGCTCTACGACGGCGGACTGGGCCCGGCCTTCCCCCTTACGACAAGCCGGGTGGACCACGTCCCAGTGGAAACAGCACTCGCCCGTTGGGCGCAGAACAATGGTTGTGCGCCCGAACCCGATGTGGTGGACACACGAGAGAGTCAGCCCGAGTCCGGCGGCCCGACGCACACCGCCACTCACCTGGTCTAGTCGGACTGCGCGCCGGGAGGGGACGTCGAACTGTGGCGCCTGACCGGCGCCGGACACGTCTGGCCGGGGGGAATCCCAGGATATCCCCAGGCGGTCCTGGGGCCATCCACCGACGTCATCGACGCCAACCGCGAGATGTGGGTGTTCTTCGAAAGGTTTCGCCTTCCGGGGTAAAGACAACCTCCCCGCGAGCTTAAAGCTCCGCGGGGAGGTCAACAGACCGGGGGTCGACCTGTAAGCCGCGTTCTGTCCGGCGCGGCGAGCGGTTTACGGCCGAGGCCTTCATCCCGCCGACGCCGCGCCTGGGCGACCATCTATCTAGGCCCAAGCGTCACCGCCGGGCTCGAGCAGCCTACCCGAGGCTCGAACGGAGCGGGCAGCTCCTCGCCCCTGCTTGGCCTTGCTCCGGGTGGGGGTTGCCTGGCCGGCCCATTGCTGGGACCGCCGGTGGTCTCTTACACCACCGTTTCACCCTTGCCCCCTGCTTGCGCGGGGGGCGGTTCGTTTCTGTGGCCCTGTCCGCGGGTTGCCCCGCCCGGGGGTTACCCGGCACCCTGCCCTGTGGAGCGCGGACTTTCCTCGATCCGTCTTTCGCCCTGAGCGTAGTCGAAGGGCGAAGGGCGGACCGCGATCGCCTGGCCGACCCACCGGCCAAACCCATCATACGCCCGATCCGACAAAGCCGGGCGGCGGCCGGCGACTGTTCCAGACGGAACAAGCCCGTCTAATGTCATTCCAATGCGGGTCTGGTACACTCGCGCGCGATCGCCGTTGGCCCGGTGCGGTGCCACAGCGGTCGGGCGCCCGCCGGTTCACGTATGATCGGCGCTCGCACGAGGATGGTGCATGCCAACGTACGCGTATGGTTGCGACAAGTGTGGGGTTCGGTTTGACCGCTACCAGACCTACGACGATCCTCCGCTGACGGTGTGCCCGGAGTGCGGCGAAGAGGCCCTGCGCAAACTCTTCACCCCGGTGGGAGTCGTCTTCAAGGGGTCGGGTTTCTACTCGACCGACCACCGCTCGCCCTCCGGTCAGGGCAGCTCGCGAAAAAGCGAAGACGGCGAATCCGCAGGGAAGGAAAGCCCCAGTAAGGACGAGAAAGCCAAGCCGAGCAAGGAAACCAAGTCCGGCAGCGCCACCGCGAAGCCAACAGAATGAAGTAGGGCCACGGCATGCCGTGCCCCTACTCAGTTCATACTGCCCCCGCTTGTGCGAGGCTGCCGAGGTACCGGCTGCTTTACATTTGGAATCCGCCCGACGCCCGGGTGATCTTCCACTCGAAGTTGGCGACGAACTCTCCCAGACGGTCGCGCAGGCCCTGCCACTCCGGCGAGTCGAGCGCCGCCCGCATCGCCTGCAGGTCGGGGGTGATCCCGCCGGTCAGGATCTGAGGGCGGTGCCCGAAGGTGGTGTACCAGGCCTCGGTCGGTTGAATGCCGATCCGCTGGATCCCGGGGACGAATTCCCTCACCACGAACTCGAAATACTCCTGTTCGCGGCCGGGCAGGATGTCCCATGTCATCAGCAGCTTGATGGCCAGCGCGGTCCTCCCCGGGCCCGGATGCCTCTTACGACTCCGTCCGCTCCAGCAAGATGACCTGTATCTCGTCGGACAGACCGGCCTTGGAGACCTTGAGGACGTCAATCGGTTCCAACTGCCCGATCCCCATCTCGGAGAGGAAGCGCGAAGCCGGCCCGAGCTTGGGGGTCTCCTTCCCGGTCTTGTAGTGCATCGGCACAACGACTTTCGGTTCGATCAGGCTGACGAGTTCGGCCGCCTGCGGCGGATTGAGCGCGCTGCCCCCCCCCACCGGGACGAGGGCGATGTCGACGGTCCCCAGGTCCTCGATCTGCGCCTGAGAAGGAACGAACGCCAGATCTCCCAGATGGGCCACCGTCAATCCATCGAAGTCGAAAACGTAGAGCGTGTTGGGGCGGCCGTTGCCGGTGGTCGAGGCGTTCATGGCGATGCCGGTGATGAAGACGCCGCCGATCTCGTATTCGCCGGCGCCCTGGATCACCCGCCGCTCGCCTTTGACCGCCGCCAGATGATTGTGGCCGGGGGCATCGTGGCTGACGGTGATGACATCCGCCCGCAGTTTCGGCGGCGCCAGGCCGACGCTGGCGTCGAAGGGGTCGGTGACCACCGTCGCCAGACCGCGCTCCACCATGCGGAAGCAGGACATGCCGTACCAGGTGAGCTCCACGTCGACTCTCCTTCGGTCGGGAATTATACATGACCCCGCGCCTTAACCATCAAGCCTTAGAGGAAAGGCGCGGGGTGATCACTCCTCGAAGCGCGCTTCGTCGCGCTTCGCATCGCGCTTCGCATCCTGAAGAGGACCCCGAAGGGGGCATCCTGGGGAGGATCCCGCAGGGGATCCGCGATTTCGAACCACTCCGCCGTACAATTCGGCCACCAGGTGGAGGCTCACGTGCTTGCGAAGTTCACCGCCGGGAACGGGCGCATCGAGAGCACGGCCGGCGGTTGGCGTCTGCACATCGGGCCGACATCGGCCTACACCGACGCGCAGCTCGATGACACGCAAGGACGCCCTCGGCGGGATCTCCTCCATCGCCACCCGGTTCGGTTGAGTTTGGAGGCGCGCGCCTCGGCGCCTTCGCCCAGGGGCACGCTGGGATTCGGATTCTGGAATGACCCCTTCCCCTCTTGGGCGGGCGAAGCCGGAGCGCGGCGCATCCTGCCGGCGTCGCCGCGGGCGCTGTGGTTCTTCCACGCTTCCTCGCCCTCGCAGATTCCATTCTCTCCCGCGGGTCCGATGGTGGGCTGGGCGGCGGCGTCCTACCGAGGCCCGTCCTTACCCGGCGGGGTCATCGCCGCGATGGGCGCCGCCGCGCTGGCGGGGATGGCGATACCCCGGCTGCGTGCGCCGCTCCTTCGGCGGTACTGGCGCTGGTTCGCGGGTCACCAGTCGCCCCCCCTCTCCGGGCTGGACGAGTGGCATGCGTACGAGATCGACTGGCGCGCGCAGGGCGCTCAATTCCTCGTGGACGGCCAGACCGTGTTGGAAGATCCCCGGCCCTCTCGAGTCCCTCTCGGCCTGGTGATCTGGATCGACAACCAATGGGCCGCGCTTTCGCAAGCCACCGGTCTCCGATTCGGGGTGTTGCTCTCGGCGGAACCGGCCTGGCTCGAAATCCGCGATCTTCGCCTGAACGGGCGTCCAATCGACGTTGCCGATAAGGGAGGCCACCGGTAGTCCGGGCACTGCTGTGCCTGGGCACTCGAGTCCTGGTTGCCTAGCTGCCCAGCTGCCTAGGTGCCCCTAACCTGCGATGGATATCTTCCTCTTTGACCTCGACGGAGTTCTGCTGAACTCGGCAGGATACCACCGCTCGCTGATCGAGACCGTGCGACAGCTATCGCTCTGCCTGGGTTTCGGGGATCGGAGCCTGACGCAGGCGGAGATCGACGCCTTCGAGGCACGCGACATCACCGCCGAATGGGACTCGTCGGCCTTGTGCGCCGCGCTGCTTCTGGCCACCGCCTGGGAGACGGATGGCGACCTGTTGCTGCCCCGGCGCCTTCCGCTCGGGCCGCCGCGGTCCGCGCGACACGCGTTTCCCGACATCCGGGCTTTTCTGGCGCAGGTCGGCGGCCGGGGAGAGGCCGATCCGTTGGCCGGCGCGGAGGCGTTGCTGCTTCGCCGTCTCGATGGCCGCCGATCCGAGCAGGCCGATGCGGTGCGCTCGCTCTTGCGCGGCGCCCGCAGCCTCGACGATTCCCTGACGTTCCGCCTCGTCCAGCTATTCAACCTCGGCAGCCGGCGGTTCGAGCAGATCTACGGCGAGGCGGCCGGGATGGAGAGTGAGTCCTTCCTCGAGACGTACGACCTGCCGACCCTCAGCGTCGAGGAGCGGACCGCTCTTCTACGCAAGCTCGGCGGAGCAGGCCGCGCCGCGGCGATTGTGACCAATCGTCCCTGCTCCTCACCGCCCGGCGTGTTCAACACGCCGGAGGCCGAGATCGGCGTTCACGCGGCCGGCTTCGACCGCCTGCTGTGCGTGGCCTCGGGCGACCTGGGATGGAGGGCCACCGCCCTGGGGCTCGATGTGCAGGCGTTCCTCAAGCCCTCTCCCGTCCATCTCCTCGCCGGGTTGCGCAAGGCCTTGGGAGAGGAAGGAGACCGCAGCGTGGAGATGGCAATCCGCCTGGCTCATTTCGGTGAGATGGACCCGGCCTGGCAGGCCCTCGATGGCTCGCGACTGCTCCTCTTCGAGGATGCTCCGAAGGGGCACACCTCGGCGCGGGCCGCAGCCGCGCTCCTCCTGGAGCGCGGTGTGCAGGTGGATCTCTTGCAGTTCGGCATCGCCACGGGACCGGACAAGATCGAAGCGCTCACCGCCGTCGGCGCCCGCGTCCACCCGCACGTCCGCCTCGCCCTGGACGAGGCACTCCCGGGTTGGAGGGAGTGAGCCGGCAGCGGCCCGGCGGGCGGATGAACTTCCCGCGAGCTTGAAGCTCGCGGGAAGCTGGATCGCTCTCCCTTCCTTGACACTGCGATTCGCCCTGGGTAGAATCGCGTCTCTCCGCCGAGATAGCTCAGTTGGTAGAGCACGCGACTGAAAATCGCGGTGTCGCCAGTTCGATTCTGGCTCTCGGCACTGGTTCGGTTTCGGCTCGCACTTTGAGCGGGGCGCGGGTCCTCCTCGTGGAGGCAACCCATGTCCCGCTTGTCGCTTGTCCCCCGTGATGAGTCCGCGATTCGTGCTGCCGTCGATGACTTCCTGCTCGCCAAGCGCGCCGCCCTCCGAAGTCCCTACACGCTCGACCTGTACGCTCGCTGCCTGACGCCATTCCTGGCTCACTTGCAGACCGAAGGGTTGACCGACCCCGCGCAGGTGAAGGCGGCGCACGTCCGCGCCTACGTGGCCGACCGCGCCAAGCGCAACGCCCCGGGAACCGTCGCCATCCACGCGCGGGTCATCCGTGCCCTTTCCGGGGGCTGTTCCCGCCCTCCGTGCTCGACTGGGCTCGAAGAAACGCGCCCAAGGTGCGGGAGGCGTTCGACATCGACACGCCGGCGGGGCATGGTGGAGGAGCCGGACTGGGCGCTCGACGCCATCGCACTGACGGAGGAGTGAAGTGGCCGACCTCCCACGCCTTCAGGTTCGCCGCCTGACAAACTTGGACAGTCGGGGCTAGACTGGTAGCCGCGAGACCAGCACAGGTTGAGGCCGCCATGAGACGCTGGACCATCCTTCCAATCGGGCTTGGTCTACTTGCCTTCGTTGCCGTGATTGCCTCAGGCTACGCAATGGCGACTGCGTGGGTTGGCGTGAACGACCCAGCTTCGAATACCTTCAAGACGCTCTGGGATTGGATGGAGCTTCTCATCGTCCCTGCTGCCCTCGGTCTTGCCGTGCTGTGGCTCAACAAGAGACTGACAGACTCGGACCGACGGCAGGTCGCTGACAAGTCTGAGGAGGAGGCTCTCCAGGCCTACCTCGACAGGATGACTGAGCTCCTCCTAGAGCGGAATCTACGGGAGGCGCGTCCGCATTCTGACCTCCAAGCTATAGCCGAGGCCCGCACCAAGACCACGCTTCGAAGGCTTAACCCCCGACGCAAAGGAGTCCTCATTGAGTTCCTAAGCGCGACTCGCCTCATCGACGTCAAGCAGGGGGAGTCAGAGGGGCTGATTCGTCTCGCTGGCGTCGACCTGTCGGGGATGGAGCTCGAAGATGGGTGGCTTCTCGGCGCCGACCTCGGGGAAACAATGCTTCGGAGAGCTAGACTTGGGAGGACGGTCTTCCGGGGGGCGGTCCTGTTCGGCGCGGACCTCTCTGGCGCCGACCTCAGCTCCTGCAATCTCCAACTCTCCCGCCTGGACAATGCAAAGCTCGTGGGTGCGAACCTGCCCGGCGCCCACCTCCAAGATGCACGCCTTGAGCTGGCAGACTTCACCGGCGCCGACCTGTCGGGGGCCAACCTGACCGGCGCTTTCATGTTAGGCACAGTTTTCAAGAATGCAAAAGTCACAACCCAGCAAATCGAGGCCGCCAAGGACCGGCGCGGCGTGACGATGCCGGATGGCTCGAAGCTCAGTGAGGCTGAGTCCGTCAACAGCTAGAGCTTCTCGGAATCGCAAGCCGCCCTCGACCCTACCGGAGGGGGACCGGCAGGACCGAGGGCGGCGAGCAGATTCTAGCCGAGGGCAGAACTCACCAAGTCAAGGCCCGCTCCACTTGCGCCAAGGGGGAGTCGTTGTAGACTCCGCGGCCTCCGACCCGAATGGAGGGGGCAATGACCGTCACCGTTCAATTCCGCATTCACTCACCCCGTTGGGGAACGGAAGACGCCTACGAGGTCAAGTTCAACCGCGATGAGCTTGTCGTGAAATCGCCTGCCCGGACCGCCACGTGCACGTGGCGCGAGAATCTCGACCCGGTCTGGAGTGGGGAGGACCTTCTAAAGGTTTTCGAGGCGGACAACGTCTATCCGCCCGCGGTCCTACCCGGGATGATTGAGTACGCGTGGAGTGCATGGCGAGGGAGCGAGCTGAAGGACACAGAGCTAGAGAGCGAGATGTACCTTGTTGCCGATTGGGTCAACGAGGTGACGAAGGCAAAGCCCGAGTCGGATTTCTGGAATCGCTACTTCTAGCCAGCTGTGTCTGGCTAGACTCCGTGCCGACGCAGGCCGCCACAATCCCGGGCCTCTCTGGGACAAGCCAGGAAAGGCGATGAGGTACTCGCCCAGTCGCATCAGCCGGCTGTTCAACCGCGTGCGGCCCGCTCGCTGGTTTCAGAAGCTCCTGCCTCTCCCGACACCGCCCGCTCCTCCGCTCCACCCCTCAGCTGAAGCCCTGGGCCAAGTCATTGCCGCGACCATCGAGGCTGCGAGACAGGCGAGGGTTGCGCACGGCGAGATTGGGGCACGCATCCAGGAAGTCATCGACGTTGGCGAGGCCTACCTGCCACTGCTCCAGTTCCTTCCCGGCGACCTAATCGAGACACTCGCGTCCGAATACGTCACTCAGCAGAGCCAAATCACCGTCCTTCGGGACAGCCTCGGAGACATGACGGCCGACTCAGATGCCCTCGCTGGCACAACCAGTCTAGCGGTCGTCAGTGGGTCCGCCCCGATTGTCGACCTGACCGTCCAGTTTGGCGCCAATGAGCTGTTTAGGACAGCGTTCGAAAACTACATAGAAGTAGTCTCCCGACCCAGCCTAGACGACGAGGTTCGCGCCCTGCTTCTCTCCTTCGGGCTGGACCTTAGGCCGCCGGGCGACAGGAGCTGCGTCGAGCTGTTTGACGTTGCCCGACAGGCCTATGGTGCGCCCATTGGCGGCGAGAACCCCTCAATGACCTCGCTGCTGCCCATCCGCGAATGCATTCGTCAGACCATCAACGGACTTATGCAGCGGAGGCCAGCCCAGGAGGCCGCAGGCTCAGAGCTCGCGAAGATTCGCTCCATCGGCCGCCAGCTCAAGAGGCAGGGCGTCTCTGACGATTTCATCGATGACTTGGCAGAAAAGTGGCACAAGCTCAATGACGACCTCTCAGGCTCGAAGAACGCCGCGGTCACGCGGGGAGAGTGGCGGGCGTTGCACGTGGCGGCGACCAGGTACCTACACAGCTTCTTGACCGCACTCGACCCGTCCGCACTCCGGCCGGTGGACGCCGAGACGCGGAAGTAGGCGGTCGGCTAACCTCACCTAGCCTTTTGGACTCGGGGCTCTACACCCCATGCCACAGGCAAGCCACCGGGGGCCGAAGGCCGCCAACTCAGGACCCCTCGACTGCCTCGACCTGTTGACAACGGCCACAGCGAGGGTCTATGCTGGCGGCAGATGAGGACCTCCGCAGCCCTAAGAGGCGAGCGCACTATTCGGGCTGGAGCGCGGGCATTTCCAGCCCCGTTTGTGCGGGAGCCCAGGCCGGCGAGAGCACGCGACTGAAAATCGCGGTAGGGTGAGGGAAGGTTTGGGGCCAGCATGCGCGCTCCATTCGAGGCGCCCCC
>CAYUWF010000047.1:0-17365 GCA_964448245.1 uncultured Anaerolineaceae bacterium | reverse complement strand
ATCGGAAGTAGAGGTCTCAGGGCGATTCTAGACCGATTCCACCCGTATTCCCCACTTACAGGGGGTGACTACCCCCCGGCTTCTCGCATAGCGTTGGTGATGAGACCAGCAGGAGGTGGCAGATGAAGGCCTACGAGGATCTGGCCCGGCTGAGAGTGGACGAAGCGATTCGACGAGGACTGAAGGCGCAGTGCCACCGCCAGTCGAGTGCCATGCTGCAGCCTGTGGACCTGAGTGCGTTGGCAGAATCGAGAACAGCCGCAGGATCCCCATCCCAGCGGCGGGTTCGGCGAGATTTCGGGACGCTTCTTGCGGTGGAATGGGCCCGGGCTACGGCAACCGCAGCGCTCTGGGCCAGAGCTTTGCTCCGAGAGACGTAATGCCTGACCTACGATCGGACCGGGGCGCTAAGCCGGCTGTCAGGCCTGCCCCGAAAACACCTCGACCATCGTCTTGACGTGAACCAGCCCGTCGCTGACGGCCTTAGCTGGCCCCTTGCGCAAGACGGCCTTTTCCCCGGCCGGATCTCCCAGGGAGCTGACGATGATGTCGGCCGGGGATAGGTCTTCCTTCTCGGTGTAAATGTTGGTCGTCGCCAGGACGCGCATTCCGGCGGCTTTCCCGGCCAGCACACCATTGCGCGAGTCCTCGACGACGAAGCAGTTCTCCGGCCGCAGCCCGGTCTTTTCCAGCGCCAAGTTGTAGATGTCCGGCGCCGGCTTCTTCTTCTCGACCACATCCCCGGCCAGCACCACTTCGAACTGGATGTCCTTCAGGATATGGTAGGCGATGGCGTGCGCCGCCTTCTCGCTGGAGGTGGTGCACACGCCCAGCCTGAGACCGGCGGCCATCGCTTCGCGCATGAAGCGGTGGATTCCCGGACGCAAGGGCAGGCGACCGCTTTCGACCATTTCGATGAATAGCGCCGTCTTGCGCTTGTGCATGCGGGCGATGAGGTCGCCCACCTCATCCGGCGGCACGGGCTTGCCGAAGCCCTTGGTCTGCAGGTAGTGCTGCATCCGTTCCTTTCCGCCGGAGATTTGCAGCAGCTCGTGATACTCGTCGACGCCCCAGGCGAAGTCGAAGCCGAATTCCTGGAAAGTCTCATTGAAGGAGACCCGGTGACCGTCGCGCTCGGTGTCGATGATCACCCCGTCCTGGTCGAAGAAGATCGCCTTGAGATTGCCCACGAAGACCTCCCGGTGTCAGCTCAGGCAGAAGTCGCGGACAGCCTGGATCGCCATGCGGTTTTCCTCTTCGGAACCGATGGTGATGCGGAACCAGCCGTCGCTGTTGTACATGTCGGACTGGGGACGGAAGATCAGGCCGCGCTGCAGGGCGAAGTCGACCATGTCCTTGCCGTTCTTGCCGGCAGCCTGGGCGTCGAACAGGATGTAGTTGCCGTAGGAGTGGAAGACGGTCAGCCCGGGGAGATCGCTCAGCGACTCCTCAATGAACATGACCTCGCGATTGTTGAACTGGGCGCGCTCCTTCAGCCCTTCGGTGTCCTCGAGCGCCGCCAGGCCGGCCCACATGGCGATCGTGCCCAGGTTCCACGGGATGAGCATGGCGGCGATCGTCGCCACCACCTGCGGATCGGCCAGCAGATAACCGAAGCGCAGGCCGGCCAAGCCGTAGGCCTTCGACAGCGTGCGAGTGATGATGACGTTCGGGTACTTCTTGGTCAACGCCACTTGTGACTGCCCCAGCCCGGCGAACTCGACGTAGGCCTCGTCGACCACGAACGGCACGCCGGCCTCGGCGATCCGGACGAAGCCTTCCGGCTCCATGAAGTTGCCGGTGGGGTTGTTGGGATTGGCGATGACGATCACCTTGGTCTTGGGCGTAATGGCGGCCAGGATCGCCTCGGAATCGAAGAGCAGCTTCTTGTCGGCGTAACGCATCGGCACCGAGACGAGCTTGCCGCCGACGGCGGCGCAGCGCAACTTGTAGATCCCGAAGCACGGCGTGTGCTGGATGACCTCCTCCCCGGGCGCCACCAGGCTGCGCCAGATCATGTCGTAGATTTCGCTCGAGCCGTTGCCGAGCATGACGTTCTCCGGCCCGGCCAGCCGGTTGATCTCGGCGATCTTCCCCCTGACGACGAGTCCCTGGTCGGGGTAGCGGTGGGCCATGCGGGCGTACTTCTCGATCGCCGCCAGCACCCTGGGCGACGGCGGATTGGGATTCTCATTCGACATCATCCGGTGCAGCGACGGATCGCGCCAGGCCAGTTCGATGTGCGACGAGATATACATCTTCTGGCCCTTGAGCCAGGGGACGAAGTAGTCTTCCATCGATTTCATGCGGTTTCTCCTAGAGTGGCCAGTGGTGAGTGGTCAGTGGTCAGAGATAGCTGTCAGCTGTCAGCAACCGGCGTGCAACAGACCGATCACCGACCACCTCCCACTGACCACTGCTCTTAGGCCTTCCCCGGGCTCTTGAGCATCTCCATCCAGTGGATGGCGACCTTGCGGGTAGCGTCGCGCACAGCGCTATCGAGCTTCCCGGGGTCATACTCTTCTCGCTTGGCCTGGATATAGTCGTAGGTCGTGTCGATCAGGGTGTACTTGAGCTCGGTCGAGACGTTGAACTTGGAGCCGCCTAGGGCGATCAGCCGGTCGACATACTCAGGCGGCAGGCCGGTGCCGCCGTGGACGACCAGCGGCACACGGACCGACTTGCCGTTGAGGATCTGGTGGATCTTCTCTAGGCGGTCGAAATGGACCTTCGGCTCCTTGGTCTTGTAGACGCCATGCGCCGTCCCGATGGCCGGGGCGAACAGGTCGAGGCCGGTGCGCTCGACGAACTCGACCGCCTGCTCGGGGTTGGCCAACTGAGCCTCGTCCTCCGTGACCTTGAGCTGGTCTTCGACGCCGGAGACCGTCCCGAGTTCGCCTTCGACGGAGACGCGGCCGACGTGGTGGCAGTAATCGACGACGTCTTTCGTCTGGCGGATGTTCTCGGCAAAGGGCTGCTTGGAGGCGTCGATCATGATGTTGGTGTAGCCGGCGTCGGCGCAGGTCTTGCAGTAGTCGACCTCGGTGCAGTGGTCGAGGTGCAGGCACACCGGCACGGGGGCCGATTCGGCCAGGGCGCGGTAGATCGCCACCAGGACGCCGGGCTGGTAGAACTTGGACGGCTTGACCGACGTCTGGATGATGACGGGCGCCTTCTTCTCGACGGCGGCGTCGACGACCGCCTCCAGCTGCACCAGGCTGGTGACATTGAAGGCGCCGATGGCGTACTTGCCTTTAGTGGCCTCGATCAGCATTTCTTTGGCCGTGGCGATGGTCATGGGATCCTCCCGAGAGTGGATTCGTCGGCGTATTGGCCGGATTCGACGCGGAAGATGTAGCGGTCGCCGCGGTAGTAAGCCTGGAGCACTTCCAGGCAGCGACCGCGGGGATCCGAGGTCAGGCTCTCCAGGAACATGCACGGCACGTCGGTGGAGATTTTCAGTTTGTGGGCGACCTCCCGCGGCGGACGGACGGCGCGCAGCGTCTGGACCGAGCGGTGCAGCTCGACGGCGAACTCCCGCATCAGGAGCTGGTAGAGGGAGCCCTGGATGTCGATCTCGAGCAGGCGGCCGAACAGGGCGTGGTCGTAGTACTGGCGCTCGAGGACGTAGGGGACGCCGTCGGCCAGCCGCAGGCGGTCGAGGCGCACCAGGTCGGCGCCGCGCGGCACGCCCAGCTTCTCGCTCAGATCGTGCGTCGCCCGCACCTTTTCCCGCGCCAGCAGCGCGTCTTCGGCGTGAACGTCGCCCAGGCTGAAGTCGTCGACGAAGGACGTGATCCGGTCGAGGCGATGGATCGGGGCGAGCAGCCGACTGCGGCGGACGAAGGTGCCCACCCCGCGTTCGGTGCGCACCAGACTGTTGCGTGCGAGGAGCGATAGCGCGTGCCGCACGGTGTTGCGGTTGAGGCCGTACTGGCGGGCGAGTTCTTCTTCGCCGGGAAGCTTCGACCCCACCGGGTGGACACCTTCGGCGATCAGGGCCTCCAAGCGGCTGGCGAGCTGCAGGTAGAGGGGAATAGGACTGGTCTTGTCGAGAGTCGGTGCGGCAAACATGTCTACCTGTCTATCTATATATACATCTTTGACTGGGCTGTCAAGGCCCAAGCGGGAAGGGGTCTAGAATGGCCGCCTGCGGAGCGAAGGGGTGCGGCGCCGCCTACCCATCACGAGGAGATGAAAGATGAGCAAGCGATTCGCAGGAGCCGTGCTAGGGATGATGCTGCTGGCGGCGCTGGCCTGCAGCCCGCTGGGGAACCTGGGCGATAGGGTCAGCGGCAGCCAGGCCGGGACGGCTGCCTCGCTCTGGCCCGACGTCCCGCCTTTCCCGGGGGCAGACAAGGTCGACCTGGAAATGCCGGTGGTTATCCGCCTGGCTGTCGAGGCCGCCTCCAAGGCAATCATGAGCGAGGCCGGCGACGCCGCCGGCAACCTGGAGTTCATCGCCTTCACGACGAACGACTCGACCGATGATGTGCAGGCTTTCTACACTAACGAACGGATGGCGGCCGAGGGCTGGACAGGGGAGGACGCCCCCGGTTGCGGCGCCGCCACCGCCGGGAACGAGGAAATCGGAGGGATGTGCGTTTTCGCCAAGCGCGGCGCCCAACGGGACTCGGCCCTCTTCATCGTCGTCGTCGGTGAGGACAGCCGCGATTCGTCGATCTTCTATATCCGCATCGACGCTAACCCCGAGGCGATGGCGACGACCGCCGCCCAGTAGGACGGGCCTCACGACCGTCTCCAACCCAGGACCTGACCGATGTCGCCCGGCGAAGCCTCCGCAGACCTAGTTGCCCTCTTCCGCGAGGAGTGGGAAACCCACTTGCGGAACGACCCGTTCTTCGCCACGGTGACCGGCGACAAGCGCTACAACGACCGCCTGCCCGAGGCGAGCGAGGCCCAAGCCGAGCGGGAGGCCCAGCAGCTGCGGGATTTCCTGGCCCGTCTCGCCCGGATCGACCGAGGGCGGCTGACGGAAAAGGACCGGCTCAACTACGACCTCTTCGGCCGGCTGAAGCGGGAAGCCCTGCGCGAGATCGAATTCCATGTCTACCGGATGCCGGTCAGCCGTATGGGTGGATTTCACACGTTCTTCGCCGAGCTGGGGACATTCATCCGCTTCGACGGAGTCAAGGACTATGAGGACTACCTGGCGCGCCTGGCCGGTTATCCCGCCTTCAGCCAGGGACAGATCGGGCTGATGCGCGAGGGGTTGCGCAGCGGGATCACGCAGCCTCGCCTCGCGCTGGAAGGCACGCAGGGATCGATCACCTCCTTTCTCGCCGACGACCCGGAACAGAGCCTCCTCTACGAACCGTTCAAGAAACTCCCCGAGGCCATCGCCCCGGTGGAGCGCGACCGCCTGCAGGCCGAGGGCCGACAAGCGGTCCGGGCGGCGATCGTTCCGGCCTACCGTGAGCTGCTGCACTTCATGGAGGAGACGTACCTGCCGGGCGCCCGGACCACCATCGCCGCCTCCGAGCTGCCCGACGGGAAGCGTTTCTACGAGCACCGGGTGAGGATGAACGTCTCGCTGGATGTCACCCCCGCCTCGGTTCACGAGACGGGTCAGCACGAAGTGCGGCGCATCCGCCAGGAAATGGAGTCCGTCCGGCAAAAGGTCGGCTTTGCGGGCGATTTCGCAGCTTTCGGAGAGTACCTGCGCCGCGAGCCCCGCTTCTATGCCGAGACCCCGGCGCAGTTGATGAAAGAGGTGGCCTTCATCCTCAAGCGGATGGACGGCGAGCTGCCGCGCCTATTCCGCACCCTGCCGCGGCTGCCATACGGGATCAAGCCGGTGCCGGACTACGTGGCGCCGCAGACGACGACTGCCTACTACTGGGAGGGCGCCGGGGACGGCTCGCGCGCCGGCTTCTACTACATCAATACCTACGATTTGAAGAGCCGGCCGCTCTACGAGCTGGAGGCGCTCTCGCTGCACGAGGCCGTCCCAGGGCATCACCTGCAGATCGCGTTGCAGCAGGAACTGACCGATCTCCCCGAGTTCCGCCGCTTTGAGGGGTTCACCGCCTTTGTCGAAGGCTGGGGCCTGTACGCCGAGCGGCTCGGGCTGGAGGCCGGCTTCTACACGGATCCCTACAGCGACTACGGCCGGCTGACGTATGAGATGTGGCGGGCCTGCCGCCTGGTGGTCGACACGGGGATGCACGCCCTTGGCTGGAGCCGCGATCAGGCGATCGCTTTCTTGATGGAGAACACGGCCCTGACCGAGCTCAACGTGCGCAACGAGATCGACCGCTACATCACCTGGCCCGGCCAGGCGCTGGCCTACAAGATGGGCGAGCTCAAGATCCGCGAGCTGCGGCGCCGGGCGGAGGCGCGGCTCGGTGACAGGTTCGACCTGCGCGCCTTCCATGACGCGGTCCTGCTGGAGGGCGCCATCCCGCTGGATGTGCTCGAGGAGAAGATCGAGGCGTGGATCGAGGGTCGCGTCCACTGAAGGGATGCGGCTGTTCCTCCCAGGGGAAAGGGGGAGGGCCATTACATGCCCTCCCCCCTTTCCCCCTGGGACCCCCAACCCCCCGCCCACGAAAGCGGCGGTTGAGCGAACACCAATTTGATGGCGCGAACCGCCGCGTTGCCCAGTACCGATGTGGCCTTCCCATTGTGGCGAGGACTCCATCACACGAGGGGCGGCCGATCGATGCCTTTACTAAAGGTGCCATCAACGGCCGCTTAGCGAGGGTGGGGGGAGGGGGTCCAGGGGCTGGGGGGAGGGGCACGCTGCTTGCCCCTCCCCCCAGCCCCTGGGAGCGAGACTCGTCTACATGCGCGCGATCACGGCGTCGCCGAACTCCGAACATTTGACCTTGGTGGCGCCTTCCATCAGCCGGTGGAAGTCATACGTCACGGTCTTGGCGGCGATGGCCCCTCGCATGCCGCGCAGGATGCTGTCCGCCGCCTCGGTCCATCCCAGATAGCGGAACATCATCTCGCCGGAGAGGATAACGGAGCCAGGATTGACGACGTCCTGGTTGGCGTATTTGGGGGCCGTGCCGTGGGTCGCCTCGAAGACGGCGTGGCCTGTCTCGATGTTGATGTTGCCGCCCGGAGCGATCCCGATGCCGCCCACCTGCGCCGCCAGCGCGTCGGATAGATAGTCGCCGTTAAGGTTCATGGTGGCGATGACGTCGAAATCCGCCGCGCGGGTGATCGTCTGTTGGAAAGCGATGTCGGCGATGACATCCTTGACCAGCAATCGCCCGGACTGCAGCGCCGCGGCTTGCTCGGCGTTGGCCGTCTCCTCGCCGCGGGCTGCCTTGGCCGCCTCCCATTGACGCCTGGTGTACACGTGATCGCCGAACTCGCGCTCGGCCAGGGCGTATCCCCAGTTGCGAAAAGCGCCTTCGGTGAACTTCATGATGTTGCCCTTGTGGACCAGGGTCAGCGAGCGCCGCCTGTTGGCCAACGCCCAGCGCAGGGCGGCGCGCACCAGGCGCTCCGTCCCCTCTTGCGAGACGGGTTTGACGCCGATGCCGGCGGTGGCCGGAAAGCGAATCTTGGCGAACTCGGCCGGGTAGGCCGATTCGAGCCAGGCGACGAAGGCCCGCGCCGCTGCGCCGCCGGCTTCGAACTCGATGCCGGTGTACAGGTCCTCCGTGTTCTCCCGAAAGATGACCATGTCGACATCCTGCGGGCGCTTCACCGGAGAAGGGACGCCGTCGAAGTAGCGCAGCGGCCGCTGGCAGACGTATAGGTCGAGCGCCTTGCGCAGGGCCACATTCAGGGATCGGATCCCGCCTCCGACGGGCGTCGTCAGTGGTCCTTTGATGCCCACCAGGAATTCCCGGAAAGCCTCGACCGTTTCATCCGGAAGCCATGTCTGGTAGCGATCGAAAGCCTTCTGGCCGGCGAAGACCTCCATCCAGGCCACGCGGCGATCGCCGCCGTAGGCCTTCTCAACCGCCGCGTCAAACACGCGCACGGACGCCCGCCAGATATCAGGCCCGGTGCCGTCGCCCTCGATGAAGGGCAAGATGGGATAGTCGGGGACAGCAAGGCTATCGCCGGTATGGCGGATGCGCTCGCCGTCCGGCGGGACATGCGCGTGCAGGTAACTCATCATTCGTCTCCGTGGCGGGCCGAGCGAATCCGCTTGGTCGGCATTACCTTTCGACGGCCTGGACGAGCGGCCGCGCCGGACTGGGCCCGATTTCGCCTGCCCTCAGAATCCAAGGGCGTCGAGGATGATCCGGGCTAGTACCGTAGCCACCACGCTGGTGACGATGATGACGATGCGACCCGTCAGAACTTCGTCGAAGGGCCATTCCTGAATGCCGGCGCTGCGTTTCTCGAGCGACTCGGCGGCGCTCAGTAGGGATGTCTGGGCTTGTAGCGTGCGCACCCTGGGTGAGCGCACCAACGGGGCGTAGGCATCGGCGTACAGCTGGCGGGCCAACTCCATGTGGGTGCGCTTAGCTTCGGCCATTTGCTGATGGAGCCGACTTAAGGAAAGCACGAACAGGGCAAAACCGATGAGGAAGAAGACCAGGTTCAATACAAGCGCCGGCGTGGAGGTGGCAGTCACAATCAGGACCGGCGCAAATCCGACGGAGAAAATCCAGAACCCGGTAAACGCCAGGTGCCCCACCGGGCGCAGGCCCAGAGTGCGGTCGCCGGGCGTCGCATCCAGGCGCAGCCTGTGGCGGCCGAGCCGGTTCAGTCCGACCAGCACTGAGGCGTAGGCCCAAAAGAACGTCCACAAGGGAAGCTCGATCACGAAATTGATCGGGAACGTCACCAGGGCGATCCGCCATCCGTATTCCAGTCCGATCAGGGCGGCGTTCAGGCCGACGAGCGCGAAGGTGAGGGCCATCGGCCCCAGAATGCTTTCCATTCCCCGAATCGGACGGTCTGCCTTCGGGCCTTCGTCCAAGGTGAGACGCGAAATCGCCGGCTCGGTCCGCTCCAGATCCCCCGCCAGCTTGCCAGCCCCCCAGAGAGAGAGCAAGGTGGCATTCACGATGGCGGCGGATTCCCAAAGGCCTGGTTGGCCTCCGGCGAGAGCACCGCTGGTCGGTTCGACCGCGGCGATGACCCGCAGAAGGAAGAAAGTCAGGGGGACCGCAAGAAGGCTCCACAAGACGATCCAGATCCAGCGCGAGCCCGGGAAGGTCGCCAGGATTCGCTCGGTGAGGGGCACGATCAACAGGGATCGGCGCTCGGAGGCCTTCTGCGTTGATGGGTTTCGGCTCAGAGCTCTCGCTCCTCCAGCGCGGCGAACCTTACTCATCGTATCTCCTGGGATGCGCACGATGCCACTCCCAGGCCGAGCCGAGGATGTCGTCCAGCGACGGGTGGCGGGGTTGCCAGGCGAGCTCGCGGCGGACCTTCTCGGACGAGGCGACCAGGCGAGGCGGATCGCCGGGCCGGCGCGGATCGCTTTGGGCCGGGATGGCGTGGCCGGTAACGCGGCGGGCGGCCTCGATCACCTCCAGCACGGAGTGGCCCGCGCCGCTGCCCAGGTTGTAGACCTGGCGCGGCCGCTCGTCGAGGGCCGTCAGGGCCAGCAGGTGGGCCTCCACCAAATCGGCGACGTGGACATAGTCGCGGATGCAAGTCCCGTCGGGCGTCGGGTAGTCGTGGCCGAACACGAGCGCCGTCGGACGCTGGCCGAGGGCCACTTGCAGGACGAGCGGGATGAGATGGCTCTCCGGCCGGTGCGCTTCGCCCCGGCCGTTGTGGGCGCCGGCGGCGTTGAAGTAGCGCAGGACGGCGAAGCGCAGGCCATGGATGCGGTGATACCACTCCAGCGCCTGCTCGATCATCAGCTTGGTCTGGCCGTAGACGTTGGCCGGGCCGAGCGGGGAGGCCTCGGTCAGGGGCTCGTCGCTGGTCTGGTAGACGGCCGCCGTCGACGACAGGACGAAGCGCGGCACACCGGCGCGCTGGGCCGCGTCCAACAACCCGAGCGAAAGGGCCAGGTTGTTGTGGAAGTACTTGGCCGGATCGGCCATGCTCTCGCCGGCCTCGATGAAGGCGGCGAAGTGCATCACGGCGTCGTAGCGGTCGCCGTGCAGGGCGGTTTCGAGGGCGGCGCGGTCCCCCAGATCGGCCTGGATGAACTCGACTTCCTGGGGCACGGCGCCGGCGCGGCCGGTGACCAGCGAATCAAAAACGGTCACGTCGTGGCCGGCGGCGGCCAGCTCGGCGGCGGCAACGGAGCCGATGTAACCGGCGCCGCCCGTCACGAAGATCCTCACGTGTCGCCTCGCCCCGGGATAGGCCGCGGCCTTCCGTTAGGGGTTTGTTCGTCGGCCAGAACGTTGAGCGGAGCCAGGGAGGCCGCCAGTCGTTTGACGCCGACCGGGAAGCGGATCGTCACGATCTCGTCCTCGCGGTCGAGTTCCGATTCGAGGACGACCCCCTCGCCGAAGGCGGCATGGGCGACCCGCATGCCGGCGCGGTAGTGCGGCTCGGGCGGCGACACGGCCGCCGGCTCCCAGCGCGTCTGGCGCTCATAGGCGGCGCGTGCCCGCGTCGGGGCCGAGGTCCCCTCGAGGCGGTCGGCCGGCAGGTCGTCGAGGAAGCGCGACGGCTCACAGACGCCGCCGGTGCCGAAGCTGTGACGCCGAAAGGCCCGCAGCAGGAACAGCCGGTCCCGCGCCCGCGTGATCCCGACGTAGAGCAGCCGGCGCTCTTCGGCCATGGCCTCGCTGTCGTCGAGCGAGCGGTAGTGGGGAAGAAGACCCTCGTCGAGTCCGACGATGAAGACCGCCGGGAACTCCAATCCCTTCGCCGCATGCAGCGTCAGGAGGACGGGCGCATTCATGTCCTCGGTGAGCGTATCCTGGTCCGACACGAGGGCCACCTGCTCGAGGAACATCGCCAGACCGAGTTCGGGATCTGCCCGCGCTCCTTCGTCCACAGCTTCATCGCCGGCGGCGGGCCCTTCGGCGGCCAGGCCGCGCAGCTCGAGGACGTTCTCCCAGCGCTCGGCGCCTTCGTCACTGCCATCATCGAGGAATCGCCGGTAGGCGGTGTCCTCCAGGATGCGATCGAAGAGGGCCAGCACACTGAATGATTGCGCCAGATTACGCCAGGCGTCGAGTTGTGCGCCGAATTCCGCCGCGGCGGCGGCGGCCCGCGCCGAGAGGTCGGCGGGCGGGTCGGCCAGGCGCCGGGCGAGCTGGATCAGGTAGGCGCCGACGGCGACCGAGCGCTCCCGCGCCGCGGCCAACAGGGATTCGAGCGTCTTGGCGCCGATGCCGCGGGGCGGCGTGTTCAGGACGCGCAGCAGGCTGACTTCGTCGGACGGGTTGTGGACCAGGCGCAGGTAGGCGATCAGGTCCTTGACCTCGCGCCGCCCGTAGAAGCGCTGCGCGCCGACCAGCCGATAGGGCAGGTTGGCGCGTAGGAAGGCTTCCTCGAGGGCGCGGGACTGAGCGTTGGTGCGGTACATGACGGCGCAGCCGCGTGGCTCGATCCCTCCGCGCGCCAGAAGGGCGATGGTGTCGAGCACAAAGGCGGCCTCGTCGTTCTCGTCATAGGCCTCGTGGAACACGATGGCCTCTCCCGGCCCGCGGTCGGTGAACAGGCGCTTGCGCGTGCGGCCGGGCTGGCGGTCGATGACGCCCATGGCGGCGTCGAGGACGACCTGGGTCGAGCGGTAGTTCTGCTCGAGGAGGATCAACCGGTGACCCGCGTAATCCTTCTGGAAACGTTGGACGTTGCGGTAGTCCGCCCCGCGCCAGCGATAGATCGACTGATCGGGGTCGCCCACGGCGAACAAATCCGTGCCTTCCGGTTCGAGCAGGCGCAGCAGCTCGTACTGGACGGTGTTCGTGTCCTGGAACTCATCGACCAGCAGGTGCCGGAAGCGACGGCGGTAGGCCTGGCGCAGGTCGTCGTGGTCCCGCAGCAGGCGGACCGTCCACACCAGCAGGTCGTCGAAGTCGAGGGCGTTGTTCTGGCGCAGAAGCTCTTCATAGCGCGGGTAGATGCGGCGTACGATCTCGCCGAAGTAGCTCGTCGCCGGGTAGGCCTCGGCCGGGACAAGTTCGTTCTTGGCGGAGGAGATGGCGTTCAGCACCTTGGACGGGGAGTGCTGACGGGGATCGAGATTGTTCTCCTTGAGCGCCTGGCGGGCCAGGGACTCCTGATCCGAGTCGTCGAAGATGACGAAGGTCGCCGCCAGCCCGAGGCGCGCTCCGTCGCGGCGCAGGAAACGGGCGCACAGGGCATGGAACGTCCCCAGGTTGATCTGCGCCGCGGCCCGCGGGTCTTCCAACAAGGAAACCACCCGGCCGTGCATCTCGCGGGCGGCCTTGTTGGTGAACGTGACCGCCACCACCTGCCGCGGTTCGGCGGCCAACTGGCTGAGCAGATAAGCCACGCGATGCGTCAGGACGCGGGTCTTTCCCGAACCGGGGCCGGCCAGGACCAGGACAGGGCCCGGTTCGGCGGTGACCGCCATCCGTTGCTGCGGATTGAGGCTCTCGAGAAAATCGATCAAGGCGCAGGCATTCTACTCCACGGACTTGCGGACGAGGCCTCCAAAGGAATCCTTGGCAGGTGTCCGATCCGAAGCTAGCCTGCGCGGGGAGGAGGCAGCGATGCGAAACCTTGTGCTGGGCTTGGGTTGGCAGCGGCGCTCGGGGCCTGCGCGCCCGGGCGGACCTGTGGAGGTCGGGGAGGCCGCGCCCCCGTTTGATCTGATGTCTGTTGCGGGAGGCAAGGCGCCGCTGGAGGCGTTTCGCGGCAAGCCCGTCTTGCTCTACTTCCATATGGCGGTCGGTTGAGACCGCGGCCATCGACAAGTGCTATGCGGAAGCCCGCGGGGTGACCCCGCGGCCATCGACAAGTGCATTGCGGAAGGACGCGGGGTGACCCCGCGGCTTTCTCTGCGCGCTGGGGCTGAGAGGCGGGGCGGGGTGTCCTAGCCGGCCGGGCGCGGGCCGAGGTCGAGCAGGCCGCCGCCGGCCAGGAGCGCCCCGAGGGGGAATTCGCGCAGGGCCAGCACCCGGCTGTCGGCAAAGTACGGAAAGTCGAAGTGGACTTCGTCGCCCGCCGACTTTCCGGGGATCGGCATCAGGCGGGCCGTCAGAGGCTTCTGGAGTCGCAGGGCGATCGCCCCCAGGTCGATCAGCAGCCCGGTCAGGCCGTCGAGGCTGGCATCGCCGGGGAGGGGGACGGCATCGAGCCCCGTGCCGCACATCGTCGAATACAACAGCAAGTCGTTCACCGCTAGCAGTCCGGCGGCGGCACGTGCCGCGAGCCTCTCATCCTCGAGCACCGACAGCAACAGCCCACAGAATCCCGTGCGGCGGAACTGGGCGCGATCCAGACAGTCGGCGAGAAACGCCACAGCGGCCACGCTCCCCCCGGCGCCGACGGACCCGGCGCCGAAAGACTCGATCGCCGCGCCGATCGAGCGGAAGTGCTCCGGGTAGGGGGCGAGGGAGAAGTCGATGCCGAGGAAGCGCGCCTCGCTCTCGGCGGCGACGGCCTGCAGGGGGCGCGCCAGCGCGGCGCCGTGAGCTTCGATCATCCCCACCAGACGGCGGCGGGCTGTCCCGATCGAGGAGACCTCACGCAACGCGTCGACCGCCAGTTCGGCGGCCTCCGTGGCGGCGGCGATGGCCATGCCTGCGCCGCGATGGTAGGCGGCCGGGAAGAAGGGTGAGCCGGCCGGGACGTTGGCCAACGCCGCGAAGCGCAAGTTGGCAAACCCGTCGGGCGCGAGGCGGGAGACCTCGCGAATGACCTCGGCGCAGCCGCGGGCGGCCGCCAGAGACAAGCCGGCCTGCGGGTCGCAGAAGATGGCCGAGGTGAAGACGTTCTCCGTCGCACCGAGGATCTCGGGGACCACCGCCAGGCCATCGGCCTCCTCGGCCAGGGCCGGACCGAGGCTGGCATAGTCGATGCCGTGGACGAAGCATTCCGCCTCGAGCTGGCGCGCCAGCTCAGGCCGGTCGGCCGGGCGGACGGGGCGGTTCATTTCCGCCGGGGGAGGCGTCGCCATGCGCAGCGTCTGCACCGGGTAGCCGGCCTCTTCCAGCCGGGCCTTGGCGGTGTGCAGGCAGGCGGCGAGGTCGGCGATGCGGCGGGCTTCCAGCGGCCAACCTGGATCGACGAAACCGGTCACGGCGCGAATGTTCATGAGGTCCCTCGCTGACGCCGCACTTCGAACAGGATCACGGCCGCGGCGATCGCGGCATTGAGCGATTCAACCGAACCTTCTGTCGGAATGGACAGCGCGCCTGCGGCCCGACGCCGCCAGAAGTCACCCGGGCCGTGGGCCTCCTGGCCGATCACGAGCGCCATCGGCTGGCGGGCGTCGACCCGGTCATAGGCCTGGCCGCCGCGCGGTTGAGCGAGCCACAGGGGAAGGCCCTCCAGGCGCTGGAGGATGCCCTCGTTCGAATCGCTCACCAGAGGCAGGTGAAAGTGAGCGCCCATGGCGGAACGGACGACCTTCGGATTGTAGGCGTCAACCGTCCCCGGCGAAAGGAATACGGCTTCGACTCCGGCAGCCAGCGCGGTCCGCAACAAGGTCCCCAGGTTGCCCGGATCGGCCATGCCATCGGCAACGACGGCCAGCGTCAGTCGTGGGAGGGCAGGCGGCGGGGGAATGGGAACGACGGCGACGATCCTCTGCGGGGAATCGGTCGAGGCGCAGGCCGCCATCACCCGGTCCGAGACGGGAAGGATCGAAGCCCCGCGGCGGGCAAAGCCGTGGACCAGCGCCGAGGTGCGCTCATCGAGCTGGGGGACATGGGCGACGAGGCGTGGCGTGATTCCCGCCCGCAAGGCCTCCTCTCCCAGGCGGGTGCCCTCGATCACGAACAACCCTTCGGCCTGGCGGGCGCGTCGTTTCCGCTGCAGACTGCGGATCCACTGAACGCGGGTATTGGTGGTGGAAGTGATCATCTGCCTGCGGCGAACCGTTGCGCCAAGGCCTGCTGGAAGACCTCGAGGGTGGGCGTATCGAACAGGACGAGTTCGACCCGGCGCAGGCTGGTTTGCGGGTTGGCTTCAACGAAGGCGGCGATGGCCTCCAGGGTGATCGCCGCCGCGCGCGGCTTGGGGAAACCGAAGATGCCGGTGGAGATGGCGGGCATCCCGAGGCTCGCCAGATTCAAGGAAGTCGCCGTCTCGAGGGAGGAGCGGACGGCCAGGGTCAACTTGCGATCTTCGTCGCCATCGCCCCACACCGGTCCGACGGCGTGGATCACGTAGCGGCAGCGGAGGCGGCCGGCGCCCGTGACGGCCGGGCGATCGTGGCGGGCGAGGCCGTTCTGCCGCACCCACGCGTCGCTCTCCTGCTGGATCGCCGCACCGCCGCGGCGGGCGATGGCCGCCGCCAGACCGCCCCCGTGCTGGAGCTGGGCGTTGGCGGCATTGACGATGGCGTCGAGGTCGGAGGTCGTCAGATCGCCCTGCACCAGGGCGAGGATGGCGCCGGCGGGAAAGGTGTGCTCGACGATCGTGGTCATGGTGATGGCGGACTCGAGACCGCCGGTGGCGCGGAGGGGAAGTGAGGATCACCCCCCACCCTCCCCTCTCCCCCGCGGGGAGAGGGCAAGACACCCCTCCGCCACGAGATTCTACACAAGCCTCTCCCGGACGCGAAGACCGGAGCCATTTGGCCCCGGTCTGTTGGCTGATAGCTGATGGCTGACCGCTGATTGCTGAAGGCTGGCTCAGCCCTTGGCAGAGACGACAACCTGGCCGAAGGCCTGTGGGTCGCGCACGGCGAGGTCGGCCAGCATCTTTCGGTTGAGGCGCACGTCGGCCGCCAGCAGGTCGTGCATCAGTCGGCTGTAGGTCGTGCCGTTGAGGCGGGCGGCGGCGTTGATGCGGACGATCCACAAGCGGCGCAGGTCGCGGCGCCGGGTGCGGCGGTCGCGGTAGGCGTACCACAGGCTCTTCAGCATCGCCTCGTTGGCGCGGCGGAACAAGCGATGCCGCGACCCGTACATGCCGCTGGTCATCCGCAGGACCTTCTTGTGATGCTGGCGGGTGACGATCCCGCCTTTCACTCGAGCCACGATCTTCTCTCCTGCGGTCCCCTGCGCGCCGGTCCTTCGACTTCCCCTTCGCTACTCCCTCGCTTCTCCCTCGCTTTGCTCGGGACTTTGGCTCGGGACTTCGGCTCAGGGCTTCGGCTCAAGGTCCGCCGAATGTCGAAGGTTGCCAGTTGTGTGCACGCAACGGCCGCACCCCGAACCGGTTACTTGGATTTACCGCCGCTCTTGGCGTTGGGATTGGCCTTGTACTTGTCCATGTAAGGGGCTAGACGGCGGGCGGTCTTGGCCAGGCCGCGATTCTCCACTGGCAGCATCTTGGCCAGCTTGGCCTTGGCGCGGGCCGACCGCTTGCGGCGTAAGTGACTCTTGTTGCCCTTGGTGCGCACGAGCTTGCCCGACCCGGTCAGGCGAAACCGCTTGGAGGTCGCCTTGTGGGTCTTGAGCTTGATCTTGCCCTTCAACTTCGGCTTGCGTGGCACGACCCTCTCCTTGTCCTACTTGGCCTTCCCCGGGGCGAGCGTCATTAACATCGTGCGACCTTCCATCATCGGGGACTGCTCGATGCTCCCCAGGTCGGCCAATTCATCGGCGATGCGCTTCAGGTCGCTCAGCGCGATCTCGGGATAGCTGATCTCCTGGCCCCGAAACCGGATGCGCACCCGCACCTTCTTGCCCTCCGTCAGCCAGCGGCGGGCGTTGCGCACCTTGAACGACCGGTGATGGCCGGAGGTCTTGGGGCGCATGCGGATTTCCTTGATCTCGACTTTGGTCTGGGCCTTGCGGGCTTCGCGGTCCTTCTTCTGCTTCTCGTACAGGAACTTGCCGTAGTCGAGGACCCGACAGACCGGTGGTTCCGAGTTGGGAGCGACCTCCACCAGGTCGAGGCCGGCCTGCTGGGCGATCGACATCGCCTGAGAAGTGGCGACGACCCCGATGTTCTGCCCTTCAGGCCCGATGAGACGCACTTCGGGAACGCGTATGTCTTCGTTGATCCGGTACTCGGATGCGCTGATCGCTCACTCCTTCAGGCTGGAAAACGGCCGCGGGGGCGCCCGGACGGCCACGAACAGGCGGCGAGTGTACCATGCCTGAGGGGCAGGCGTCAATTATCTGTATCGGTTCAGGACAGGGGAGACATCTTGCCGTCGCCGCCGGTGCCTAGTCGGAAAACGGGGCAGGACGTCCTACCCCTTGGCCCCCTGCGACACCCGGGCAGGACGGCGGCCGGCGCGCGTGAGAAGCTTGTGGCCCTTTCTGCGGTCGGGCAGGCTCCGGGACAAACGCGGAGCCGAGCCGCAGCGGCGCCTCCGACCCCATGGCTCCCTCACCCCTACCCCTCTCCCGGGCCAGCG
>CAYUWF010000046.1:6891-18010 GCA_964448245.1 uncultured Anaerolineaceae bacterium | reverse complement strand
GCCATCCGAGTAGACCAGCGTCAGATGCTCGATGACGATCTTGGCCGGTTGCGCCGGAGACAGCGGCTGGTGGGCGAGGAACGAAAAGGGGATTTGCGACGCCATGGCCGGCTCTCTACCAGTGTCGCCGGGCGCGGGCGCGTGAGCGGATGACGGTGGCGATGACGTTCATCAGCAGAACGAGGATCAGCAGGACGGCCGCCGTGCCGTACTGGACCTCTGCCGGCATGCCGGGGATCTGGGTCGAGACGACATACAGGTGATAAGGAAGCGCCATCGTCGGGTCGAGCGGGGAGGTCGGCAGGCGCGGCAGGTACACGGCGGCCGCCGTGAACAGGATCGGGGCGGTCTCTCCGGCCGCCCGCTCCAATCCGAGGATGACGCCGGTCAGAATCCCGGGCAGACCCTGCGGCAACAGGATGCGGCGGACGCTTTGCCAGTCGGTGCCGCCCAGCGATATGCTGACGACGTGGAAGCTGTTCGGTACCGCCCGCAGCGCTTCCTCGGTGGTGGTGATGACCACCGGCAGGGTCATGATCGCCAGCGTCAGGGCGCCGGCGAGGATGCTGGTGCCCATCTGGAAGAAGATGACGAAAAACGCCAGGCCGAAGAGGCCGTAGACCACCGACGGGATCCCGGCCAGGTTAAGGATGGCGACCCGGATCGCCCGCGTCAGGCGGTTGTCGGGCGCGTAGTGCGCCAGGTAGATCCCGGCGGCGATGCCGAGGGGGGCCGCCACCAGGGTCATGAAGAAGGTCAGGTAGATCGTGCCGAGGATCGCCGGCAGGATGCCTCCGCTGCGCAGCCCGTTGGTGGGGAAGGTGAAGAGAAACTGGGGCGTGATGGCGGCCAGGCCCCGACGCAGGATAATGAAAACCACCAGGGCGATGGGCAACGTGGTGAGGACGGCCGCCACGGTCAGCAGGGCGAAGCCGGCCGACTGAGCCCATTGCCGCCGTCGCCTGCGGGGCTTCATCGAGCCGTCCACCTCAGGACAGGATTCGCTCGGCCCGCGTGCGGGCGCGGAAGACGATGCTGGCGCCAACCAGATTGACCCCGAGCGAGATGATGAACAGCAAGATCCCGACCAAGAACAGGACGTGGTAGTGAACGCTGCCGCTGGCCACCTCGCCCATCTCGGCGGCGATCGTGGCGGTCATCGTGCGCACGGGTTGGAACAGGCTGCCCAGACCGCGCGGGATCACGGCGGCGTTGCCCGTCACCATCATCACCGCCATGGTCTCCCCGAAGGCGCGCCCGATGCCGAGCATGATGGCCGTCAGCACGCCGCCGCGCGCCGCCGGCAGCGTTACGCGCCAGATCGTCTGCCAACGGGTGGCGCCGAGGGCCATGGCGCCGTCGCGGTAGGCGCGGGGAACCGCGTCCAGCGCATCCTCGCCCACGCTGACAATCGTCGGAATGGCGATCCAGCCCAGCAGCAGCGCCCCGGTCAGCGCCGTCAGCCCGGTCGGGAGATTCAAGCGACGGTAGAGCTCGGGCGCCAGAAGGACGATGCCCAGGAAGCCGAGCATCACCGATGGCAGCCCGGCCAGGATCTCGATGAACGGCTTCAGCACCTCGCGCACTGAACGCGGCGCCACCTCGGCGATGTAGATCGCTGTCGCCAGCCCGAGCGGGACGGCGATCAGTGTGGCGCCGAGGGTCACCAGCAGCGACCCAAGGACCAGCGGGACCAGGCCGTAGAGGCTGTCGATCGGGTACCAGCGAGCGCCGAACAGGTCGGACAGAGGCACTTGGACCAGCGCCGGCAGGCCCTGCTGGATCAGGAAGAAGAAGATGACCAGGACGAAGGCGATGGCCGAGACGCCCGCCACCCGGACGGCGACGGCCACCAGGCGTTCGCGCAGGCCGGCATTCATGGGGTCGCCTCCAGCGGAACGAACCCCAGGCTGGTCACGATCGCCTGACCGGCGGCGCCCAGGACCCAGTCGAGGTAGCGACGCGCCTGGGGCGAAGGCTCGCCGGCGGAGTACATGTACAGATCTCGGGCGATCGGGTACTGGCCGCTATTCACCGTCTCGGCCGAGGGCAGGAAGAACGGCCCGGCCCGGTCTTCCCCGACGGCGATAACCTTCATGTTCTGCGTGACATAGCCCAGCCCGTCATAGCCGATGGCGTTCTCGTTGTAGGCGATCTCGGCGGCGATCCCTTCCGAGGAAGGGAGCAGCAGGGTGTCGGCGGCGAAGAGGGTCGTGTTGTCCTTCTGTCCCTTGCGCAGCACCTGTTCCAGGAAGTAGACGTGGGTGCCGGAGTTCGTCTCGCGCGACAGGCGGACGATCGGTCGGTCGGCCCCGCCGACCTCGGTCCAACGATTGATCTCCCCGCTGTAGATGGCCGAGAGCTGATCGATGGTGAGGTGGTCGACCGGGTTGTTGCGGTGGACGATGACGGCGATAGCGTCGCGGGCGACGACCACCTCGACGGGTTCGACGCCGTTGGCCCGGGCCTGCACGACCTCTTCCGGCTTGATCTGGCGCGAGGCGTTGGCCAGGTCGACCGTGCCGTTGATCAGCGCCGCCAAGCCCGTGCCGCTGCCGCCGCCGGTGACGGAGATGCCCACCGCCGGCTCGACCTGTTGGTAGGCCTCGGCCCAGGCCAGGGCCAGGTTGACCATCGTGTCGGAGCCCTTGTTGACGATGGCCTGTTCGGCCTGCCCTAGGCCGGGGGAGGAAGGGCCGGGGGTACAGCGGGAACTGAAGAGGAGCAGGACCAGTGCGACCCCGAGGAATCGGAGGCGGGCGGGGCTCATGGTACGGGATTATAACGTCGCGGTCTGTTCCGACCCCCGCGGTAGAATCCAGCGCGTGAACGGCGCCGGGGCAGCGAAGATCGTCGTCGAGGGGCTGAGCGTCTACTACCAACGGACGCGGGCCGTGGCCGAAGTCTCGCTGACGATCCCGGAGCGGAAGATCACGGCCCTCATCGGGCCGTCCGGCTGCGGCAAGTCCACCTTCTTGCGCTGTCTGAACCGGATGAACGATCCCATCCACGGCGCCCGGGTCGAGGGCCGCATCCTGCTGGACGACGAGGACATCACCCGGCCAGAAGTCGACGTCGACGAATTGCGTCGGCGGGTGGGGATGGTTTTCCAGAAGCCGAATCCCTTCCCGCAAAGCGTCTTCGCCAACGTCGCGTTCGGCCCGCGGGTGGTGGGCATGGCACTCAGCCGCGCCCAACTAGCGGAGCAGGTCGAACGGTCGCTGGCCCGGGCGGCGCTGTGGGAGGAGGTCAAGGACCGCCTGAACGAGAATGCCCTCGGCCTCTCGCTGGGCGAGCAGCAGCGCCTTTGCATCGCCCGCCTGCTGGCGGTCGAGCCGGAGGTCATCCTGATGGACGAGCCATGCTCAGCGCTCGACCCGATCGCCACGCTCAAGATCGAGGAATTGATGCGCGAGCTGAGCCAGCGCTACACGATCGTCATCGTCACGCATAATATGCAGCAGGCGGCGCGGGCCTCCGATGTCACGGCGATGATGATGCTGCGCGACGATCGCGCCGGCGGGGTCATCGAGGTCGGGCCGACGCCGACGATCTTCACTCGCCCGACCGACCGGCGGACCGAGGACTACGTCACGGGCCGCTACGGCTAGCACGGCGGCCCGCCGAGAGGATTGTGATGACCGGAAAACGACATGCGACGCGTTCGAGCCTCGATCGCGAGCTGCGGGCGATCGAGGGCGATATGCTGCGGATGGGGGAAATGGTCGACGAGGCGATCCAGGAGTCGCTGCGGGCGCTGGCCGAGCGCGACCGGGTCCTGGCGCAACAAGTGGTCGACGGCGACGCCCGCATCAACAAGCTGCGCTTCGACATCGAGGAGGCATGCCTGGCGTTGATCGCCACGCAACAGCCGGCGGCCGGCGACCTGCGGACGGTGGTGGCGGCGATGAACATCGTCGGCGACTTGGAGCGGATGGCCGACCACGCCGCGGGCAACGCCCGCATCGTGCTGCGCATGGGGGATGAGCCGCTGCTCAAGCCGTTGATCGATATCCCCCGCATGGCGGAGGTCTGCCGCTGGATGATCCGCGACTCGCTGCAGGCCTTCGTCCGCCGGGATGGCGAGCGCGCCCGACAGATCGCCGCCATGGACGATCAAATCGATGGTCTGTACCAGCAGGTGTTTCGCGAGCTGCTGTCGTTCATGGTGGAGGACCCGAGCACGACCGGGCGGGCCTTGTTCTTGCTGTTTGCCGCCCACAATCTCGAGCGAATCGGCGATCGGGCTACCAACATCGCCGAGCGGGTGCTGTTCATGACCAGCGGCGTGATGCGCGAGCTTAACCCCGAATCACCTGAGGCGCGCGACCTTCGGTGAGCCAGGCCGCGGCCAGGATCCGGCGGATCGAAGAGAGGGCGACTCGGCATGGGCGGCCGGGGGATCGCCGCGCCCGGGATCACTGCAGCCTCCGCCCCGCGGAAGGCGCTTCCATTGCGTCTGGCCATTCTCTCTGACCTTCACGCCAACCGGCACGCGCTGCAGGCGGTCTGGGACGACATCGAGGCCCAACGCCCCGAGCGCGTCTACTGCCTGGGCGATCTCGTCGGCTATGGCGCCTTCCCCAACGAAGTCGTTGATTTCATTCGGTCGCGGGATATCCCGACGATCATGGGCAACTACGATGAAGGCGTCGGCTTCGATCTGGACGACTGCGGCTGCGCTTGCCGCACGGCCGAGGAGCGGGCCCGCGGTGACGTCTCGCGGCTGTGGTCGCAGGCGCACACCTCGCCGGAGAACAAGACCTACCTGCAGGGGCTGCCGAAGCAGATCCGCCTGGAGGAGTCGAAACCGACCCTCCTGCTGGTGCACGGCAGCCCGCGCAAGATCAACGAGTACCTCTTCGAAGACCGCCCCGAGGCGACCTTCGACAGGCTGGCGGCGTTGGCCGGGACGGATCTGGTGCTCTTCGGCCACACTCACAAGCCCTACCAGAAACGCGTCGGCGGGACCCTCTTCGTCAACGTCGGGTCGGTCGGCAAGCCGCACGACGGAGACCGGCGCGCGTGTTATGCCTTGTTGGACTTGGGCCAGGGAGCCCGCGTGGATCTGCGTCGCGTGACATACGACGTGACGGCCGCGGCCGAGGCGGTGCGCCAGGCCGGCCTGCCCTTCGAGTTCGCCGACATCCTGGAAAACGGCGGACCGCCGATCGCCGGAGACGAGCCTCGGTGACTGCCTCGACGCGCCAATCACCGATCCCCAATTCCCAATCGGTGTCCCTGCTCCCGTCCGCTATAATCGCCGCGTGACCCTCTCCTCCTCTTCATCCGCCGAGCAGGCGGATTTCGTCCGTCCGCGCCAAGCCTGGCACGCCAACGAGCTGAACGCCGTGGCGGCCGCCCTCGGCACCTCGCCCGAGAGCGGCCTGACCCAAGCCGAGGCCGAACGCCGGCTGGCGGAACATGGCCCGAACGAGTTGCGCCAAGCGCCTCGCCCGGGTTTCCTGCGCATGCTCCTGTGGCAGTTTGACAACTTCATCGTCCTGCTGCTGATCGGGGCGGCGCTGCTTTCCATTGTCCTGGGGCACTACCTGGAAGGCGCCGCGATTCTGGCGATCGTCGTCCTCAACGCCATCCTGGGCGTGGTCCAGGAGCGGCGCGCCGAGGAGGCCCTGGCGGCCCTGCGCCGTCTAGCGGCGCCGGAAGCCCAGGTCGTGCGCGACGGTCACCGCCAGAATGTGGCGGCGCGCCTGCTCGTGCCGGGCGATGTCATCCTGCTCGAGGCCGGCAACTACGTCCCGGCCGACCTGCGGCTGGTCGAGACGTTCAACCTGCGCATCGAGGAGGCCGCCCTCACCGGCGAGTCGCAGGCGGCCGAGAAGGATGCCCGCGCCGTCCTGGCCGAGGACATCCCCATCGGCGACCAGCGCAACACGGCCTTCATGGGAACGCTGGTGGCGTATGGGCGCGGGCGCGGGGTCGTCATCAGCACCGGTATGCTGACCGAGATCGGCCTGATCGCCTCTATGATCCAGTCCTTCACCGACGAGCCGACCCCGCTTCAGCGCAAGCTCGACCAGTTGGGCAAGGTCTTGGGGACGGCGGCGCTCATCGTCTGCGGCCTGGTCTTCGTCGTGGGCTGGCTGCGCGGCTATCCCCCGCTCGAGATGTTCCTGATCGCCGTCAGCCTGGCCGTGGCGGCGGTGCCGGAGGGGCTGGCAGCCGTCGTCACGATCACCCTGGCGCTCGGGATGCGCGAGATGATCAAGCGCCATGCGCTAGTGCGGCGGCTGTCGTCGGTCGAGACGCTCGGGTCGACGACCGTCGTCTGCTCCGACAAGACCGGCACCCTCACCGAAAATCAGATGACCGTCACCCACCTGTGGGTCGACGGGACGACGCTGGAGGTCAGCGGGCGCGGCGGCGACAGAGAGATCTTCCGCGTCGACGCCCGGCCGGTCGACCTAGCCGAGTATTCGGCGGCGCGCACGGCGCTGTGGATCGCCGTCCTGGCCAACGACGCCGCCAGCGAACCAGGTCGGGTCGTCGGCGATCCGACCGAGACGGCGCTGATCCACGCCGCGGCCAAGGCCGGCGGGGAGCACGATTCGCTCACTGAGGCTTATCCCCGCATCGACGAGATCCCCTTCGACTCGAACCGCAAGCGCATGACGACCGTGCACCGGGTCGAGCAGCCGCGGGCCGAGGACCTCAGCCCCTTCACCGACGCGGCGCAGCGGGGATGGATCGTGACCGCCACCAAGGGCGCACCCGATATCGTCCTCGACCTGTGCACCCACGTGCAGGAGATGTCCGACCGGGCCGTGCCCCTCACCGACGAGCGGCGGCGCCAGATTCTGGAGGCCAATGACGCGCTGACGCGCCAGGCGCTGCGGGTCCTGGGCGTGGCCTATCGCATCGACCGGGAGGCGCCCGAGGGTGGGCCGGCCGAGAAAGTCGAGACCGGGCTGACCTTCGTCGGGTTGGTCGGCATGATCGACCCGCCGCGCGCCGCCGTCCCCGAGGCGTTGGCCCGGGCCCAGCGCGCCGGGATCCGCACGCTGATGATCACCGGCGACTATCCGAGCACGGCCCGCGCCATCGCCGAAGCGATCGGTCTGCTCCGCCCGGGGCACACGGTGCTCAGTGGAGCCGAGCTCGACGCCCTGGACGATGCCGCCTTGGCCGATGAGGTTCGCCGGGTCGATGTCTACGCCCGCGTTTCGCCGGAGCACAAGGTGCGCATCGTCAGCGCGCTCAAAGAGGCGGGTGAGATCGTGGCGATGACGGGAGACGGGGTGAACGACGCCCCGGCGTTGAAGCGGGCCGACATCGGCATCGCTATGGGCATCACCGGCACCGACGTCGCCAAGGAAACGGCCGACATGGTGCTGACCGACGACAACTACGCCAGCATCGTCGCCGCCATCGAACAAGGCCGGGTGATCTACGCCAACATTCGCAAGTTCGTCTTCTACCTGCTCTCGTGCAACCTGGCCGAGATCCTGGTGATCTTCACCGCCACGCTGGTCGGCTGGCCGAGTCCGCTGGCGCCGATCCAACTGTTGTGGGTGAACCTGATCACCGACGGTCCGCCGGCGTTGGCGTTGGGGGTGGAGAAGGGGGACCCCGATACGATGGAACAGCCGCCGCGGCCGCCGGCCGAACCGGTGATCAACCGGTCGATGCGCCTGGGCATCGGGGTGCAGACGGTGGCCATCGCCGCGGTCACCCTGCTGGTGTTCGCCTTCGGTCTGCAGGCCCAACCCGACGACATCCGTTACGCCGAGACGCTGGCCTTCGTGACGCTGGCGGCCTCGGAGCTGCCGCTGGCCTTCACCGCCCGCTCGGAACGGTCCTCCGTCTTCCGCATCGGGATCCTGGGCAATCGCCCGATGGTCTACGCCGTTGCCTCGTCGTTGGCGCTTCTGCTGGCTGTCATCTACGTTCCCTTTCTGCAGGGCGCCTTCGGAACGGTACCGCTGGGGCCGCAGGACTGGGCGCAGATTCTCCCGCTGCTCTTCGTCCCGGCGGTGGCCGCCGAGATCACGAAGTGGGGGCAGCGCGTGGCGGCGCGGCGCAGCCTCGCCGCGGCGGCGTGACGGACAAATTCGCCTCCGCGCGGGCTAGCGCCACACCCTGGTGAGAAACAGCAGGTCCTTCGCTCGCGTGGCCTCCAATAGAGCGGATGCCCGGACCGCTCAGGATGACGGAGCGTCGGACCTGATCCCGCCGCGCTATCCAAAGGGGTACTTCCTCTCGATGTGTCACCCTGAGCCCCAGTCGTGCCTTCTGTCTGGTGCAGGCCTCACGGGGCGAAGGGTCTGCTTGTTCGCGCCTTGAATAGGAAATCATTCGCTCGCGTGGCCTCCGAGAGGCATCTCGCCGGAGGCTACCCGGAGCCGAGCGAAGCGCTCGGGGCTCCCTCGGAATGACAATGAGCAATTGCCTTCCCACAAATGTTATTCCGAGAGAGGCGATTTGGGCCGACCGAGGAATCCCCGGTGCGCGTCGAAGCGTGAAGTCCCATTCGGATGCGCCGTCCCTAGAGGCCTTGAAGTACACTCGCCCCATGCGTCGCCCTCACGTCGTCATAACACTGGCGCTGATCCTGGCCCTGACCGCCTGCACGTCTCCCCCTGAACCGGAAGGGCCGCGCATCGAGACGGCCGACGATCTCCTGGCGGCGCTGCGCCAAGCCGGCGCCGAAGTCGCATACACGGCCATCCTTGGCTCGATTCCGGATCTGCCGCGAGGCCGGGTCGTCTTCGTCGGTTCCGAGCGCGTCGAGATCTACGAGCAGGATAGCGAGGCTGCGCAGCAGGCGGCGGTCCGGGACCTGCTCCAGCGCACTCCGACGGAATCCACGCCGAATCTGTGGGGCCGCGGCCGGGTGATCGTGATCTACGACGGCCTGGACGGTCCGACGATCGCGCTGCTTTCGGGCCTGCTCGGAGACAGCGCCAGTCTCGCCGCTCCCGCGTCGGACGAACCGTATCCGCCGGCGGTGGCGTCGTCCATCGGCTGGCTGGCGGATGCGCAGGACGTCGATCCAGGCGCAGTTGTCGTGGAGTCCTTCGAAGCCGCCGAGTGGCCGGATGCCTGCCTCGGCCTGGCAGGCGCGGACGAGGCCTGTGCCCAAGTTATCACTCCCGGTTGGCGCGTTACGCTGCGGACCGGCGCCGAGATCGTCAACCTGCGCGCAGACGCACTAGGCGCGGTCATCCGCCGAGAACCGTAGCCGGCGCCGGAAGACGCGTCTTAGGGCCGACATGGGTTTCACCGGGACGGCCTGAACCGACCTGGTTCGCGTGACCGACCTCCAGCCTCAAAACGAATCCACGCCCCGCCCAGGCTCGCTGCGTAGCCTCCCCCGCAACGTCTGGGTGGTGTCCGCCACCAGCCTGCTGACCGACGCCTCGACCGACACGTTGAACGGGCTGCTCCCGTTGTATCTGACCCTGGCGCTGATTCTGTGGCGGATGCCCGACGAGGCGTGAGGGGTCGGTCGATACGCCGGCCGGCCGAGGAAGTGCGGCCGGCCTCAGCGGACCAGCCGGCGCATCCGATTGACGACCATATAGGTCTGCAGACGGAGGCGGCCGTCGGGACCGGCCTGACGGAGCGCGCGGCGCGCGGCGCCGGCCAGACGGCGCGGCAGGCGGGCGACGTCATACCAGTCTTCCAGGTAGTCGCGCATTTCGCTGACCGAGTCCCAGTAGCCAGAGTAGTAGAACGAGCCGGTCTCCTCCAGCGCGAAGAGCCTGCGGCGCATGACCTCAGCCACGGCCTCGTCCGCCGCCGGATCGCCGGGGTCGAATTCGGCCTCGTCGAGGCGCCCGAGCACATGCGTCTGGCCGCGGTCGATGAGTTCCAGCGGTCGGAACGGCAGGTAGGGCCGGAGATCGAGCAGGAGACCGCCGGGGATCAGGGTGCGCCAGATTTCCGACAGGGCATGGACCATGCCCTCGGGGACGACGCATCAAAGCGACCAGGCCAGCACGGCCGCGTCGAACTTCTCTGCCGCGAAGGGCAGCGCCTGGCTGTCGGCCACGACGCCGGTAACTCGCCGGCGGAGCTTGGCGGGCCGGTCTTCGATCAGGTAGCCCACCGCCTCGGGGTCCGGGTCGATGCCGACGACGAAGCGGGCGCGCGCCGCGTAACGCCACGTCATCCGGCCGTCGCCGACGCCGATCTCCAGGACGCGCGCACGGTCCAGCTCGGGAACGCGCGCCAGGACGGCGGCTTCGTGGCCTTCGGGGTCGAAGGAGGAGGTCATGGGCCAGGGCTTCCCGGAAGCGGTGAAACTCCCCGCGAGCTTCAAGCTCGCGGGGAGCTACTCCAGGTGCTCCTCGTACACCTTCTCGCCGGCCCGGATCGGCACCTTCAGGCGGTTCTCGGCCGGGGTAATCGGGCACGACCAGTGCTCGTTGTAGGCGCAGTACGGGTTGTAGGCCAGGTTGAAGTCAATGACAAAGCGCCCGTCGGGGAGCTCCTCCGGCTCGAGGTAGCGGCCGGCGCCGTACGTCTCGCCGCCGGCGAGCGAGTCGACGAAAGGCAGGAAGAACGTGCCGTCGCTGGCGTAGAGCGTCAGGGCGGCCTCCTGGTCGCGGACGAAGAAACGGAAGCGGGCGGTGCGCTCATACGCCTGCACGTCACCGGTACTGGTCTGCATCCGAATCGTTTCCGGTTCGGCAAAGCGCTCCACCTCGACCGTCAGCCGCAGCGCGGGGTTCTCAGGGAAGTAGCGCAGGCCCGCGAAGCTGTGGCGCTGGTCGGGGCTCAGCGGACCGTGCGGGTCGTGGCGGAAGAAGTCGTCCTTCTCGGCGCGGAAACCTTCGAGATCGGTCATGGCGGCGCTCCGCGGGCGAGGATATCAGCAATCCGCAAGATGCCGAGCTGACGTGCGCCGCCCGAGCCGGAGTCCCCGCCGGGATGCCCTCTCCGGGGTCCCCGGCGGGATGCCCTCTCCGGGGGGTCCCCGCCGGGATGCCCCCTCCGGGGTGCGAAGCGCGATCACCCCGCGACTTTCCTTGAAGGGTTTGTGGTAAGTCGCGGGTCACCCCGCGGCTCTCCTTGAGAGCCTTGTGGAAAGCCGCGAGGTCCCCTCCGGGATGCGCAGCGCGATCACGCCGCCGGGTCGCTCCCATGTGCAGCG
>CAYUWF010000046.1:0-6791 GCA_964448245.1 uncultured Anaerolineaceae bacterium | reverse complement strand
TCCCCTCCGGGATGCGCAGCGCGATCACGCCGCCGGGTCGCTCCCATGTGCAGCGGTCCCCTCCGGGACGCTAGGCGCGGTCAGCCGGCCGCCGCGGACGGTGGCGCCGATGACGATGCCGGCGCTGATGAGGACCATGTTCTTGATGATGTACTGGCCCTCGAGAGTGGGAACCAGGGGGACGGAGACGAAGCAGATCTCCGGGAAGAGGAACAGAGGCGTGATCGTGCCCAGCATCTGGAGCCAGAGCAGGAACAACGTCGCCCGCAGGAATCGGCCGGAAAGAAGGCCGAGGCCGATGACCGACTCCCAGGCGGCGAGCAGGATCACCGCCGTCTGCGGGGAGAGCAGGCCGAAGGACAGCTTGGCGATCGTGTCACCGGCCAGAGTCTGGGCCGGGCTGAGGCCGGGGAAGAACTTGAGAAGGCCGAACCAGAGGAAGACAATCCCCAGACTGAGACGGAGCAAGGCGACGCCGTTGCGGGCCATCCACCCCGTCAGCGACGAGTCGAGACGATCAAAGGACCTGGCGAATGTGCTCATCGGGGCACCTCATCGGAGGGGCAACACGTTTCGGGTTGGACGGTTTGGCGGCGGCTGCCCTCGACATCTGCGCGCTCTCATCTGCCCCGGCGGCTCCAGACCGTGCCCGCGGGGGTGTCGCGTAGCTCGATTCCGATGGCCAGCAGCCGGCCCCGGAGCCCGTCGGCCAGCGCCCACTCTCCCCGTTCGCGCAAGCCCGTTCGCATTTCGATCAGGCCTCGAGCAGGGGGCCGATCTCGTTGTCGGAAGGTACGGCGCGCTCCGGCGCGCTCCGCCGCGGCCGAGGCTTGATGGAGCAGCACCGCAAGGTCGTCCGGTGCGGCGCCGGCTGCCAGACGCAGCCCGGCCGGCAGATCGCCGGCGCCGATGCGCACAGCCACCGCGCCAATGGGGTCCTCCAGCGTTGCAGGTGAGGGGGAAGAAGGCCGGCGCTCGGGGCTCGTCTCCTCCGGCTGGCGCCGGCGCAGGAGGTCGAGCGGAAAGTCCTCGCCGGCCTCACATCGAACGGCCTCGGCGCCGCGCAGGATCGAGACGCCGCCCTTACCCCTTACGGCGGCCGAGCCGGCCGCCAGGTCGAGCGAGACGGCGGTGTGTTCGTCGATGCCCAGCACGACGGCTGTCGCCGGCAGCAACGCTTGCAGCCGGCCGAAGCGTTCCATCCCTATGAAGCAAGCCCG
This sequence comes from uncultured Anaerolineaceae bacterium, assembly GCA_964448245.1. Classification (GTDB taxonomy): domain Bacteria; phylum Chloroflexota; class Anaerolineae; order Anaerolineales; family E44-bin32; genus DATEVL01. Next base: position 5,571 of record CAYUWF010000046.1, on the reverse strand, counting down.
CGTATCGTGCGTCCCGCCTTCGGCGTTATCCCAATGGGGCACGATGGCCAGCTCGATGGCGTAGCCGCCGAGCTGGTCGAGGCCCTCGGCCCAGAAGGGCGGACGGCCGACCCTGTAGATCTCATAGACCGGCAGCGCGTGGCGGCCGAGGGCGATCGTCGCCGCGCTGGCGAAGACGAGATGAGCCCCCTCCTGCCAGCGTTGAAGAAGGGTCGCCAGGATGGGGGTTGCCCTCAGGTGTTCGATGGCGTCCGTCGGGCTGCCGGGGCCGGCGACGATGTAGTCTGCTTCGGCCGACGCCGCCAGCGCCAGCGCCTGGTCGGCGGGTGGATCCTCCCGCGCGCGGTAGCGCGCCAGCCGCAGGTCGAGGCCCAAGCTGATGCGGAAGTATTCTCGAAAGCGCTCGGCGATCGCCTCGACGCTGAGTTCGAAGCCCGCCGGGGTTTCCAGGAAGACCGGGTGCGGCGGCCGGCTGCCGAGGTCCCCCAGCAACTGGCGATGAACCTTGACCATTCCGGCCGAAACTTCGCCGGAGCCGATGAGGGTCAACAGACCGGGCATGTTCTCACCGCAGCAACAAGTATACCGGCGCGTTTCGACTACGCTCAGCGCGCCTGTCGGGACCCCGCCAAGCCCTTGCCTTCCCCTCGACCACCGCTCAATGTGGCTGTCAAGATGTCGCGGAGAGGCGGACCGGCAGCCTGAGCGAAATCGAAGGCCGCCGGTCCTGGCAGATCGCCCTGGTCTGATCGCCCATGATTGAAGGAAGGCGGACGTCGACATTGGCCCTCGATGCGAGCGTCGGCGCGTTGATCTTGCTCCAACGACGCGTTAATCTTCTTCTATGAGGCCGCGGCTAGGATGGAGCCGAAAGAGCCCTGTGAAGGTGAGGTGCTGTCATGTCGAAGATTATCGGGATCGACCTGGGGACGACCAACAGTGTGGTCGCAGTGATGGAAGGCGGCTCGCCGACCGTCATCCCCACCGCCGAAGGCGGCAACCTGTGCCCGTCGGTCGTGGCGTTCAGCAAGAACGGGGAGCGCCTCGTCGGGCAGACGGCGAAGCGCCAAGCGGTCGTCAACACGGAGAACACGGTCTACTCCATCAAGCGCTTCATCGGCCGTCACTACGACGAGACCGAGGTCGAGCGCAAGATGGTCGCCTTCCAGGTAGCGCGCGGGCCGAACGACGACGTGCGGGTAAAGACCCCGGTCAACAACCGTGAGTCGACTCCGCAGGAAATCTCGGCGATGGTCCTGGCCAAACTCAAGGCCGACGCCGAAGCCTATCTGGGTGAACCTGTCAGCAAGGCGGTGATCACCGTCCCGGCCTACTTCAACGACTCGCAGCGCCAGGCGACGAAGGACGCCGGCCGGATCGCCGGCCTGGAAGTGGTGCGCATCATCAACGAGCCCACGGCGGCGGCGCTGGCCTACGGACTCGACAAGAAGAGCAACGAGACCATCTTGGTCTTCGATCTGGGCGGTGGGACCTTCGATGTCAGCCTGCTCGAAGTCGGCGACGGAGTGGTTGAGGTGAGGGCGACCAACGGCGATACCCATTTGGGCGGCGACGACTGGGACCAGGTGATCCTCAACCACGTGGCGGACGCCTTCCAGAAGGAGCACGGCATCGACCTGCGTTCGGATCGCCAGGCGCTGCAGCGGCTGCGCGAAGCGGCCGAGAAGGCCAAGGTCGAGCTGTCTTCGATGAGCGAGACCGAGATCAGCCTGCCGTTCATCACCGCCGACGCCGGCGGCCCGCGCCACCTGCAGCACAAGCTCACCCGCGCCCGCTTCGAGCAGTTGAGCGAGGCATTGGTGGCGCGGCTGCGGGCTCCATTCGAATCGGTGCTGAAGGACGGCGCCCTGGCGGCCTCCGCCATCGACGAAATCGTCCTGGTCGGCGGCGCCAGCCGCATGCCGATGGTCCAGGACCTGGTGCGGTCGCTCACCGGGAAGGAACCCAACAAGAGCGTCAACCCGGACGAGGTGGTGGCGGTGGGCGCCGCCATCCAGGGCGGGGTGCTGTCCGGCGACGTCAAGGACGTGCTGCTGCTGGATGTGACGCCGCTGTCGCTCGGCGTGGAAACGCTGGGCGGCGTCATGACGACGCTCATCGAGCGCAACACGACCATCCCCATCCGCAAGAGCGAGGTCTTCTCGACGGCCGAGGACCATCAGTCGGCGGTTGATGTCCTCGTGCTACAGGGTGAACGGCCGATGGCCGAGGACAACATGACTCTGGGCCGCTTCCGGCTCGATGGGATCCCGACGGCGCCGCGCGGCGTGCCGCAGATCGAGGTCGCCTTCGACATCGACGCCAACGGCATCCTGAAGGTGACCGCCCGCGACAAGGCCACCGGGCGCGAGCAGAAGGTGACCATCACCGCTTCGACCAACCTGAGCAAGCTGGACGTCGAGCGCATGGTGGACGAGTCGAAGCGCTACGGCGCCGAGGACAAGACGCGCCGTGAGTTGGTCGAGACGCGCAACCAGGCCGATACGCTGGCCTACCAGGCGGAGAACGCGCTGCGCGACCTGGGCGACAAGGTATCGGCGGCCGACCGCGACCGGATCGAAGACAAGGTCCGACTGCTGCGCCAGGCGATGAACGGCCCCGACGTCGCCCGTATCCGCCAGCTGACCGAAGAGGTCCAGCAGGCCAGTTACGCCCTCAGCCAGCAGCTGTACGCGCAGGCCTCCCCCGAAGGGCCGACCGGACCGAACGGCGGCCCGCGCCGGGGAACGCCAGAGGACATGGTCGAAGGCGAGTTTCACGAGGCGTAACTGGCGATCGAGGCACGATGATCTAGGGCCGTCCGAAAGGACGGCCCGACTCATTCTGGGCACGGTGACGGGGGCTTGCGTCTCTCTTTATCCGGGGGCCTTGGGGCGGGGCTTACAGCCCTCTCCCCTCAGGCCCCCAAAACCCCCGTCACCCTCCCCTGAAAGCGGCGCTGGAAGGAGTTGTGCGCCTGCTGCTGCGATGCGCCGCTACTTAACACCACGGCGGAGACGATCTTCGTGATCCGGGGAACGAAGAGCGGCGGATCGCAACCGCGGCGCAAAGGATCTTCTCACCGCCGCTTGCGAGGGAGGGGGGTTTGGGGTCTGGGGACAAGGGGGGAGGGGAAAGCACTTACCCTCCCCCCTTGTCCCCTGAGAGTCCAAGGTGCGGCGGAGGGGCCAGGGGGTGGGGGATCGCAGCAGGCGCCTCGGGAGGCTGCATTCCTGGTCGTGGTACTTCCTTCGCATCCAGCGTAGGACGGTCGTCAGGCGGAGAGGCTTGAAGCGAGAGGCCGCCGCGGGCTATAATGAGCAGGCCAGGCGGGACAACCCACTCCTCGCCCGGCGGCCTCTTTCCCCGGCCGCCGAACGCCTGGCAGGAGGCGGCCGACGGTGTCCGTTCCCCGCTACGCATACTTCCAGGGAAAGATCGTTCCATATAGCGAAGCCAAGGTTGGGGTGATGAACCACACCCTGAACTACGGCACCGGAGCCTTCGGGGGAATCCGCGGCTATTGGAACCCCGACGAAGAACAGCTCTTCCTTTTTCGTCTGCCGGACCACTTGCAGCGCGTGCTGCGCTCGTCGCGCCTGATCCTGGCCGAGATCGGCCTCGACGTGGATGAGCTGCGCCACCTGACGGTGGAACTGGCCCAGCGCGAAGGCCTGCGGCAGGACTGCTATATCCGCCCCCTGGTCTACAACACGGATGAGATCGTCGGGGTCCGGCTGCACGACCTGCATCCCGATCTGGCGATGTTTATCGTGCCGTTCGACAAGTACATCGAGAACGACAGCGACGCCCACGTGACGGTCTCTTCCTGGCGGCGACTGGACGACAACTCGCTGCCGGCGCGCGGCAAGATCACCGGGGCCTATGTCAGCTCGGCCTTCATCAAGACCGACGCCGTCCGGTCCGGCTTCGACGAGGCGCTCGTGCTCACCCAGGACGGGCACCTCTCCGAGGGCAGCGCCGAGAACGTCTTCATCGTCCGCGACGACGTGTTGATCACGCCGCCGGTCACCGACAACATCCTGGAAGGCATCACCCGGCAGACGGTCATGACCCTGGCCCAGGAAGAGCTCGGCTTGCGCGTGCTCGAGCGGACCATCGACCGGAGCGAGATCTACGTCTGCGACGAGCTCTTCCTGACCGGCACGGCGGCCCAGGTGACGGCCGTGACCCGCGTCGACCATCGTCCGATCGGCGACGGGGTCATGGGGCCGATCACCTCCCAGCTCCGCAAACTCTACGCCGCCATCGTGCGAGGCCGCATGCCGAAGTACCGGCATTGGAACGAACCGGTCTACGCCAGCGTCCCGACGCCGGCCGTCTGAGCCCGGCGGCGGACCCCGTTCTCCGTGCCTTGATCCTCACCGCAGTGGTCAGTGGTGTGTGGCCGGTGGTCAGCGTGCGGCTTTCTGACCACAGACCACGGGCCACTGACCACTGACCTGATGGACGTCGCGCCCCCTCGAACCCTGGGTGTCCTGATCGGAGTCGTCCTGCTGCTGGCCGGGCTGGCGGCGATCGTCGTTGGGGTCAGCCAGCTGGCCCAGGCCTCGATCTCGGCAGCTTTGCTGCTGTGGGCCGGGCTGCCGATTGCTGGCGCCGCGCTGGCCGCGCTGGCCGCCTATCGGCTGCACGGTCTGGCCACTGCCCGCTACGTCCTCAATCGAAACGGGATTGGCGTCCGCTGGGGGCTGGCCGTCGAGGAGATACCGCTTCCCTCCGTTCGGCTGGAGAAGCCGGCGCAATCGGTCTACCCGAGCCTGCGGCCGCGGGGAGGCCTTCGCTGGCCAGGGTGCGTCGTCGGCCTGGGCGAGGTCGAAGGGTTCGGCCTGGTCGAGTTCTTTTCGACCAGGAGCACCAAAGACACGCTGCTGGTGATCTCGGCGGAGAGGACGCTGGCCATCTCGCCGCCCGACGGCGAGGCTTTCCAGAGGGCTTTCGCCGACGCGGGCCGACAGGGAGTTCTCGACCCGGTGAAGCCCCTCTCGGCTCGACCGGATCTCTTTCCGGCCAGGTTGTGGCGCGACCCGCTCGCCCGCGGGCTGCTGTTCCTTGGCATCATCCTGCCGCTGGTCCTGCTCGGCTTTCTCGGCTTGCGCGCCGGGACTGTGCCGGATCGCGTCCCCTTCGGCTTCGATCTTCTGGGCAATCCGGATCCGCTCGTCCCGCCAGGCCGACTGCTACTGCTCCCTCTCATCGGCGGGCTGTGTTGGGCGGTCAACCTCGGGCTGGGATCGGGGTTCTACCGGCGCGTCGCCGACCGACCTCTGGCGTATGCGCTGTGGGCCGTCGCCGTCGTCGTCAATCTCCTGCTGTGGGCGGCCGCTCTGTCGCTGCTCGCCGCGGCGTGATAGCGCATCGCATCCCGCAGGGGACCCCGCGGCCTTCGTTGAGGCCTTTGTGGTTGGCCGCTGGGTCACCCCGCTGAGCGTCCCGGAGGGGATCGCGCAATCGCATCCCGGATGGGATCGCGCTGCGCATCCCGGATGGGACCCACCAATCACCAGTCATTGCGAGCCCCCGAACTACAGTCCCCGAAGCGCAGCGGAG
>CAYUWF010000045.1:6029-18054 GCA_964448245.1 uncultured Anaerolineaceae bacterium | reverse complement strand
GGCCTGTCCGCGGCACGCAACTTCTCTGTCCCCGGTCGGCCTGAGGCTCGGCCCGCGGGGAGGGTGCGCCTTCACGAAGAGGCGCGCCCCGTCGAACCAGGGCGGATTCGGCTGCGTTGAGGACGTGGTCGTCGGTCGGCTCGACTGGCTCCTTGCCCAGCTCGTCGACGCGCTCTTTCCGGTGGGCGTCGCAGGCGGCGAGACTAAGCGTCTGGCACGAGCTCCCCGGAAGCTTGGAGCTTCCGGGGAGCCCCACTTGAGACGCCCGCCCGCGATTGACTTCACCGGCGGCGGCATGTAGAGTCACTATAGATTTTGGGACCAGGGGGAAAGTTCATGGCCCATCTGCCACGCTTGGCGCGAGCCGGCGCGTTCGTTCTGCCGCTACTCGCCGCCGGCCTGCTCTCGCTTCCGACGTCCGCTTCTCCGCCTCTCGACGACATCCCTGCCTCCACGCCCACCGCCGATCCCGGCGCCACACCGACTCCGGAGGAGAGTTCCAGCCCTGCCACGCCGACACCCGACGTGGCCCTTTCGGCGGCTTCACAAGATGCCACCCACTCTGTGACGCCCGAAGCCACGTCTTCCCCGACGGCTACTCCCTCCGAGACGCTGGCGAGCATAGCGGCTGACACACCCACGCCAACGGAGACCGAGAGCGGCGCCGTGGTCGTAGATCCCTCGACGCCGACCGCCGACGCCACCGGGACACCTTCGCCCGCCGAAACCGCGACCGAAACCCCGGCCGAGACCGCGACCGCCACCGCGACCGCCACCTCCTCCCCAACCGCCACCCCTCCGTCCGTCGATCTGCTCGCAGGGCTGCCGTCCTTCCCTCCGGGTGCAGTCCTGATCAACGAGGTTGCCTGGGCCGGGACGCTCGCTTCCGCCAGCGACGAGTGGATCGAGCTGTGGAACCCCGGCCCGGACCCCATCGAGCTGGAAGGCTGGATCCTGAGTGATGGCGGCGATATCCGCGAGGACCTCAGGGGCCAAATCGGGCCCTACAGCTTCTATCTGCTGGAGCGCACCGGTGACGATACGGTCTCCGACGTCCCGGCCGACGGCGTCTACACCGGAAGCTTGAACAACAGCGGCGAGGCGCTCGAGCTCATCGATCCATCCGGAACCTTAATCGACACCGCCAACGCCGCGGGAGGCACCTGGCCGGCCGGCAACACCTCGAGCCACGCCAGTATGGAACGCCACGGCCTGCTCGACGTCCCCGCCAACTGGACCACGTTCCCAGGCATTGGGGGGAACGGCGTCGACGCCAATGGCAACCCGATCGCCGGCACGCCTCGGCAGGCGAACGCGCCTTCCTCACCCCTCGCCTCTCCCACGGCCTCGGCAACGCCGACCTCCACGCCTCCCGGCACGGCCACCACGCCGTTCCCTCACGAGGCGGTCATTATTAACGAGGTTGCCTGGGCCGGGACGCTCGCCTCGACCAGCGATGAGTGGATCGAGCTCCTCAACCCAGGTTCGGGGGAGATCCGGTTGGACGGTTGGACGCTGACCGACGACGGGGATGTCGACATCGACTTGCAGGGGGTCCTGGCGAGCGGCGGCTACTACGTCGTGGAGCGCAGCGACGACCAGACGATCTCAGATCAGCCCGCCGATCAGATCTACACCGGTGCGCTATCGAATGAAGGCGAGACGCTTTGGCTCATCGACCCCTCCGGCACCGAGATCGATCTGGTGAACCCGGGCGGCGGGGCCTGGCCAGCCGGCGACGGCTCGGGCCGGGCCTCAATGGAGCGGACCAACGGAATGTGGCGGACGTTCACGGGCTACTTCAGCCTTGGCCTCGACGCCGCCGGCCACGCCGTGCGCGGCACGCCTCGTGGGCCCAACTCGGTGTTGTTCCCCACCCCGATGCCCACCTGGGTCCCCGGCCGCGTCGTCATTAACGAGGTCCTCATCCGGCCGCACTACGACTGGGAGGGCGCCGGCGGCGTGACCACCGCCGACGAGTTCATCGAGCTCTACAACCGCGGGCCCGGCGCAGTCAACCTGAGGGGCTGGATACTGGACGACTACGTCTTCGGCGGTTCATCGCCCTACGAGCTGCCGTCGATAACGCTCGAGCCGGGGGAATACGCGGCCTTCTTCCGCTCGCGGACCCACATCGCGCTCAACGACGACGGCGACTCGATTCGCCTCTCGGCCCCCGACGGCTCGTTGGTCGACAAGATCCGCTACCTGCGCGTGAAGGCCTACAACCTGTCCTATGGGCGCCTGCCCGACGGCGACGATGTCCTGGTCTACGGCCTGTGGCCGACCCCGGGGAAGAAGAACGTCCTCTACACTCCGCCGGGCCCCTTCCCCGCCGGCTCGACCCTCATCAATGAAGTCGCCTGGGCCGGCACGCTGGCCTCCGCCAATGACGAGTGGATCGAACTGTGGAATCCCGGGTCCGCCGCCATCCACCTCGACGGGTGGGTCCTCACCGACGACAACGACATCCACATCGACCTGACCGGGATTCTCCCCCCAGGGGGCTATGCCATCCTCGAGCGCACCGACGACCAGACGGTGTCAGACTTCCCTGCCGGCGCGAACTACACTGGTGCGCTCTCTAACGCCGGCGAACGTCTCCGTCTGATCGATCCCACCGGCAAGACGATCGACGTGGTCAATCCCGAGGGCGACGCCTGGCCGGCCGGTGATGGAGAGGCTCGCGCTTCCATGGAGCGCTTCGATGACGGATGGGTGACCTTCGCGGGTGATCCCGGCCGCGGTCTCGATGCCGAGGGCCGGTCCATCCGCGGCACGCCCGGAGGAGTCAACTCGAGCGTCTCCACGACGGATCTCCCGGCCCTGCGCGCCTGTGGACAGGAGGGAGCCACACCGGCGGGGCCGTGTCCTTAGGAATCGGCCCACTGTCATCGGTCTCCTGGACAGGCATCCTGAGCCGCTCGGGGCAGGCTCCGTCTCAGGTAAGGAAGATCGTCAGCGCGCACGGAATCCAGGCGAGTAGCGCCAGCGCCGGGTGGCCGCGCGGGCTGGCGTTGCACGTGTCCCATTTGAAGAGATAGGTCGCCAGGCCGAACGAAAACAGCCCGCCGCCCGCCAGCGCCGCCAGCGCCATCATCGGCGGGATCACCGTCTCCTGGCTTAAGGCCAGGCCCTGGATTGCCTGCATCGCTTGGGTCGATGGCAGCAGGCCCGAGAGCCGTTGAATCCCCGGCGGGAGCAGGCTGAGCGGGATCATCAGGCCGCCGATCAGCATCGACGGCAGGAAGATGAGCTGCGACCACAGGACCGTCGCCCGGCTGCTGGCCGAGATCACCCCGAAGAGAGCGCCGATCCCCCCACAGGCGAAAGGCGTGACGACCAGCACCCCAAACAGGGCAGCCGGCGGCCGTTGCGCGTCGGATCGATGCCCGTCACCTGCAGGGTGCCTCCGGGAAACGGATCTCCTCCAGCCACCCCAGGGTCGAGGTCTTGCCGGCGCCGTTGGGCCCCAACAGGCCGAAGACCTCGCCCGCTGGCGCCTCGAAGCTGATCCCGTCGACGGCGACCAGGTCGCCGTAGCGCAGCAGCGGGACACTGCGCCGCCTGCTGACGACACCCGTCTCGCGCTCGACCTTCCTGCTTGGGACAATCAGCGGCCAGTCGCTGACGGCGCTGGCGCAAATCACCTTGCTGGTGGTTTTCGCCGTGGCCGTGTTCCAGGTCCCATGGGCTCGGTCGCCGGCGGCGCTGGTCGTGATCATGGTGACCTTCGTCTTGTCGTCGGCGGCGCTGGGCACGATGCTGGGGACCTTCGTGCGCACCGAAGCTCAGGCCAGCGGCCTGAGCATCATGCTCGGCATGGTCCTGTCGCTGCTGGGCGGATGTTGGTATCCGATCGAACTCTTCCCGCCGGCGGTGCAGACCGCCGTGCTCATCTTACCGACGACCTGGGCGATGCAGGCCATGATCGGCATCACGATGCGCGGCCAGGGCCTGGAGCGGGTCCTGCCGGAGGCGGCCGTCCTGCTCAGCTTCGCGGTGGTGTTCTTCATCGTCGGCGTCGCGCGCTTCCGCTACGAGTAGTCCTCCCTGAGCGGAGGCCGCCCCGCGCTCTTTCTTGGCAACGTCCCACCCGGCGGCCGCATTGGCTGCCCTCGCACCGTCTCAGCCGTCTCCCTGCCCCGGCAGGCTCGGTGGTCGGCCTCCATACGTCATTGCGAGGCCTCCTGAGCTAGCGAAGGACGCCGCCTGCCCCGAGCCCTTCGGCTTCGCTCAGGATAGGCGTAGCGTGGGGGTGGCAATCGCCTCAGGGGAATGGTGAGATTGCCACGCTGTCCCTCGCACGGCTCGGGACAGCTCGCATTGACGAATCGAGGGGGCGATCGCCACAACCCCACCCGAAGGAAGGTAGGGGTTGGAGGGAGTCGATCCGCCTCCTCTCCCGGCTGTAGGCAACAAGCAAGTTCCGAGGCGCGCCTCTCGTCCTACAATGGAAGTGGATGAGAATGGGCCACATTTCCTTACCGACCCCCTCGCCGACTCCCCGTCTCCGACGTTCGCCGCGACGGATCCTGCCCCGCACCCAGCGCCGTTCGCGTCCCGCCCCCGGGCTAGAGCCGACCGTCGTCATTCAGCCGGGCGGCATGGTCGAGCTGGCCTTGCGCGAGCTCGGCGCGGTGCTGGTGCGGGTTCTGCCTGATCGCTGACAGCAAGCAAACCGCGGCCCCTCTCTCCCGTCGAACTGTGCCATGATGGCCACGATGCTCGGGCCCTCCGACTTCTACATCAACCGGGGCGCGTCACGGCGCTAGCCCTCCGATCGGGTAGCGTGACGCTGGAGAGCTGTGGTTGAAGATTCCTTCCCTCGGCGTGGCCGTTCCGATCGTCGGCGTGCCCTCACAGCCCACCGCGTGGGATGTGAGCTGGCTCTGGAATCAGGTCGGCTATCTCGAGGGGACCGCCTTCCCGCCGCGGCCTGGAAACACGGGGCTGACCGGCCACGTCACCCTGCCGGAGGGACCCCGGGGCCCTTCGCCGACCTATCGCAGTTGCGCTGGGGCGACGAGGTCATCCTCGAAGCGTGGGATCAGTGCTATCGCTACGAAGTGCGCAGCGTCGAGACCGTCGCCGGCGATGCGATCTCGGCCCTCAAACACGAGTCGCTCGACTGGGTGACGCTCCTCACCTGCGCCGATTTCGACGAGAGCCTTCACCACTACCGGGGCCGCGTCGCCCTCTGCACAGTTCTGATCCAGATCGATCCCCTTTCGCCGCCCTGCCCCAGACCTTACGCGCGGGCTGCCTGATGGGCCACCGTCTGCCCGGAGGGGACCCGAGTGGTCGAAGGGGGCTATAATCCGCGGGCATGCCCCTGACACTCGAAGAGGTCCGACATATCGCACGCCTGGCGCGCCTCCGGCTGACAGCCGAGGAGGAGCGGCGCTATGCCGAGCAACTCTCGGCGATCCTCGACTACGCCGACCGGCTCAAGCGCGTCGACACCACCGACGTTCCTCCCACCGCCGGCGTCCAGGATCTTAAGGCCCCGCTTCGGCCCGATACCCCGCGGTCTCCCCTGCCACGCGAGCGCGCCCTGGCCAACGCATCGGCCACCGCCGACGGCATGTTCCTCGTCCCGCCCATCCTCGAACCCTGAGCCGCATGTGACCGACCTGACGGACCTGTCGCTGCTTGAGGCCGCTGCCGCCCTGCGAGCCGGAGAGGTGTCTTCCCTCGAGCTAACGCGCGCCTGCCTGGAGCGCATCGCTTCCCTCGACCCGTCGCTGCACGCGTTCCTGGCCGTTGTGCCGGCGCCGGCGGAGGCCCAGGCTGCCGCCGCCGACCGCCGACTGGCCGAAGCACGCCGCAATGGCCAGGCAGTTCCCGCGGCCCTCGGCATTCCGATCGCCGTCAAGGATGTCCTTTGCGTGCAGGCCATCCCCGCGACGGCCGGCTCGCGCATCCTGGAGGGGTTCCGCCCGCCCTATACCGCCACCGCCGTCCAACGGTTGATCGACGCCGGCGTTGTCGTCCTGGGCAAGACCAACACCGACGAGTTCGCCATGGGCTCCTCGACCGAGAACTCCGCCTACGGCGTGACCCACAACCCGTGGTCGCATGACCGTGTGCCAGGGGGCTCATCGGGCGGGTCGGCGGCGGCGGTGGCGGCGCGCCTGTGCTTCGCCGGCCTCGGCTCCGACACCGGCGGCTCGATCCGCCAGCCGGCGGCGTTCTGCGGCGTCACCGGCCTCAAGCCGACGTATGGGCGCGTTTCGCGCTACGGTTTGATCGCCTACGGCTCTTCGCTCGACAGCGTCGGCGTGCTGGCCCGCTCCGCCGCCGAGCTGACGCCGCTGTTCGAAACGATGGCCGGCCACGACCCGCTCGACTCGACCAGCCGGGCCGAGCCGGCGCCGCACGTCGAGCTGAACGGCAAGGTGAGCGGAGTCCGCATCGGCGTCCCGTCGGAGTACTTCATCGAGGGGATGCAGCCCGAAGTCGAGCAGGCCGTGCGGCAGGCCGTCGAGGTCTTCCGCACTCTGGGCGCGCAGATCGTCGAGGTCAGCCTGCCCCACACCGACCTGGCGCTGCCCGTCTACTACATCATCGCCCCGGCCGAGGCCTCGGCCAACTTGGCCCGCTACGACGGAATCCGCTTTGGACCGCGGGTTGCACAGCTCCCCGCGAGCTTGGAGCTCGCGGGGAGCTCGTCGCCCTTGATGGATCAATACCTGGCGACGCGCGGCGATCTGTTCGGCGCCGAGGTCAAGCGGCGCATCATGCTCGGCACCTACGCCCTCTCCGCCGGCTACTACGACGCCTACTACGGCCAGGCACAGCGCGTGCGCACGCTGATCAAGCGCGATTTCGAGCGCGCCTTCACCCAGGTCGACGCCATCGCCTGCCCGGTGACGCCGACGACGGCCTTTCCCATCGGCGGGCACGGCGACGATCCGCTGTCGATGTACCTGGAGGACGTCTTCACCCTCCCGGCCAACCTGGCCGGCGTCCCCGGCCTGGCCTTCCCGGTGGGGTTGGATTCGCAGGGCCTGCCGATCGGGATACAGTTGAACGGCCCGGCGCTCTCAGAGCCGCTGCTGCTGCGCCTGTGCGATGCGTATCAGCGGAACACCGAGTGGCATCGACAGCTTCCGGGAAGCTTGAAGCTTCCCCGAAGCTCCTCCGCGGAGGTTCGGCGATGAAGGTCGTCATCCCGATGGCCGGGTACGGCACGCGGCTGCGCCCCCACACCTGGTCCAAACCCAAGCCGCTGGTGGCCGTCGCCGGCAAGCCGGTGCTGGGCCACGTCCTCGACACGTTCGCCCGCCTACCCTTCGTCGAAGAGGTCGTCTTCATCGTCGGTTACCTGGGCCAACAAGTCGAAGAGTACGTCCACCAGGCCTACCCGGGACTACAAGCCCGCTACGTCGAGCAGCGCGAATTGCTCGGCCAGTCGCACGCCATCTGGCTCGCCCGCGATCATCTCGCCGGGCCGATGCTGATGGTCTTCGTCGACACCCTGATCGAGGCCGATCTGTCGCGCCTGGCGAAGGAGAAGGCCGGGGCCGTCGCCTTCGTCAAGGCCGTGCCCGATCCGCGCCGCTTCGGCGTGGCCGAAGTCGGCCCGAGCGGGCGCGTCACCCGCCTGGTCGAGAAGCCGCAGGACGTCGACAACAATCTGGCCGTCGTCGGCCTGTACTACTTCGCCGATGCATCGGCGCTGCTGCGGGCCATCGAGACACAGATGGAGCGCCGGGCGCAGCTCAAGGGCGAGTACTTCCTGGCCGACGCCATCAACATCCTGCTCGACGGCGGGCTCGATATGCGCGTCGAGCCGGTCGAGGTCTGGATGGACTGCGGCACCCCCGAGTCGCTGCTCGAGACCAATCGTTTCCTGCTCGACCATGGGCGCGACAACTCGGCCGAGGCCGCCCGCCGTCCGCAGGTGCTCGTCGTCCCGCCGGTTTACATCGACCCGACGGCCGAAGTGCGCCAGGCGGTGATCGGGCCGCACGTCACGATCGCCGCCGGCTGCGTCGTCGAGCGGTCGATCCTCCAGGACTCGATCGTCGACGCCGGATCGAGCATCGTCGACACCACCCTGGCGCAGTCGCTGATCGGGCGGGAGGCACGCGTCGTCGGGCGCCATCGCTCGCTCAACGTCGGCGACTCGTCCGAGGTCGGATTCGCGTAGTCTGGAGCCGGCCTGGCCGGGGCGGAGTGCACCATGGTCACGATCTACCAGAGCCGCGACGGTGCCCTGGAGACGATCGGCGAACTGGTCGAGGGCGCCTGGGCGAGCCTGGTCGACCCGACCCCGCAGGAGATCGCCGGCCTTCAGTCGCTGCTCGGCGTGCCGGAGGATTTCCTCACCCACGCCCTCGACCGGGGCGAGCAGGCGCGCACCGAGCGGGCGGACCGCTCGATGCTCGTCGTCCTGCGTGTGCCGTACTTCGAGGGAGAGGCGGCTGACATCCCGCACATCACCGTCCCGCTGGGTATCGTTCTGACCGATCGCTACCTGGTCACGGTCTGCACGCGCGAGGTCGGAGTCCTGCGCCAGCTGACCTCGGGCGCCGTGCGCCGCCTTTCCACGGCCAAGCACAACCGCTTCGTCCTGCACGCCCTGCATGTCACGGCCCAGCGCTACCTCCACCACCTGGGCGAGATCAACAAGGCGGTCGACGTCCTGGAGGATCGGCTGCAGGCCTCGCTGCGCAACCGGGAACTGCTCGAGCTGCTCAAGCGCCAGAAGAGCCTGGTCTACTTCACCGAGGCGCTCAAGTCCAACGAGGTCATGCTGGAACGCCTGCAGCGCAGCCAGTTCTTCCAGACCTACCCCGACGATCTCGAGCTGCTGGAAGACGTCCTGACCGAGTTCCGCCAGGCGATGGAGATGACCACCATCTCCGGCAATATCCTCAGCCAGATGATGGACGCCTTCGCCTCGATCATCTCCAACAACCTCAACGTCGTCTTGAAGTTCCTGGCCTCGGTGACGATCATTCTGGCCCTGCCGACGCTGGTGGCCTCGATCTACGGGATGAACATCGCCTTGCCCCTGCAGGGTCACCCGGCGGCCTTCTTGATTCTCGTCGGCGCCTCGCTGCTCGCCGCCTTGCTCGTCGTCATCGTCTTCTGGCGCCGGGACTGGTTGTGAATCGGTCATCTGGCCGGCTGCGGGGAAGCGGGTGAAACCAGAGGCAAGGGGCTCCGGCCGATCTTGTCGAGTGTCATTCTGGCTATACTTGTGGCGAGCGGACGACCGCGCTCCTCTGGCAGGGCGGCCGACTGATGATCGAGAGCGTGCTTTGAGTGAATCAAGAGCTCCCCGGGAGCTTGCCCTGCCACACCGCCAAGAGGGTCCTTGACCCGTGCGTGATTTCGTCTCGCGCCGCGTCGCCGCCGTCCCCCCGTCCGGGATCCGCCGTTTCTTCGACATCGTCGCCACCATGGACGACGTCATCTCCCTGGGCATCGGCGAGCCGGACTTCGCCACGCCACCCCCGATCCTGCAGGCCGGCCTGCGCTCCATCGAACGGGGTGAGACCCACTACACCGCCAATTCCGGCACGATCGAACTGCGCACGGCCGTCGCCGAACACCTGCGCCGCCGCTATGGCGTGGACTACGACGCTCGCAGCGAAGTGTTGATCACCGTCGGAGTCTCGGAGGCGCTCTACCTGGCGCTGACGGCCGTGCTCGACCCGGGCGACGAGGTCATCGTCCCCACGCCGTGCTTCGTCGCCTACCAGCCGGAAGTGACTTTTGCCGGCGGCACGCCGGTGCCGCTGACAACCCGAGTGGAGGACGCCTTCCAGGTTCGGGCGGAGGCGGTCGAGAACCTCATCACCCCGCGCACCAAGGTCCTGCTCATCGGCTATCCCAACAATCCCACCGGGGCCGTCATGTCCCGCGCCCATCTGGAGGCCCTGGCGCAGGTGGCCGAGCGCCACGACCTGCTGGTGATCTCGGACGAGATCTACGACCGGCTGGTCTACGGCGAGCACCAGCATGTCTGCTTCGCTTCCCTGCCCGGGATGCTGCCCCGCACGATCACGCTGGGCGGGTTCTCCAAGGACTACGCCATGACCGGGTGGCGCATCGGCTACGCCGCCGCCCCGGCCCCGGTGCTGGCCGAGCTGCGCAAGGTCCACCAGTACACGATCATGTCCGCCCCGACCATGGCCCAGGCGGCCGCCCTGGGGGCGCTGCAGGAAGGGGAGGAGCACGTCCAGGCGATGGTCGCCGAGTACGACCGCCGGCGCCGACTGATCGTCGGCGGGCTGAATGAGCTGGGGCTGCCGACGTTCGAGCCGCTCGGCGCGTTCTACGCCTTCCCGTCGATCGCCGCCAGCGGCCTGAGCGATGAGGCCTTTGCCGAGAGCCTGCTGCAGGAGGAGCGCGTGGCGGTCATTCCCGGCAACGCCTTCGGCGCCGACGGCGCCTTCGTCCGCTGCTCCTACGCCACCGCCTACGAGAAGATCGAAGAGGCGCTCGAGCGCATCCGCCGCTTCATGCAGCGGCATGGCTGAGAGCAACTAGCTTCCCGCGAGCTTAAAGCTCGCGGGAAGCTCCCACGACCCATGTCGTCACCGAGCCCTGCGCCCGCCGCCATGCCCTTCGAACCCGTTATCGGCCTTGAGGTCCACGTCGAGCTGCTGACGCGCACCAAGATGTTTTGCGCCTGCCCGGCGGTCGATCCGGCGCAGGCCGAGCCCAACCGCGCCGTGTGCGAGGTGTGCATGGGCATGCCCGGTACGCTGCCCGTCATCAATCAGCACGCCGTCGATTTGGCCCTGCGCGTCGCCCTGGCCCTGGGCTCCACCGTTGCCGAGGACAGCCTGTTCGCCCGCAAGAACTACTTCTATCCCGATCTGCCCAAGGGCTTTCAGATTTCCCAGTACGAGGCCCCTCTGGCCAGCGGCGGCGCCCTTTCCGTACCCTTCGACGATACTCACACCGTCCCAGTGTCCTTCCGGGAGGGCAGGCCGCTCGACGACCGTGAGCGCCGCGTGCGCATCCGCCGCGTCCATCTGGAAGAAGACACGGGCAAGCTCGTCCATCGGAGTCAGGATTCGCTCGTCGACTACAACCGCGCCGGAGTCCCCCTGCTCGAAATCGTCACCGAGCCCGATCTGACGTCGGTCGAGCAGGCCAAGGCCTTCGCCACCGAGCTACGCTCGGTCCTGCGTACGCTGCAGGTCACCTCCGGCGACATGGAAAAGGGGGCGATCCGCTTCGAGGCCAACACCTCCGTCCGGCCCGCCGGGGAAACGTCCCTGGGCACGCGGACCGAGATCAAGAACCTGAACTCGTTCCGGGCGATGGCGCATGCGCTGACGTTCGAGGTCGAGCGCCAGACACGTCTGCGAGCGGCGGGCCGGGCCGTCAATCAGGAAACGCGCGGCTGGGACGAGGCGCGCGGCGAGACGCTGCCGCAGCGCGATAAGGAAGACGCCCACGATTACCGCTACTTCCCCGAGCCGGATCTGCCGCCGCTGCACGTCGATCGGGCCTGGATCGAGCGCATCCGCCGCTCGCTGCCCGTGCTGCCGGAAGCCCGCCGTCGCCGCCTCGAGCGGGATTTCGGCCTCACGCCCGGGCGGGCGGCCCAGCTGGCTGAAGACGCTCCCGTCGCCGACTACTTCGAGCGGTCTGCGGCGGCTGCGCCCGCCGTCCCGCCGGGCAAGCTCGCCTCCTGGCTGACCGGTGAGCTGTTCGCCCGGCTGCACGCGTCGGATACGTCGATCGGCGCGTGCCGGGTCACGCCTGAGGCGTTCGCCGAACTGGTGGCGATGGTCGAGGGCGATTTCATCAGCCCTGCCACCGGCAAGGCGGTCCTCCAACGGCTCTTCGAGGACGGCGGGCGAGCGGCGACGGTCGTCGAGGCCGAGGGGCTGGGCCAGCTGAGCGACGTCGCCGCGGTCGATCGGGTCATCCAGCAGGTGCTGCGCCAGCACCCCGACCAGGTCCGGCAGTACCGGCAGGGCAAGAAAGCCGTCGCCCAGTGGTTGTTTGGACAAGTCATGCGGCAGGCGGGCGGGCGGGCCAAACCGGG
>CAYUWF010000045.1:0-5929 GCA_964448245.1 uncultured Anaerolineaceae bacterium | reverse complement strand
CCCGGCGAGTGAGGGAAATCACTTGCCGGCGGCCGCGCCGCCCCCGATCCTCGGACAAGTCGGATGACCCGCCGATTCTCACCGGGCAACCCCCCGTCTCTCGAGGTGACCACCGTGAATGCGTTCGAGATGGCTCAGGCTCAGTTCGACAGCGCGGCGATGAAGATCGATCTCGACAGCGGCATCTCCTCCGTCCTGCGCTGGCCGCTGCGCGAGTTCCGCTTCCAGATCCCGGTACGGATGGACGACGGCTCGATGCGGGTTTTCTTCGGCTACCGCGTCCAGCATAACGACGCCCGCGGCCCGGCTAAAGGCGGCATTCGCTTCCACCCCAGCGAGACCCTCGACACGATCCGCGCCCTGGCGATGTGGATGACCTGGAAGTGCGCCGTCGCCGACATCCCGCTGGGCGGCGGCAAGGGTGGGGTGGCCGTCGATCCCGCCACGCTGAGCAGCGGCGAGCAGGAGCGGCTGTGCCGCGGCTGGATCGACCAGATCTGGAAGAACATCGGCCCGCGCTTGGACGTGCCGGCCCCCGACGTCGGCACGTCGCCGAAGATGATGGGCTGGATGATGGACGAGTACACCAAGCTCGTCGGCGCCTATACCCCCGGCGTCATCACCGGCAAGCCGGTCGGCGCTGGCGGCTCGCTCGGCCGCACCGAGGCCACCGGCTTCGGCGTGGTCCACACGCTGCGCGAGGCCATGCGCCATCTCAAGCTCGAACCGGACAAGTTGACCGCCTCCGTCCAAGGCTTCGGGAACGTGGCGCAGTATGCCGCCATCGGGTTCGTGGAGCAGCTGGGCGGCAAGGTCGTTGGCGTTTCGTGCTGGGACCACAACGACATGACCTCCCACACCTTTCTAAAGAAGGACGGCGTCGACCCACATTTCCTACAGACGATCACGGATGTCTACGGCACGGTCGACAAGAAGAAGGCGGTCGCCGCTGGTTATGCCCTGGAGGGTAGCGACGCCTGGCTCTCCCAGGAGGTCGATATCCTGATCCCCTCGGCGATCGAAGCCCAGGTCACCGGCGAGACCGTCGGCCGCCTCAGCCCGCGCGTCAAGATCGTCGCCGAGGGCGCCAACGGCCCGACCACCCCCGAGGCCGACAAGGTCCTCGAGTCGCGGGGCGTTTTCGTCATCCCCGATTTCCTGTGCAACGCCGGCGGCGTCACCGTCTCCTACTTTGAAGGCGTCCAAAACGACATGAACTACTACTGGAGCCGCGACGAGGTCCTGAGCCGGCTGGATGAGAAGATGACGGTGGCCTTCAAGGCCGTCCTCGAAGTGTCTCTCGACAAGGGCGTCTCGATGCGCGACGCAGCCTACATGGTCGCCATTGACCGCGTCGTCCAGGCCATGGAGTTCCGTGGATGGCTGTGATCTCTGGCAGGGAAACCCTCCACCTCTCTTTTCTTCCTGAGGAGTCTGGTTAAATAGTAGTCGTCGTAGGGGCTGTCGATATGTGGAGAAGTCCAGGTGGCGGGCAGCCCGCCCGCCACCTCCGCCTGCGGCGCCGAGAAACCGGCCAGGGATCGGGGTGAGGTGCGACCCGTTTCTCAACAGCCTTCCTGTTGGGCATTTCTTGATAGACCGGGAGCCAACGCTGGGGCCGTCGAGCCCCCCCACAAGGGTGGGGGTATGAGGGGCCGGCACGCCCATATATAAGGAAGGCCAGCGAGCGGTCCCTTGGGACTTTCCCCAGCCGCAAGGCGTTTTCCACAGTTTCGATCGGGTTATCCACAAGGTTCGCAAGCCGAAGGCGTAGAATCCTCCTCGTGGCCGCCGAGGAAAACCCAGGAATCTCCGCTTCCGACAGTTGGACCGAGCCCTTGCGACGACGATGGGAGGTCCTCCCACCGGCGAGAAGGCAGGAGCTAGACAAGGTCCTGCGGCTGCTCCCCGGAAACCTGGGGCGTTGGCGGGGCCTCCTCCGCGCCGGGCTGACCCACGTTCGGCTGACGGCAGGGGACCGGCGGCGTGTGGCGATCGTCGGCCCGCCGAACGCCGGCAAGTCCACCCTCTACAACCGCCTCATTCTCAAGAAAGAAGATCACGCCAAGGTTGGGCCGCAGCCCGGGACGACCCGCCTCGCTCAGGAAGGCGACCTGGGCTTGTTCGCGCTCGTGGACACGCCGGGGGCCACGGCCTCTTCCGAGGCCGGGGCCGAAGTCGAGGAGCCGCTGGCCCGGGCGATGGCGGCGGCGCACCAAGCCGACGTCCTGGTGATCATGTTCGATGCCACCCGGCCGATCGGGGAACTGGAGAAGCTGCTTCTCGACGTGCTCGTCGGCCTCGGGCGGCCGTGGGTCGTCGTGCTGAACAAGATGGACGCCGTCGGGGAAGGCCGGCCGAAGGTGCACGCCCGGACGGCGGAAGCGCTTGGGCTTTCGACGGAAGATATCCTGCCGATCAGCGCCCGCACCGGCGCCGGGCTCGAGCGGATGCTGCTGGAGATCGCCCGTCGCGAGCCGGAGATCGTCGCCGCCCTGGGCGAGGCGCTGCCGGCGTATCGCGGGGCCCTGGCGCGGGCCTCCATCGGCCGGGCCGCCTCCACCGCCGCGGCCATCGCCCTCACGCCGCTGCCGATGATCGACTTCATCCCGCTGATCCTCGTCCAGACCTCGCTCGTGCTTTCCCTGGCGCGCATCTATGGCTATCGCATCACCTTGGCGCGAGCGCGTGAACTCCTGGTCACCTTTGGCCTCGGCTGGCTGGCCCGTACGTTGTTCTATGAGCTGGCCAAGCTGGGGGGGCCGCCGGGATGGCTGGTCTCGGCCGCGGTCGCAGCCGGGGGAACGACGGCGCTGGGCTACGGCGCCGCCGCCTGGTTCGATCGCGGCGAACGGCTCTCGCGCCAACGGCTGCAGGGGATCTCGCGGTCCGTGGGGACGACGATCGTTGGGGGGATGCGCGGAAGGCGGCGGCCGACGCGGGCGGAGATCGAGCGGGAGGTCAGCCTGGCGCTGGACCAGACGCTTCCGGCGTCGCCGCCGGGGGAGGCCGGGTCAGCCGAGTAGGCGTCGAGGGTGATAGGTGGCGGCGCCGACGACCAGCGCCACCACCGTCACGGCCGCCCGAGTCGAAATCGGCAGGCGGGGGCGGGGTTGGCGTCCGGCCGGGAGCGGCGAGTCCTCTCCCGCTCGTCGGCGGCGCCGCACCCAACGCCAGTGTAGCCGGAACGGCAGCGCACGACAGGCACATCGCCAAGCCTGTAACCTCGAAGCGGCAAACTCGGACCGCCTCAGTCGTAGCAGGTTGCTGAAAAATGGCGACCGTCGTCAAACCCCCATCCCCCGCAGCTCCTGCCCCGCGCGGAGCCGCCCGTAGCGAAGCGGAGGGCCTCTCTGCCACGAAGCCGCTCGTGCTCGGGCGCTGTCGGCGGAGAGGCCCACCGGGCTGCTCACCTGCGCCGCAGATGCGGCTGTCGCGAGGGGTCGGGGGGTGAGGTGGGAACGGGCTTTTTCAGCAGCCTGCTAGATTACCGACCCAGCCGGCTCGGCCGGTCAAGGGGTCGAGCGCCAACAGACTATAATTCCGCCGTGACTACCCCTACGCTCCACCTCGCCTCCGAAGTCGCCGACCTGAAACGCTCCGTGATGCGCGAGCTGCTGGCGCTTGCGGTCGACCCGCAGATCATCTCGCTCGCCGGGGGACTCCCCGCCAGCACCCTGCTTCCCCTGGACGACGTCCGTCGCTGCCTGGACGACGTGCTGATGGAGGACGGGGCCCGCGCCCTGCAGTACAGTCCGCCCTTCGAGCCTCTGCGACAGTGGATCGCCGAGTGGATGGCGCGGCGCGGAGTGGCCTGCGCGCCGGACGAGGTCTTCATCACCGGCGGCGCGCAACAGGGGCTGGCGATCCTGTCGCGGCTCTTCCTCGATCGCGGCGATGCGGCCGTGGTGGAGGCGGTGACGTTCACCGGCGTACAGCAGGTGACCGCCGGGCGCGGGGCCGAGGTCCGTACGATCCCGACCGACCTGACCACCGGGGCCGACATGGACGCCCTGGAGGAAGCCCTGCGCCGCTCCCCCCGGCCGCGCCTGATCATCCTGATCCCGGATTTCCACAATCCTCTGGGTGTCTCGCTGACGCCCGAGAAGCGGCGTCGCGCCGCGGCGTTGGCGGCGGCCTACGGTGTGCCTCTCATCGAAGACGATCCCTA
The DNA here is from genome assembly GCA_964448245.1 of uncultured Anaerolineaceae bacterium. Classification (GTDB taxonomy): domain Bacteria; phylum Chloroflexota; class Anaerolineae; order Anaerolineales; family E44-bin32; genus DATEVL01. Next base: position 1,758 of record CAYUWF010000045.1, on the reverse strand, counting down.
CTCGGCGCTGCGCTTCGATGGCGTGCCGACTCCGCCGATCAAGGCCCACGACGAAACCGGCCTGGTGTGCTATGTCGGCTCGTTCTCGAAGATGATCGCGCCGGCGCTGCGCCTGGGCTGGATCGTCGCGCCGCCGACGCTGTCCGAACGTATCACCGTCCTGCGCGAATCGCTCGATCTGGAATCATCGGGGCTGATCCAGCGGGCCGTCTACCGCTTCGTCTCGCAAGGCTTGCTCGAGCCGCATCTGGAACAGCTCAACCAGGCGAACCGCGAGCGGCGGGACACGTTGCTGGCGGAACTCGAGGCGCACTTCGGGGAAGATGCGCATTGGACGCGCCCCGAAGGCGGTCTGTTCGTCTGGATGACCCTATCGGAAGAGGTCGACACCTGGGAACGGTTCCGGTCGGCGCTGGGGCGCAAGGTTGCCTATATCCCGGGGTCGGCCTTCGCCGTGGACGGCGGGGCCCGCAATGCGCTGCGATTGAACTTCAGCAACGTCGGGCCCGAGCGCATCCGCGAAGCCGTGCCCCGCCTGGCCCAGGCCCTGCGGGCGAACTGAGCCGCCGCAACTCACGTGCCTTGCCGGCTGCGGTCTGCCGGCAAGCGTGTTTTAATGGAGCGGAGCCCCCGAAGCTGCGTGGGGCCTCCCGCGGAGGGGACGCCAGAGAGACCTGGGCGGGTGACGCCGCTGCGGGCGTCGGTGAGGAGGCGAGGCATGGCGGAGCAGGCGCTGGACGCGCGGCCGATCACGGAGGAAGGCGACTTCCTCCGCCTGAAGGGCATCGACCACCTCCACTTCTGGGTCGGCAACGCCAAACACGCGCTGTACTACTGGTGGAAGGCCTTCGGCTTCCGCCCGACGGCCTATTCCGGTCTCGAGACGGGCAATCGGCAATTCGCCTCCTACGTCCTCGAGTCGGGCAAGATCCGCTTCGTCGTCTCGGCGCCGTACGGGCCGTCACACGAGATGGCGGCGCACCACCTGCTGCACGGCGACGGCGTCAAGGCGATCGCGCTGGTGGTGGAGGATGTCGAAGCGGCGCATCGCGAGACCACGGCCCGCGGCGCCCAGAGCGCCTGGGGGCCACGGGAAGAAAGCGACGACCACGGCGTCTTGCGCACCGCCGCCATCCGGGCCTACGGCGAAGTGCTGCACGTGTTTGTCGACCGCGGCGACTACAACGGCGCCTTCGCCCCGGGCTATCGGCCGATCGACCAGGCTTCCGAATCGACCGGCCTGGCGGCCATCGACCACGTGGTGGGCAATGTCCAGTTGGGCAAGATGAACCAGTGGGTGCGCTTCTACCACGAGGTGATGGGCTTCCGCCAATTGATCCACTTCAGCGACCAGGACATCGGCACCGAATACTCGGCGTTGATGTCGAAGGTCATGGAAGGCGGGGAAGGCCGGATCAAGTTCCCGATCAACGAGCCGGCCGAGGGGAAGCGCAAGAGCCAGATCGAGGAGTTCCTCGACTACTATCTGACGCCCGGGGTGCAGCACATCGCCATGGCGACGGGCGACATCCTGGCGACGGTCCGGGCGCTGCGCCAGCGCGGCGTGGAGTTTCTGCGCGTCCCCGACGCCTACTACGAAATCGCGCGGGCGCGGGTCGGGGTGATCGACCAGCCCTTCGAGGCCTTGCGCGAGCTGGGCATCCTGGTCGACCGCGACGACGAGGGCTACCTGCTGCAGGTGTTCTCGCGGCCGATCCAGGACCGGCCGACGTCGTTCATCGAAGTCATCGAACGCCA
>CAYUWF010000044.1:7742-18132 GCA_964448245.1 uncultured Anaerolineaceae bacterium | reverse complement strand
CTCGGCGCCATGCGCTACCCGGCCTTCCGCTGGTTCTTCTTCGGCCAGCTCATCTCCCTGCTCGGCACTTGGATGCAGACCACGGCCCTGCTGTGGCTCGCCTATCAGCTCACCGGTTCCGTGTTGAGCTTGGGGGCGATCACGTTCGCCAGCTTCCTCCCCGTTCTGTTTCTGTCCCTCTTCATGGGCGTCCTCGTCGATCGGCACCCGCGGCGCCGCCTGCTCCTGTTGACTCAGTCGACGTTCATGGTACTGGCCGCCGTCCTGGCCTACCTCACCACCAGCGGACAGATCACCTACGACATCCTGCTGATCCTCTCGCTCCTGCTGGGCGTGGTCAACGCCCTGGACATGCCGGCCCGGCAGGCCTTCTTCAGCGACCTCGTCGACCGCGAGGACTTGCTCAACGCCATCGCCCTCAACTCGTCGGTGTTCAACGGGACACGTATTCTCGGGCCGGCGCTCGGCGGGATCGTCGTCGCCACTTGGGGCGAGGCGATGGCCTTCGGCTTGAACGCCCTGAGCTTCCTGGCGGTGCTGCTGGCCCTGATGGTGATGCATCTGCCGCCGCCCCCGATCCGCGCCTCCGCTGCCGGAGGTGCCGGCGAATTGCACGAAGGCCTGGGCTACTTGCGACGCGACCGTCCGGTCTTGGGCCTGGTAGTCATGATCGCCGTCTTCAGCCTCATTGGCTTTCCGGCCTCGGTGCTGCTGCCGGCGCTGGCCAGCGAAGTGCTCAACCTGGGGGTGAAAGGCTACGGCGGACTGATGGCGGCGATGGGCGTCGGCGCACTCGCGGCCGGGATCCTTCTGGCCATTCGAGGCAAGTCGGCCCCCAGTCCGCGGCAGCTCCTCCTGCAGCGGCTTCTTTTCGCCGCTTCGCTCATCCTCTTGGCCGTGGCCACCACGCTCCCGCTCATCTTGGCGGCCCTCGTGGTGATGGGGTATGCGCTGATCGCCCAACTGACGGTGACCAACACCCTGGTCCAACTCCTGGCCCCTGACGCCTTGCGCGGCCGTCTGGTCAGCGCTTACACCTGGGCTCTGGGCGGATTCTGGCCCTTAGGGGCTCTGCTCTTCGGCGCCGTCGGTCAGCGGATCGGGGTCCCTCAGACGTTGCTGGCGGCGGGGGCGGCGTGTGTGCTGATCACCCTCATCGGATGGCGGGTATTCCCGGTGCCGGTGCTCCTGGCCTCGCCCCAGGCCGCCCCGGCCCGCCAACCCTCGCGCCCGTAGGCAGGGGGCGCCTCGTTCAGACCTCCCCGCCTCCGGCCGCCGATCCGCCGGACGGGCGTCGGCCGAGACCCCGCGCCAGGAGTACCGGGACGACGAAGAGAAAGCCGGTGTCGGCATCGTCGAAGTTGCCGACGACGGCCTCGGTGCGCCGCACCAGGTCCTCCACGTCGAGGTCGTCCGGGACGACGCTCAAGATCGTCCGGTGGTTGTACTCCTCGCTTTCGAGCAGCGAGCGCAGCGAGGGCATCAGGGGCAGGTCATCGCGCTGGGTGTGTTCCAGCAGGTGGCGCATGCCAATGGAGTCGAGGATGGTGGCGCCGCTCACGCCCGCCTCCTCCCAAACGCGGATGACATCGTGGCAGGTGTCGATGTTCAGGACGATCGCAACGATGAGTTTCGGCATCTCAGCCCTCCTCGGGGCCGGCCGGGGTCGGTCGCGCCGCCCTGGGGAAGACCTGGCGCAACATGACCGGGGTGAGGATCGTCGTCAGCAGCACCAGCACGACGATGATCGAGAATAACGCCGGATCGACCAACCCCTGGCTGACTCCCACGGAGGCCACGATCAGGCCGACCTCGCCGCGCGAGACCATGCCCACGCCGACCCGCAACGCCTGGACTCCGGTGAAGCCTCCCAGGCGCGCCCCGAGCCCGCTCCCGAGAACTTTGGAGAGGACCGCCACCAGAAGCAGCGCCAACAGGAACACCAGCGCCAGGCCGGCAATCGATCGGGCATCGGCCTGCAGCCCGATGCTCACGAAGAAAACCGGTACCAGGAAGGTGTACGCGATCGTGCGGATCTTCCCCTCGGTCTTGTCGCGCAAGGGGCTGCGGCTGAGGCCCACGCCGGCGATGAAGGCCCCGGTGATCGCCGCCAGCCCGCCAACCACCTCCGCCGCCCACGCAAACAGGAGCACGCTCGACAGGACCAGCGCCGCCAGCCCTTCGCTGATCGGTTGGCGATCCACCCAGCGCATCATCGGTGGCAGCACCACCCACCCGGCGACGCCGGCCAGGAGCATGTAGACGAAGATCTTCACCACGATGACGGCCACGGCTCCCGGCGCGCTGGCGCCGCCGACCAGCGCCAGGAAGACCGACAGCAGCACGATCACCAGAATGTCGTCCACGACGGCTGCACCCAGCATGGCCAGGCCCTCCCGGGTGCGAAGCACACCGAGCTCCAGCAGCGTTTGGGCCGAGATCGAAACGCTTGTCGCCGTCAGAATGATCCCGATAAAGACCGCCTCCTCGCCTGCGTACCCGAAGGGAACGGCCACCAGGGCCCCCATCAGCAGCGGCACGGCCACACCCAGGACACCACCCAGCGCGGCGACCCGGCCTGCGCGTCCCATCTCTTTCAGGTCGACCTCCATCCCGGCGATGAACATCATCAGCACCGCGCCCAGCTCGGCCAGGTTCAGGACGGTCTCTTCCAACGAAGGGGAGTCGAAGAGAGGCAGATGCAGCAGGTTGATGACGGTCGGTCCCAGAAGCAGGCCGGCCAGGAGCTCTCCGAGGACGGCCGGTTGGTGAAGTCGAATGCTCAACCAGCCGCCGGCTTTCGCCGCCAGGATGATGATCGTCAGAACCAGGGAAAGCTGAAGAAACGAACTCATCCGGGGCCGTCCGGCAGAAAGACCTCGCGTGCGTCAAGCGCATGGCCGTGCAGCCAGGCCTCCCGTCCGCCCCGCCCGCATCTTCGGCTGTGGCGCGCTGCGTGGTCGATCATCCTCTCGCGGCCTTCCTCTCCGCATCCCCTCGCTGGTCCTCTTCAACCCGTTCGACGACCACCGCCTCTTCGCCTTCGACCGTGGCGCTTCCGCCATCGCCGAACTGAACACGTGTCTCCGACTGGGCTCGGTCGATGGTCAGCCCGCGCCAGCGTACCACGACCCTACCCGCGAACGGTGACCTCCCCTGCAGTTGCACGCGATCGGGCGAGAGTAGGTCGATCCCAAGGATGTCCAGGAAGAGCGACAGGGGCGGAAGACCGCGCAGATCATTGCGACGGCCCAGGCCGGCGCCGGTCTCCGGGTGAAATGCCTGGTGCAGGCCGTGGTCTCGGCGCAGCGAGTCGATGACGTCGCGCAGGATTCGCCTCAGCAGGTCGGCCGCTTCTGCGCGGAAACCGTAGCGGACCAGGGCCTCGCCCAGAAGCAGGTTGAGGGCCGGGTTAACGCCCCCACGTGGATCGGCGCCGACGGCGTCATAGGCAGGGTCGTGCCGGGGCACCGACGAGAGCCCGCCGGGGCGCAGGAAACGTTCCGATTCGAGCAGCGCGCCCCGGACGATGGCCTCCGCCTGCTGCGGCTCCACCATGCCGGCCCACAATGGCAGAAGCAGGGTCAGGTCCTCTCGCTCGAGGTCGAGTCCGGTCACCTCCCAGGCCGTCCCGTCCGGCAGGCCGAGCACCTCGACCGATTCGACCGAGGCGAAGACCAGCTCGGTGATCGCCGTGCCCTCTTCCCACATCCAGCGGAACCGTTCCGGTCCGACCGCCTCGACGCGCACGCGGCCCGACTCGAGGCGCCCGCGGATGCGCAGACGGACCTCGTGGGCAGCGCCGGCCTGCGTGGCGATGCGCATGGCCAGGCGCGCCGGGTGAGTTAGCCGGCGCCCTGCCTTCCGTTGTCCCGGCCCCTGGCCGCGTGCCACCGGCTCCGCCGGCGAAGTTCGATGGGTCTCGCGTTCGACGCGGCGGAAGATCCGCCGCTCCGGGGCCCAGGCCCGCTGCAGGATTCCCCGAAGCTGCTGCTGTCGCGCGGACAGCTCGGCGACGGCCTCGGGACGGCCGAGGCGTTCCGCCATCGTCTGCAGCGCGGCGGCCTCGCGGTAAAGCAACGCCGCCAGCGCCGGATCTTCAACGACCGTCGTGTCCAGCGCCGTGTCCGGCCCCCCTTTGGCCCACAACACGGCCCATGGAGGGTGGCCGCCGTGGTCCCACTCCGGCCACCCGTCGCCGTCGCGATCGTGCGCCGAGGTAGTCCAGGCGCGGAAGGAGAGCCACAACGCGCGAAAACCGTCCTGGAGAAAGGCGGAGTCTTGCAGGACCTCATGGATCTTCAGCGTCAGGGTCGCCAGGAACGGCGGGCACAGCAGGCGCGCCCGTTGGCCGGCCGCGCCTGGCCGCGCGTCGATCGCCCCTGCCGCGCCCTGACTGTCCCAGAAGCTGCGCACGACTTCGGCGGCGGCCTCCGGTGCGGCCCACACCATCTGCTGCAGCGTGCAGTACGCCTCCAGCGCCGAAGGGCCGTCCCATCCGTCGCCGTGGTCGCGGCCGTCTCCGGACGGGGAAAACCCGCGATCCGGCACGCGCTCGCAGACCAACGACAGGCGCGAGCTGAGAGGTCCAGGGCCGACCAGGGCGTTCAATGCGCTCTGCTGGGCGAAGTGGAAGGCGGCGTCCCATTCAGGATCTCCGCTGCGTACCTCCACCCAGCGATTGTGGATCCGTTCCAGCCGAGCGACCTCCGCGTCCCAGGCACGGCCCGCCGTCTGCCGGGCGCGTTCGAAGGAGTCGTCCGCCGCGGCTAACGCCGCTTCGGCCCAGGTGAAGGATCGGCTGGCACCGGGCGCCAGGTCGGCGCGGACGAGCAGCGCCGCAGACAGGCCGGGCTCTTCGATGGCGGCTCCCGTCAGAAACAGCACCGGCTCGAGCCCGCCGGTCTTGCCGGCTATGGCCGTCGCGCCGGAGAACGACTGCGGCAGCAGTCCTTGTCCCCCCCGGCTCGGGACAAGAACTGCGTGCAGGCCGAGGCGAACGGGCCGGAAGCGGTCGGTGGCATTGGTCAGCGTGAAGCGGCCGGCCACGGTGTGAGAGTCCACGACGCGGTATTCGGCGCGAACGTGCAGGCCGGCCAGAGGCGAGAAGCGCAGGCTCAGGTAGGAGGGCAGAATCGAGTCGAGGACGGCAGGAGTGGCGAAAGCGGACGGATCGCTGACCACCGGGCCTCCCATCCCGAAGCTGGCGAAGATGCGCATGCTTGATGCCCGCCGACCATACGACGTGGTCAGCGCCAACGCCGGCGGATCGCCTCCGGGGACGAGCTCCCAGATCTGGTCGTCGGCGTAGTCGGTCGGGCCGCTCAGGGCATCGGCGGCGATCCGCAGCGAGACGGGGCCGGTCAGTGGGATCGGATCGAAGCTCACGCGGGCTATTCTAGCGGCGGATGGAGGGCGGGCCAAGGCGGTCGCGGCTGTCTGGCTCATGCGGGACCCCGGGGAGGCGTCTCGCCCGGAAGGTACGGCGCAATTCGGGGCGTCCGGGGGATTCCTCGCGCCCTACGGGCGCTCGGAATGACAGAAGGGTACAGGCACCCCCGCCGACGGCTCCTCTTCATGTCATTCCGCCCCTCCGGGGTGCTCCGCGAAGCGAGCCCTGAGCGCAGCCGAAGGGCGAGCGAGGAATCTCCAGGGCGCGACGACAGATAGGTCGGGGCCGGTTCGGATGATGCTAGAATGCCGCCTGCCTGGGAGGCACCTTGATGGAACCGACTCCGACCCTGCCGCGTGGCCGCACCTTCGAGGAATTCCAGGTGGGCCAGCAGATGCGGACGCGGGCGCGCACGATCACCGAGGCCGACATCGTCACCTTCGCCGGCGTCTCGGGAGACTTCAACTCGATCCACACCGACGAGGTCTATGCCGCGCAGTCCGGCTTCGGGCGGCGCGTGGCGCACGGGCTGCTCGGCCTCTCGATCGTCTCGGGCCTGGCGGTCCGGACCGGGATCCTCGAGGGCACCGTGCTCGCCTTCCGCGAGATCAACGACTGGAAGTTCAGCCTCCCGGTCTACATCGGCGACACCGTCTATGCCGACCTCGAGGTCGACGAGGTCAAGCCCTTCCCGCGTCTCGGCGGCGGTCTGGTGGGCCTGGCCTTCGACGTGAAGAACCAGTCGGGCCAGTCGGTGATGAAAGGCCGCTGGACTGTCCTGGTGGCGAGCAAGCCGGCCGGTTGAGGCCTCCCGCGCGTCAGTGTCATCCTGAGCGGTCGTCACGGACGTCTCCCCTTAGGGCGCGCGAGCGAAGGATCTGCTGTTCGCCGCCCGAGACCAAACAGCAGATGCTTCGGCGCTTCGCGCCTCAGCATGACATCAGGCAGGGCGGCTCATGGGGCAGAAGGTCGCCCGCACGGGGTGCCGCTCTCGTCCCAAGGGATCCCCGCGTTTCCCTTCCTGAAGGCTCGATGAGCCTTCCCGGCCGGGGCTTTCCCCCGCCCGCCGGCGGTGATAGCATCCTCTCCCGTGATGAAGGACTCGGCTGATCCCCACGCCGGACACAGACCGCCCCCTCGGCTCCCTTCCGATCTGGCCACCCCGCGCCCGCCCGCGCGCCGGCCCGCCGCCTCTTCCGAGCTGGGGCCCACCCTGCCGGACCCGGGAGGCGACAACGACCTGCCGCGACGGGTGACGGAGAGCGACGTCGGCGCAACCCAGGTCACGCCGGCGGCTTTCATCCCCGCCTCTCCCCCACCGCGCCATCGCCGCCGCGGCGCGCGCGGTTGGGGAAGCTGCCTGGTGCGCATGGCCGTCCTGGCCCTGTTTGCCGGCGCGGCGCTTCTGGTCCTGCTGCTATCCCTGGCGGTCCTCCAGTACTTCGCCCTGGCCGCCACACTGCCGTCGGTCGAGGACCTGCAGTCGCATGCGGCGCAATTCGAAACGACGCGCATCCTCGACCGCGACGGGCATCTGCTCTACGAGATCCTCGATCCGCAGGCCGGCCGTCGCACCTACACGCCGCTCGAAGAGATCTCGCCGTATGTGCTGGCGGCGGTCATCGCCACCGAGGACTCCCAGTTCTACAGCCACCCCGGCTTCGATCTGCTGGCGATCGGACGCGCCATCTGGCAAAACGTCGTCGCCGGGGGCGGCGGCCCGGGCGCTTCCACGATCACCCAACAGATCGCCCGCAACCTGCTCTTCACGCCGGAAGAGGCCTCGCAGCGTTCGGCGCTGCGCAAGATCCGCGAGATCCTGCTGGCGGCCGAGATCACCCGCCGTTACACCAAAGACGAGATCCTCGAGCTCTATCTCAATCAGATCTACTTTGGTAACCTGGCCTACGGCATCCAAGCCGCCGCCGAGACCTATTTCGGCCTCACCGCCGATCGCCTGACGTTGAGCCAGGCCTCCTTCCTGGCCGGCCTGATCCAGGCGCCGTCGGTCTACGATGTCTACACCAATCGCCAGGCCACCCTCGATCGCCAGCGGACGATCCTCGGGCTGATGGCCATCACCTCCGACGAGCAAGGCTGCATCTTCGTCAGCAACGCCCCGCAACCGATCTGCGTCTCCCCCGAGGCCGCCGGCGCCGCGGCCGCCGAGACCACCAACTACACCTTCCCCGAACCGGACGTCAACATCCGCTATCCGCATTGGGTGCAGTACATCCGGGAACAGCTCGAGGGCCTCTACGACCCGCAGACCATTTACCGCTCCGGCTTCACCGTCCATACCACGCTCGACCCGGAGATTCAGGACCTCTCCCAGGAAGCGGTACGCACCCACGTGGCTGAACTGGCGGAGCACAGGGCCTCCAACGGGGCTCTCGTCGCGCTCCGGCCTTCGACAGGCGAGATCCTGGCCATGGTCGGTTCGGCCGATTTCTTCAACGAAGATATCGACGGCCAGGTCAACATGGCCGTCGCTCCGCGTCAGCCCGGTTCCGCCTTCAAGCCGCTGACCTACGCCGCCGCCTTCGAGAAGGGCTGGACTCCGGCGACCCTGCTGTGGGATATCCCCTCCGAGTTCCCGCCCTCCGGCGACCCGAACGATCCGCGGGACCCGTACAAACCCGTCAACTACGACGGCCGTTTTCATGGTCCGGTCACCGTCCGCACGGCTTTGGGCAGTTCGTACAACATCCCGGCCGTCAAGGCGCTCCAATTCGTCGGGATCTACGACGACCCGGCGACGCCCCAGGAGGAAGGCTTGCTGGCCTTCGCCCGGCGCCTGGGCATCACCACCCTCGACCGCGAGGATTACGGTCTGGCGCTGACCCTTGGCGGGGGCGACGTCTCGCTGCTCGAGCTGACCGGGGCCTACTCGGTCTTCGCCAACGGCGGCAGGCGCGTGCCTCTCGTGGCCATCACCCGCATCGAGGATTCGAGCGGCGAGGTCGTTTACGAATACCAGCCGCCCGACGCGCAGCCGATCCTGCGGCCGGATCAGGCCTACCTGATCACGTCGATCCTGGCCGACAACGACGCGCGGGCGCCGTCTTTCGGCGCCAACTCGATCTTGAGGCTTCCCTTCGAGGCGGCGGTCAAGACCGGCACGACGAACGACTTCCGCGACAACTGGACTCTCGGCTTCACGCCCGACCTGGCCGTGGGGGTCTGGCTCGGCAACGCCGATTACACCCCAATGGAAGACATCTCGGGCGTGGCCGGGGCGGGGCCCATCTGGAGCCAGGTCATGCAAGCGGCGATGCCCCTGGTCACCGGCGGCGGTCCGAGCGGCTTCGTCCGCCCGGATACCGTCGTCGAGAGGGTCATCTGCTCGGTCTCGGGCGCCGAACCCTCCGAGTGGTGCCCGTCGCAGCGGGTCGAGTTCTTCGCCCTGGATCAACCCCCGCTCCCGAAAGAAAAGGACCTGTGGCAGAAGCCATGGATCGACTCGTTCAGCCTGCTGCTGGCCTCGGCTGCCTGCCCGGAGTACGCCGTCGAGAAGCTCGGGTTGGACGTCACCGATCCCTGGGCGCGCAAGTGGCTGACGGAGGAAGAGCAGGGCAAACGCTGGGCCGAGGAGCACGGGTTCAAGGACCAGAAGATCCTCTTCGTGCCCCACGACGTCTGCACCGAAGACACGCCGCAGCCGATCGTGGGGTTCACGGATCCTCCCGAGGGCGCCGTCATCACCAGCGTCCCCGTAACTCTCTTCGGGAAGGCCGCCGCGCCCGGCGATTTCCAGGACTGGGTGCTCGAGGTTGGGATCGGAAACGACCCGACTACCTGGCCGGACATCGCCCAGGGAGGGACGGAACTCGAACAGCCGGCGCGCTTGCTCGATTGGGATCCCAGCGGCCTGCCCAACGGCCCGGTGACCCTGCGCCTCACTGTGCGCAATCTGTTAGGCGGCAAGGCCTCCGCCGTGCTCCATCTCCTGCTGAATCTCCCCGCGCCGACGGCCACGCCCACCACCCCGCCCACCGCCACCGCCACGCCGACCCCGACGCCCACCGCGACGTTCACACCCACACCCACGGCCACACCTAGCGAGACCCCGACAGCGACGCCGTGAGCCGCCGCGAGCCGCCTGGATTACGGTGATCCCTCCGGCGATGCCGCATCGGAGGAAGATCCTTCTCCTCGGCGCCTTCGCGGCAAGCGCCGTCGTCTGCGCTTCGCTCTTCGCCGCCATCTCATGGACCTGGCCGGCACGGCCCCGCTGGGGAAGAACAGTCCCCGAGGGGCCCATCTCCGAGGCGCAGAGGCGACAGGCGTTCGACGGCGTTGATCACAACTCGAACTGGGAGCCCGTCTTGCGACGAATCGGCGGGTTGGATATGACGCTCGTCCCGGCAGGCTGCTTCACCATGGGCAGCACCGACACCCAGCTGGCCGAAGCGCAGGATTCGTGCGACCGGTTCTACGGAGCCGGCCGGTGCCAGCACGACTTCCCGGCCTCCGAGCAGCCGGCCCATGAAGTCTGCTTTCTAAGGCCCTTCTGGATCGGCCTGACCGAGGTCACGAACGAGGAGTATGGATCGAGCTCCAGCACCGACGAGGTCGCCATGTATCGCGGCCCGGTGTGGCCGCGCGAGACCGTCACGTGGAAGCAGGCCTCCGACTACTGTGCCAGCCTCGGGCTGCGGCTGCCGACGGAAGCCGAATGGGAATACGCCGCCCGCGGTCCGGACGAAAGGATCTACCCCTGGGGAGACGGCTTTGACTTGGACCGCCTCATCTCAGGGAGGCTGAGTCCCGAAGACGTGGGCCTGCTTGAGCAAGGCGCCTCATGGGTCGCCGCGCTCGACATGAGCGGAAGCATCGAGGAATGGGTCTCCGTCAGATTTGGTCCCTACGTGGCGGAGGCTCAAGTCGACTCGTCCGGACCCGAGCAAGGGTCGCCTCGTATCACCCGCGGGGGATCCTGGTTTTCCTTCGCCGCCTTCTTTCTCCGCTCTGCGTACCGGGAGCCCCGCGACCCGG
>CAYUWF010000044.1:2783-7642 GCA_964448245.1 uncultured Anaerolineaceae bacterium | reverse complement strand
GCCTCCACGGCCAGCCGGCGGATGTGGCGGAACTTGACGATGCGCCCACCGGCCGCCAACCAGGCGCGCAGGCGAGGATCGCGCCGCTCCTTCTCCGCCACCAGCAAGGCTCGTCCACCGGGCAAGACGACAACGCGCTCCGCAGTCGGTGGTGCGCCCAGCACACCCGCCAACGCGGCCGTGTCCTGCACGTGGAAGTGAAACGCGGGGCGACCCGACTCCTCCCAGATGATCTCTTCCGCGACGCTCACCCGATAGCCGAGTCTCTCCCCGAGACCTTGGAGCAAGCCCCGGATCTCTTCGACATCGGCCTCGCGCCGGTCGGCCTCGTCTTCCGGGCGCAGGCTCCACGCGCCGCTCGCATCGGCGACCCCGTACGATTCGAGGCATGCCACCACCAGGCGCCGGTCGGGGGTCTGCAGACCGCGCAGGGACTCGCACAGGCGGACCTCGGTCGCCAGCAAGGTCGGCCCCGGTTCCGATCGGAGCAGCTCCAGCACGAGGCGCTCCACCCGATCCGAAAGCGGGGCCGCCGTCGGCCGCGGTTCGACGAGCCAGTACTGCCCGCTCTCCAGCTCGACTCTGGGTTCCAGGCGCTCGAAGCGACCTCCGGCCGCCAGGATGGTTTCCATTTCCTCCGATAGTCTGGTCAGCGGTGGCGTCTCGTCGGAGGTCCACAGATCGGCCAGGCGCTGCTGCCGGGCCAGTGCGATCGTCGCCGCGGCGTGCAGCAAGCCGTAACCGGCCGGCTCGCCTTGTTCCCGCAGCGCGACTTCGGCGGCCTCCGCCATGACCTGAGGCAGCGGGTCGTTCCCGCGGGGGCGATGGCGCGAGGCTTCCCAGGCGAGCACCGCCTGCCCGTCGTTCAGCCGCACGGCGTGACCGCGCAGGCGATAGCCGGCGGCGTCCAGCCCGGCCAGCGCCGCCGCCAGGAAACCCGCCTCCGCCTCCGGCAGAAACCCGATCGTCACCGAACCCGCCGGCTGATGGCGAACCAGGGCCCTGAACGCCCCACGCAGCGCGGCGGCGTGCCACGTCCAATCGAAGCGGCGCCGGCGCAGGACCATCCGCAGCGACGCCGCCGCCTCGCGACCCCACAGCCACGAAGCCCACAGCGCCGAAAGCGTCCAGAATGCCTGATTGGGGCGCGGCAAGGCCGTCAGAATGACCGGCGTCTCTACCGGGAGGGTATCGTCGAGCTCGCGAATGGGGCCGGGGAAAACCGCTAGCGTCCCGCGCTCGGGCAATCCCGACTCGGGCCAGGTCGTCATCCGCACGCCGCAAGGCTCGGCCACCCATTCCTCACGGGCGCGCTCGAGGGCGCGCCATACATTCACCTCCCGAAAGCGCGGCGAGGCGGTCAGTTGCTTCGGGCGCGCCCTGCTTTCGGGATAGCCCCACAGACCGTTGGCGGCATCGAAGGCGGAGAGCAGCAGGGCCTCGGCTGCCCGCCGCTGCGCCGCCGGCAGGTCGATCTGGTCGAGCTTCTGCAGCACCGCCACGAGCGCGTAGATCGCGCGCGCCGGGTACACCGCCAGCGCGTCTTCGACGTGCTGGCGGTCCGGATCGTCGGCCGGCGCAGCCCGCTCGGCCGCCACGGCGTGCGCCAGGCTGTAGCCGCCCGAAGCGAGGGCGCGCTCTCGATCGGCCGTGGTCGTCGGGCCCTCCCCGCTCTGGTGGCAGGCGTCACAGGCGTAGGCCTTCAGCAGCGGGACCTGGAGTTCGCGGTCCCAGATGAAGTAGTCGGCCGAGACGGCGGCGCCACAGCGGGCGCATTCCGAGCGATAGAGGTCCAGGAGGAATCGCTCGAGGCGCGTGTCGTCCTTGGGCGCCGCGGCCAACTGGGCCAACGCCGCCCGCAGGTCCGACGGGTCGATGGGATTCAACCGATGCTCGAGGACGAAGCGGACGACGGGGTTGCTGAACGCCGCCACCGCCCCCCGCGCCCGGGCGGCCTCGATCGCCAGCATCGGGGAAACCCCGAACGGATCGAGCAGCCACCCTTCGGGGAGGGGATAGCTCTCCAGGAAACGGGTGACGGCGCCCGGCTCGACGGGCGGGAGGAAGCGAGCGAGCGGCCCCTGCCTTGCCGCCGGCGCTCCCGGTGGGAACGCGAGTTCCATCGATTCGAGTATACGGCGGAGGGCGGATTCGTTCTCCACAGGTAGACGGATCGGCTCGCTTGCCCGCTCCCCCACCTTCCCTTACACTGCCCGACGTGCGTTGCATCCTTCGCTCCGCCGGGCTTCTGACGACCCTAGCCGCTCTGGCTGCCTGCGCGCCACTTCTGACGGCCGCCCCTCCACTTCCGACGAGCCTCGCCGCGTCTTCCACACTCACCGGTGAGGACCGATGCCTGAGTACGGCTCCGGCAACCCTCCCTGAACTCGGCGACGGGAGGGTGCCGGCCAACTCCGTCTCGTTCTTCCTGGATGCGGGTGGCGATCCGGCCTCGCTCGCCGCCGTGCTCTATGACCGGGGTTGGGTGAACCCCAACTCGTCCTTGATCCACACGGACGTCGACGGCGACGGCGATCTCGACCTGGCCGTGGGTCTCACCGGCGAACCGGGGCCGGACGGCTTCGCCGATCAAGGGAGCGTCTACTTGTGGCGCTGCCAGACTGGTGCGTATCTCCGCACCGAGATCGCTCCTGCGCGCCCGGATTTGGGGCTGCCGGCGCTGCGCGCAGCGCGGGACCTGACAGGAGACTACCTACCCGAATTGATCGTCGCCTATCCCATGTGTGGCGCCCACACCTGCTTTGCCCAGTACGCCGTCTACCAATGGGACGGCGTCGGCATGGCCGATCGTTTCCGGGGAGCCAGCGACGACATGCCTTCCCCGGAGCTCGTCGTCCATGCCGACGACACGGGTTCCCCGGCGACGATCGAAATCACCGCCCGGGGCATCGGCTCGGTGGGGGCCGGACCCTATCGCGTCTGGTGGCGCGTCTGGACCTGGGACTCGCAGGCTCACGCTTTCGTACCGGGGGAAGCCGCCATCGAGCCGCCGCGTTTCCGCATCCACCTGATCCATGATGCCGATGACGCCTATCTGCGAGGCGATCTGGCGACCGCCCTCGAGCTTTATCAGCGTATCATCGAAGATGAGGCGCTGCTCGACTGGCCGTCGCCCGGCGACGGTCGACAGGAACTCGCCGCGTATTCCGCGTTCCGCCGCATGCTTGCCTTCCTCGCCGCCGGCGACGCGCTCAGCGCGCAGGCCGAACTCGACAACCGACTGATGGGCCCAGGCGCCTCGACCGCAGCCTATGCTGAACTTGCCCGCCGGTTGCTGGCCGGATACGCCGCCTCCGGGTTCGTGCAGGCCTGCGCAGACGTGCCGTCCTTCGCCCTCGAAAACACCGACGCCGTGCTCGCCCCGCTCGACTTCGGCTACGCCAACCGCACTTACACCGCCGAAGACATCTGCCCGATGATCGGCCAGTGATCGGGTCGCCGGGATGACGCATCGATCGTTAGCCCCCACCCCCTGCCCCTCGCGTAGCACCCCTGAGGGGCTCCCCCGGAACGAGCAGGCCCTTCCTCGGAATGGCTCGCCCCGGGGGAGGGGGAGGATTGTTTTTGAAGGGTGGGGGAGCGGAGCCCCCCCACCCTTCGAGTCTTTCCCCCTCTCCGCAAACCCACTTCGCTTCAAGGAACGGTACTCCGCGGAGAGGGGGTTGGGGGTGAGGTTGAGAATGGTCCAACCGGCGAGGTAATAATGAGGTGATGGACCGTCTCCCGCTCTCTCACTTCCGCGCCCGCCAACAGAGGATGCTGGATACGCTGCAGCAACTGGTCGAGATGGAATCGCCGACAACGGAGAAGGCGCTGGTCGACCTGCTCGGCGAGTGGTTGGCGGAGCGCTGGGAGGCGCTGGGAGGCGCGGTGGAGCGGATTCCCCAGACCAAAGTCGGCGACCACTGGCTGGCTACGTGGGGCAGCGGCGACGGCGGCAGCCTGCTTCTCCATCATCTCGACACCGTGCACCCGGTCGGGACGATCACCGGGACGCCCTGGAGGATCGAGGGAGGCCGGGCGTATGGGCCGGGCGCGCTGGACATGAAGGGCGGCATCGCCGTCACCCTGGGAGCCTTGGAGGGACTGCACGCGCACGGGGTTCGCCCGTCGTCCCCGATTCGCTGCCTGCTCACCTCCGACGAAGAGACGGGCAGCCGCACCTCGCGCGCCCTCATTGAAGATCTGGCGCGGCGGCACGAGCGGGTCCTGTGCCTGGAGCCCGCCCTGCCCGACGGATCTCTCAAGACCCGTCGGAAGGGCACCGGCGTCTTCGTCCTGGAAGCGACCGGGCGCGCGGCACACGCCGGCAACAACCCGGGGGCGGGGATCAACGCCATCCTCGAGATGGCCTATCAGGTCCCGCAGATCCACGCGCTGGCTGCGCCGGCGAAGGGGACGACGGTGGGCGTCGGCGTGATCGAGGGAGGAACGCGCACCAACGTCGTCCCCGAGCATTGCCGAGTGCGGATCGATGTGCGCGTGGTCGAGCCCGAGGAGCAGCAGCGGATCGAGGCCGGCTTCGCCGGACTACGCCCCGTCCTCGAAGGGGCGCAGCTGTCCACCCGCGGCGGCTGGAACCGGCCACCGATGACGCGCACGCCGCCGATCGCGGCCGCCTTCGAGCGCGCCCGCCGCCTGGGCGCCGATCTCGGGCTCGACCTGGCCGAGGGATCCGCCGGGGGCGCGTCGGATGCCAACTTCGTGGCGGCGCTGGGGGTCTCCGTCCTCGACGGCCTCGGCCCACGCGGCGACGGGGCGCATTCCTCTCAGGAGTACGTCGAGATCGACTCGCTGGCCGAGCGGGCGGCGCTGCTCGCCGCCCTCCTGACGGAACC
>CAYUWF010000044.1:0-2683 GCA_964448245.1 uncultured Anaerolineaceae bacterium | reverse complement strand
CAGATCGTCGAACGAATTCATCCAGGCCATCGTCCGCAGGAAAGCGGCCGGCGACTCGCTGCGCGCCCACAACTGCCGGACGGCCTCCCCCACCGGATCCGCCCCGGCGGCGCTTTGGGGGCTGTCGGCATACGCCCCGTGAAAGGCGAAGTAGGCCTGGTTGAGCCGACGAATGACGTAGCCGTGGTCGATCAGCCGCTGGCGCCGCTGCTCCATGTACGCTTCGGCTTGTTCCACTTTCCCCTCCGCCAGCAGCCGGTCGACTTCGAGGCGGGTGGCGTGCATCTCGGCGTTGAAGTTGAAGGAAGGCGGATCGGAAGGCGGCCTCTCGCTCTCCGAAGCAGGCTCCGGGGGCAACCGTTCGGGGTAGTAGCGCTCGATCAGCGCCCGGCCGAAGGCCTTGCCGATCAGAGTGGCCGTCGTCTCGTTCATCGTCCGCGTCTCCGGCGAGGCATCATACGACAGGCCCAGCGGCCGCAGCGTCAGGTAGTTGTGGGTCCATTCGTGGACGACGACCTCCGCCAGCCAGTCGAGCGCCGTCGTCTCCTGGACCATCGTCGGGTAGGTTCCGATCCCGCCGATCGGGACGACCAGCGCCGAAAGGCCGAGCTGGCTTTCGACCGCCTGCTCCAGGGCCACCTGCTCTTCGATCGTCAGATCCGGCAGCAGCGCGATCAGCGCCTCCTGGCGGATCTTGGTCCGTGGCGACACGACCAGCCCCAGCGGCAGCTTCGATATGTGGAATGCGACGGGTGGGAAGGGCGCCCCGAGACGACTCAGGCCGCCCTCGGCCAACAGGACGCTCGCCTGCTCTTGCAGGATGGCCTCGGCCGCCGGCTGCAGCTCTTCGATTTCTCGGCGCGCCTCGGTGAGAGCGCCGCGCTGCGCGACGCTGGCCGCCTGCGGATCGGTCTGCCCAGGATCGGCGTAGAGCCGCTCGATGTCGCCCTGCAGCCTCCCGGCCTGCTCGACCAACCCCAGGAAGCGCCGCACCAGGTCGGTCCGCTCGGCCTCGGGCAAATAGCCGACATCCCCGACGCTATCCTGGCCGAGCTTGACCCCCAGCGCGCCCAGCGTCCAGCCGGCGAAATCGAACTCGATCGGCGCGGTGAAGCGGTGCAACTGGTCGGCGGCACTCCGGTCGGCACGGGCGCTGCCGCCGAGCAGCATCAGCGACAGCGCCGTCCAAAAGGAGAGGGCGAAGATCCGCCTGGCCATGGTCACGGCGGGATGATACCCTCGGCGGGGTCACGCCATCCTTAGAGCCGGTTCAGAAACCGGGTGGGCCAGGCCTCCCCCGCCGGCCGGCCTCGGCCGGCCGCGGTGCTATAATCCGTGGCTCAACGGCGGCCCTCATGCCGCCGTTTCTAACAGGTAGCCATGAATTTCCTCGTCACCGGCGCCGCCGGCTTCCTCGGATCGGCGCTGGCCAACCGGTTGGCGCGCGAGGGCCATCAAGTGCGCGGCCTGGACGACCTGTCCGCCGGCGATCCCCAGCGCCTGGAAGCGGACGTCCTCTTCACCCGCGGCGATGTCACCGACCGGCCCAAGCTGTGGACGCTGCTCCAGGACGTCGATTGCGTCTACCATCTGGCGGCGCGCGTCTCCGTCCCCGAGTCGGTC
The DNA here is from genome assembly GCA_964448245.1 of uncultured Anaerolineaceae bacterium. Classification (GTDB taxonomy): domain Bacteria; phylum Chloroflexota; class Anaerolineae; order Anaerolineales; family E44-bin32; genus DATEVL01. The sequence continues at coordinate 1,060 of CAYUWF010000044.1, read as the reverse complement.
CTCTACCCGCGCGAGTACAACGCCGTCAACGTGGGGGGGACGGTGGGCGTGATGGAGGCCATGCGCGACGTGGGGGTCAAGCGCGTCGTGCTGGTTTCCTCCGGCGCCGTCTACGGCGACCAGCCCGAACAGCCGATGCGGGAGGAGGCCGTCCCCAACCCGCGCTCGCCCTACGCCGTCTCCAAACTGGCGGCCGAGTACTACGTCCGCACCATCGGCTCGCTGTGGGGCATCGAGACCGTGGCGCTGCGCGTTTTCAACGCCTACGGCCCAGGGCAGCCGATCCCGGCGGCGCATCCGCCGGTCGTGCCGCACTTCCTGCGCCAGGCGGTGCGCGGCGGGACCCTGGTGATCCACGGCCGGGGCGACCAGACGCGCGATTTCATCTATCTCGATGACGTCGTCGAAGCGATGGTCGCCGCCGCCACCGTCCCGACCATCGACCAGCGCGTGATCAACGTCGGCAGCGGCGTGCCCACCACTATTCGCGCCCTGGCCCAGCAGGTGCTGGAAGTCGTCGGCTCGAGCGTCGAGTGGCTTTACAAGGAGTCGCAGGAGGCCGGCACCGACTCGATGTGCGCCGACCTGACACTGGCATCGCACAAGCTCGGTTTCACACCGCGCGTGCGCCTCGAAGACGGGTTGCGCCGGATGATCACCCGCGATCCGCGCTTCCAATCGGGGCGCACCGAGTAGGCGGGCGCCGGACGATGGCGCATCGACGCCGGCTTCCGCGATCGTTCTTTCGCCGTCCAACCCTGCTCGTCGCCCGCGAGCTGCTCGGCCAGCGCCTGGTGCGGATCGACGGCGGCCGCAGGCTGACCGGCTGGATCATCGAGGCCGAGGCCTACATCGGCCAGGAAGACCTGGCCTGCCACGCGCGGGCCGGCCGCACGCAGCGCAACCGCGTGATGTGGGGCGAACCTGGTTTCGCCTATGTTTACTTCACCTACGGCATGCACTGGTGCCTCAACGTCGTGACCGAACCGGCCGACCGGCCGGCGGCCGTTCTGCTGCGCGCCCTGGCACCTGCCGAGGGGCTGGCGGCGATGCGCCGGCG
>CAYUWF010000043.1:0-18762 GCA_964448245.1 uncultured Anaerolineaceae bacterium | reverse complement strand
GTCAATGCCGGGGTCGTCGTCGGACCGGAATGGTCGGTCGTCATCGATACGCTCGCTTATCCGCAAGAGACGCGGGAGATGCGGGACTTCATCGAGAACGGATTGGGGTCGCGCGTCGGCTACGTCGTGCTGACCCACTATCATGCCGATCACTCGCTGGGGACATGGCTTTTCCCCGGAGCGGTGGTGATTGCCCATCAGGCGTGTCGCCAACTGCTCGACACGCGGGGTCGCGCGGCCCTCGGCGAAGCCCAGCGTGCCAATCGCGAACTGCGCGACGTCGAGATCGTGCTGCCGGACATCGTCGTCATGGACGAGCAACTCAGCCTGCGCGTCGGTCGCAAGACGCTCGGGTTGATCCCCCTGCCGGGCCACAGCCGCGACGGACTGGGCGTGCTGCTGACGGAGGACCGCGTTCTGTTCTCCGGGGACGCCATGATGCCGCTGCCTTCGCTCGTCGACGGCGAGATCGAGACGACCGCCGCCAGTCTGCGCAAGATCCCGCGCATGAAACTCGAGAACCTGGTGCAGGGGCATGGCGAGGTCATCCTGCGCGGCGAGATCCCGAACGCGGTGCGGAGCAACCTGGCCTACCTGTCGGCCCTCGACCGGTATGTGCGCCGGCAGCAGCGGCGCAAGACCCCGAGCCCCGCCTCCGACGATCCCGATGTGGAGGCCTTCGGCAAGAGCCGGATTCTGATGAATGGGCTGGCCGACGATTTGCATCGCCGGAATCTCCAGGCGCTGCTCCGACGCCCGCCCGCCCGCGGTCGGGGCTAGTGCCGTCCAAGGGCAGCGTCCGGTTGAGTTTCGACGGCGGCAGCCGGGGGAATCCGGGGCCGGCCTATGGGTCGTTTAGCGTGCGCGGCGCCGGGGCGGCCGAGCCCCTGCAGGTGTTGCGCCGGCTCCGCTTCGGGCAGGGCACCAACAACCAGGCCGAGTACTGGAGCCTGCTGGAAGGGCTGCGCTGGACGCTGGACGAGGCCCGCCGCAAACGACTGCCTTCGGCCGAGATCGACCTCAGTGTCCACGGCGACAGCCTGCTGGTCATCCGTCAGCTCCAAGGCGTTTGGAAGGCGCGCGACGCGCGGATGCGGGAGCTGCGCGATAAGGCAGCCGACTTGTTGGCGAGATTCGGCAAGGTCCGGCTGCAGCACCAGCCGCGCTCGCGCTCCGTCGCCGAGTTCGGCCATTGACCCGTCGGGGAGCGTATGCCATAATCAGCGTTCAACCGACGCCGGCGTCAAAGGAGACGAGTACGCGCCTGCCGCCTGGCAGCGAACCCGGGTGGGTTTGAGCTGGACTGGCCGGGACGCCGAAAATCCCTCATGAGCCGCAAACCGAACGTCCCGCGGACCAGCCTCCGTGGAGACCATTCTCTTGGGGACAGTCCCAAGGGGGACTAGTCCCACAGGGACAGTCCTTAGAGGGACTAGTAAGCGAGCCGGAATCGCCCACCGTTACCCGGGCGCCGGTAGATGCTGGAGCCGAGGCGTACCGGAGCGAGGGTCCGCCAGGCGGCGGAAACCAGGGTGGGACCGCGGGAACGATGGAGGCTCTCGTCCCTGAAGGGCGAGGGCCTTTCTGTTTGGCCGACGCGGAAGGAGCTGAAGAGATGACGATCGCGCTGTACTACGAGGACGCTTATCTGGCCGAGTTCGACGCGGACATCGTACAGGTGGAGGGCGACCGCGTTCGCCTCGATCGGACGGCTTTCTATCCCGGGGGCGGGGGGCAGCCGGCCGATACCGGCGTGCTGCGGGCCCAGGCAGCTGGGATGAAGGTCGTCGCTCTCGCGAAAGGCGAAGCCGGTATCTGGCATCAGGTCGACGGCGCGCCGCCGGCCGTCGGCGCCCAGGTCCACGGTCAGGTCGACTGGGAGCGGCGGCTGCAGCTCATGCGGACCCACACGGCGATGCACATCCTGTGCGGAGTGATCTGGCGGGACCACCGCGCCAGCGTTACCGGCGGCCAGATGTCTCCGTTGCAAGGGCGGATGGACTTCGAGTTCCCTTCGATGCACCAGGAACTGGTTCGCTCGATCGAAGAGGCGATCAACGTCGAAGTCCGGGCGGCGCGCGGGATCTCCAGCCGAATTCTCCCGCGCCAACAGGCCTTCGCCATCCCCGATCTGATCCGGACGAAGATCAACCTGCTGCCGCAAGGGATCCAACAGGTGCGGGTGGTCGAGATCGAGGGGCTCGACCTGCAGGCGGATGGCGGGACGCACGTTGCCAACACGCGTGAAGTCGGGCCGCTGCGCATCGTCGACTACAAGAGCAAGGGCGCCGCCAACAAGCGATTGGTGCTGGCCCTCGAGGCCTGAGCCAGGCCATGTTCAAACCCGTCCCCGCCTCCGTCGACTTCGCCGCCCAGGAGCACGACGTGCTCCGTTTCTGGGAGGAGACTCGGGCCTTCGCCAAACTGCGCGCCCTGCGAGCCGGCGGGCCGCGCTGGTCGTTCATCGACGGCCCGATCACCGCCAACAACCCGATGGGCGTCCATCACGGATGGGGTCGAACCTACAAAGACCTCTTCCACCGCTACGCCGCCATGCAGGGTAAGGACACGCGCTACCAGAACGGCTTCGACTGCCAGGGGCTGTGGGTCGAGGTCAATGTCGAACGGGAGCTCGGCTTCAGCAACAAGCGCGACATCGAGGACCTGGGCATCGCCAAGTTCGTCGTCCTGTGCAAGCAGCGGGTGCTGAACTACGCCGCCGTACAGACGCGCCAGAGCCTTCGCCTGGGCTACTGGATGGATTGGAACCGGCCGGAGGAGCTCGAAGCGCTGCGCGACGCGCTGGGGGACGACCCGCTGCGGCCGATGACGCTCGACGGCCCGCGCGGGCCGGTGACCGACTCGGTCGAGATGCTGGTGGCGCGCCTGGGGACGCCCGATCTGGGCGGGTCCTATTTCACTTTCTCCGACGAGAACAACTACACCATCTGGCACGTGCTCCAGCGCTGCCACGAGCGCGGCTGGATCTACAAGGGCCACGACGTTATGCCATGGTGCGCGCGCTGCGGGACGGGGCTCAGCCAGCACGAGATCGTCACCGAGGGCTATCAGGAGCTGACCCATCCGAGCATCACCCTTCGCTTCCCGCTGCGGGATCGACCAGGGGAAAGCCTGCTGGTATGGACGACGACCCCCTGGACGCTCGCCAGCAACGTGGCGGCGGCGGTCGGGGCGGACCTAGAGTACGTCCAGGTCCGGCAGGGCGATCACGCCTACTACCTCAGCCGGGGGACGCTGGGGATGCTGCGCGGCCGTTACGACGTCGTGCGCGCTCTTCCCGGCCGCGAGATGGAGGGGTGGCGCTATGAGGGCCCGTTTGACCATCTGCCCGCCTCGCGTGACAGCGGGGCGCCTGCGGCGCATCGGGTTATCGTGTGGGACGAGGTCGGCGAGGAGCAAGGGACCGGGATCGTGCACGTCGCTCCGGGGTGCGGGGCCGAGGACTTCGCCCTGAGCAAGCTGCACGGACTGCCTGTCATCGCGCCGCTCGACGAAGCCGGGCTGTTCCTGGCGGGCTTCGGGCCGTTGACGGGGAAGCACGTCGAAGAGGTGCGCCAGCCGATCTTCGACGATCTGCAGGCGCGCAGCCTGGCCTACGCCATCTCCGATACCACCCATCGCTACCCGGTGTGCTGGCGCTGCGGCAGCGAGCTCGTCTTCCGGCTGGTCGATGAGTGGTTCATCTCAATGGGGGCGCCGCTGGACAAGCCGCTGGCCGAGGTCACCGAAGAGGAGATGGCGCGCAACCTGCGCTATCAGATGCTGGACATCGTCGAGCGCGAGACGCGCTGGTTTCCATCGTTCGGCCTGGGCCGGGAGTTGGACTGGCTGCGCAACATGCAGGATTGGATGATCTCCAAGAAGCGCTACTGGGGGCTGGCCCTGCCGATCTTCGAGTGCGCCGCATGCGGCCAGGTCGACGTTATCGGGAGCCGGGAAGAATTGCAGCAGCGGGCGGTGCGCGGCTGGGAGGCTTTCGCCGGCCGCTCGCCGCATCGGCCGTATGTCGACGGGGTTGAGATCGCCTGCTCGCGCTGCGGCGCACCGGTCCGAAGGATCCCGGATGTCGGCAATCCCTGGCTGGATGCCGGCGTCGTCGCCATGAGCACGCTCGGCTATCGCCAGGACCGCGCCGTGTGGGCCGAGTGGTTCCCGGCCGACCTGATCAGCGAGAGCTTCCCGGGGCAGTTCCGCAACTGGTTCTACAGCCTGATCGCGATGAGCGCCATCCTCGAGCGGCGAGCGCCGTTTCGGGACGTCTTCACCTACGCCACGCTGATCGCAGAAGACGGGCGGGCGATGCACAAGTCGTCCGGCAACATGGTCGAGTTCAACGAGGCCGCCGACCGCATGGGAGTCGACGTCATGCGCTGGCTGTACGTTTCGCAGCGGCCGGAGAAGGACCTGCTCTTCGGCTACCACGTGGCGGACGGCACACGCCGGCTCTTCCTGATCCCGCTGTGGAACGTCTACAGCTTCTTCGTCACCTACGCCAACCTCGACGAATGGAACCCGGCCTCGCCTGCTCCCCAAGGTGCGCCGCCCGACCTCGACCGCTGGATCCGGTCGCGGCTGTCCCAGGTCATCGTCGACGTGACGGCCCGCATGGAGGCCTACGAGCCGCATCTGGCGGCGGCGGCGCTGCAGCAGTTCCTGGACCACCTGAGCAACTGGTACCTGCGGCGCAGCCGCCGCCGCTTCTGGTCGCGCCGCGGCACGAGCGCCGAGTCGGATGCGGACAAGGCGCATGCCTACGCCACCCTGTACGATATCCTGGTGATCTTGCTGCGCCTGCTGGCCCCGTTCGTCCCCTTTGTTACCGAGGTCATGTATCAGAACCTGGTGCGGTCCGGGGATCCGGCGGCGCCCGAAAGCATCCATCATCAACGCTGGCCGTCGTCGGGAGGCGGGGCAATCGACGCGCGCCTCCTGGAGGAGATGGCCCTGGTCCTGCGGTTGGTCTCGCTCGGCCACGCCGCGCGCAATGCGGCCGGGCGTAAGTTGCGCCAGCCGCTGGCCGAGGCCGCCTTCGCCGTCCGCCACCCCGGGGAGGGTAAGGTCGTCGCCCGGCACGCTGCGCTCATCGCCGATGAGCTCAACGTCAAGTCGGTGCGCGCACTGGATGCCGCCACGGAGGCCGTCGAGTTTCGCCTGAACCCGCTGCCGCGGCAGCTCGGCCAGAAGTACGGTGCGCGATTCCCCGACATCCGCAAGGCCCTGCTGGCGCTGGAGCCGGCGGGCGCCGCCCTGCGCCTGACGGCGGGGGAGGGCGTAAAGGTGGTGGTCGGTGGCGAGTCGCTGGAGGTGTTTCCGGACGAGGTCGAAGTGCGTGTCGAGCCGCGGTCGGGATTCGCCGCCGCCAGCGATGGGCCCTACTTGGCGGCCCTGCGCACGGAACTGACCCCGGCGTTGATCCAGGAAGGCCTGGCTCGCGAAGTGGTCCGCCGGATTCAGGAGCTTCGCCGCGAGGGTGATCTGCACCTGGCCCAACGGATCGACATCGTTTACGAGGCCTCGCCCGGTTTGGCGAAGGCGCTAGTGCAGTACGGGTCGTTCGTTGCGGGTGAAGTGCTGGCCGACCGATTCCAGCCGGCGGCGCTGGCGGGGCGGGAGGGCGTTCAGGAGTTCGCCTTCGACGGCGAATCGCTGCGCCTCCGTCTGACTCTGGCGGGAGACTCCGTCGGTTAGAATGGCGCCGTCGGTATCTGAGATGGACGTGGACCGCAATCAACGACTACGGGCCTACACGTTCCTGGCGGCCATTTCCGGCCTGGTCTTGGCCCTCGATCAGTGGTCGAAGTATCTCGTCCGCACCCAGCTCGAGGTCGGCCAGGTCTGGTCGCCCGCCGAGTGGCTGGCCGCCTACGCCCGGATCATCCACTGGAACAACACCGGAGCTGCGTTCGGCCTGCTTCCGACCGCCGGCACTATCTTCACGGTGGTCGCCCTGGGGGTTTCGGTGGCCATCGTCTACTACTTCCCACGCGTCCCGGAGACACAGGTGGTGGTGCGGGTGGCGCTGGCGCTGCAGCTCGGCGGCGCCGTTGGCAATTTGATCGACCGCATGCTGCTCGGCACCGTGACCGATTTCATCTCGCTGGCCTCGTTCCCCGTGTTCAACGTCGCCGACGCCAGCATCACCGTGGGCGTCGCCCTGCTGCTGGCGGCGATGTGGGTGCAGGATCGACGGAGCCGGACTCAGGTGGACGCTGAGGGCGGACCGGCCGGACCGCGCGTAGCCTGATTCTCATGGAAGCACGCCAGGAGACCCGCCCGGCGCCCGCTTCCGGAGGCCGCCTGGACCAGGTCTTGCTTGGTCTGTTCCCCGACCAGTCACGCTCCCGGCTGCAACAGTGGATCCACGATGGACAGGTTTCGGTCGACGGCAGGCCGTCGACCAAGCCCGGCGTACGGCTGCGCGGCGGCGAGACGCTTACCGTGCGCGTTCCTCCGCCATCTTCGACGGAGACCCTGGCCGAGCCCATCCCCCTCGACGTCGTCTTTGAGAACGAGGACGTAATCGTGATCAACAAACCGCCGGGGATGGTGGTGCACCCGTCGGCGGGGCACGCCTCGGGAACACTCGTCAACGCGGTGCTGGCCCATGCGCCCGATCTGACCGGGGTGGGGGGAGAGCTCCGCCCGGGAATCGTCCACCGCCTGGATCGCGATACCTCAGGGTTGATCGTGGTCGCCAAGCACGAAACGGCGCTGCGGGCGCTGCAGGGCCAGTTCCGGGACCGTGCCGTGGAAAAGATCTACCTGGCGTTGGTCGACGGCCGCCCGCCCGATCGCCGGGGACGAGTCGAGGCGCCGCTCGGGCGCGACCCTCATCATCGGCAGCGAATGGCCATCGTTCCGGCGGCCAAAGGCCGCCCAGCGACCACCGATTACCGGTTGCGCGAGGCCTTGCCGAAACACGCCTTGATGGAGGTCTTCCCCAGGACAGGTCGAACGCATCAGATCCGCGTCCACCTGGCTTTCCTAGGCTGCCCGGTGGCGGGGGACCGCGTCTACGGTCTGCGCAGGCCGAGTCTCGATCTGGGGCGACAGATGCTGCATGCCTGGCAGTTGCGCTTCCGTCTTCCCGGCAAGGCCTCGGAGGAACGAACCTTCGAGGCCGCGATGCCGGAAGATATGGCGCTGGCGATTGAGATGGCGCGGGGCGTCTCTTCCCTAGCCGGTTGCTGAAAAATGGGCCCTGTCGTCAAGCCCCCACCCCTGACCCTCGCGATACCTGCACCCCCTGGCACCGCCCGCCAGGGCAGGTGTGCGGCGCACCGCAGGTGCGGTGCAGGTGAGCACCCTGTAGGGGCACCCCCTGCACCCGCTTGGGCTCATGGCCTGGAGTTTCCTGCAGGGGGAGGGTATTCCTGGGAGGTGGGAACGGGCCCTTTCATCAGCCTCCTAGAATTCCCGCCATGAAAGCCGGGAGCCGCGAGAGGCGGAGGCGGTAATGACTCTTTCCGGACGGCCGATTGTCGATCTCCGCTCCGACACCGTCACCCGACCGACGCCCGAGATGAGGCAAGCAATGGCCAGGGCGGAAGTGGGCGACGACGTCTTCGGGGACGACCCGACGGTCAATCGCCTTCAGGCGCTCGCCGCTGAACGGCTCGGCAAGGAGGCAGCGCTCTTCGTGCCCTCGGGGACGATGGGCAACCTGGCGGCGATCTTGTCGCATTGCGGGCGCGGCGGCGAGGTCATCCTGGGCGACCAGTGTCACACATCGGTGTCGGAGGCTGGGGGGGTAGCGGCGTTGGGCGGAGTCCATCCCCGGACCGTCCCCAATCTGCCGGACGGGACCATGTCTCTCGAAGCGATCGACGCCGCTATCCGCCCGGACGACGACCACTTTCCGATCACGCGGCTGATCTGCCTTGAAAACACGCACAATCGCTGCGGCGGGGTTGCCCTGACGGCGGAGTACACCGGCCGTGTCGGCGTGCTGGCCCGGCAACGTGGGCTGCGCCTGCACCTGGATGGTGCGCGCCTGTTCAACGCCGCCGCGGCGACAAAGGCCTCCGCCCAAGATCTGGCGGCGCCCGCCGATTCGGTGACCTTCTGTCTGTCGAAGGCGTTGTGCGCGCCAGTCGGTTCGGTGCTGTGTGGGGAAGGGGGGTTCATTCGCAAGGCGCGCCGAGTGCGAAAGCAGCTCGGAGGGGGAATGCGCCAGGCCGGGGTGATCGCCGCTGCCGGGATTGTGGCATTGGAGAAGATGACGGCGCGCCTGGGAGAGGACCACACGCGGGCGAGGAAACTGGCCGACGGGTTGCGTCCGATTCCCGGCATCGTACTGGAAGCGGATCCACCGCCCACCAACATGGTCTACCTGAACCTGGCGGGCGAAGGGCCGCTCGACGGAGTTGGGATGGAGCTGGCGCTGGCGCAAGACGACATCCTGATCCGCGCCGTCGGCCCGCGCCGGATCCGGCTGGTGGTGCACTACTGGATTGACGACGAGGGCGTCGACCGTACGGTGGAGGGGTTCCGTCGGGCGTTGGCCGGTAGCAGGCAATGACTCGCTTCAGTCTGGCTCGCCCGCGTGCCGCCTCAGTGATTCCTCGCTTCGCTCGGAATGACAGGGAGAGGCGTACCTTCCCCATGGCCTTCCGCGCTCTGCGAAGCGGAGCGACACTTGCACCCCCTGGCACCGCCCGCCAGGGCAGGTGTGCGCTGGCAGCGAAGCTGCCATGTGCACGTGGGAATCCCCGATGCGCGGCAATGTGACGGGCGGGCCAGGTTGCTGACCTCTGCCCCGTCGGGATGGCCGGTTCCGTCGATCTTCGTCGACGGCGGTGTATGGTAAACTCGCACGCGTTGTGGGGGTGTGGTGTAGCGGCCCAACACGCTGCCCTGTCAAGGCAGAGACCGCGGGTTCAAATCCCGTCATCCCCGCTGAACCGCCTGGTGTGCGCCAGGCGGTTGTGGTTCCGGGGGCGCCAACGTCGGCGGCGCGCCCGGGTCTAGGCACGGCCGCTTGACACGACGAAAAGCGACGTGGTAATCTCTCCCGTTCTGCGGCTTGGGTCTTTCGCCGTCGATGAACCGATAGAGATGGAAGCGACACGCAAGTACTGGATCGGATTCAGCCGCGCCGCAGGAATCGGGGCGGTTCGCCTGCGTATGCTGCTGGATCACTTCGGCGATATCGCCTCCGCCTGGCGCGCCGACGAGGCCTCGCTGCGCGCCTCCGGCGTCGGCGCCCACGCCGTCCAAGGGATCGTCGAGGCGCGGCGCAGCCTCGATCTGGAGGCCGAGCTGGAGCGCCTCGAGAGCCGGGGCTTCGACGTCCTGACGTGGGAAGACACGGCCTACCCGGCGCATCTGCTCGAGATCGCTTCGCCGCCGATCGTGCTCTACGGCTGGGGCACGCTGGAGAAGTCCGATCGGCACGCCGTGGCGATGGTCGGCACGCGGCGTCCCACGGCCTACGGCCAGGCGGTGGCGCGCGACCTGGCGACGGCCCTGGCCGTGCACGGGGTCACCGTGATCTCAGGCCTGGCGCGCGGTATCGACTCCATCGCTCACCGCGCCGCGCTCGATGCCGGAGGGCGCACGGTGGCCGTGTTGGGATCGGGACTGGATCAGATCTACCCACCCGAGCATCGCGGCCTGGCACAGGAGATCGTCCAGCAAGGCGCGCTCCTGACGGAATACGCGCTCGGCACACGGCCCGAGGCCGGCAATTTCCCCGTCCGCAATCGGATCGTGGCCGGGCTGGCACGCGCGGTCGTTGTGGTGGAGGCCGGGGAGGCCAGCGGGGCGCTGATCACCGCCGAATTCGGGGGCGATCAGGGGCGAGAAGTGTTCGCCGTTCCGGGCAGTATCTACAGCCGCGCCAGTCGCGGCACCAATCGCCTGCTGCTCCAGGGCGCAACACCGCTCGTCTCTCCGGAGGATGTCCTGCAAGCGCTGCAGATTCCCACGCAACCGGAGGCGATCCAGGACGAGGTCCCCTCCCTGGGCGCCGACCTGGAAGGCCAACTGGCCGGACTGTTGTCCGAGGACCCGGTGCATGCCGATGACCTGGTGGCGCGCACGCGGCGGATGCCGTCGGAGGTGATGGCGGCGCTGGCGATGCTCGAACTGCAAGGTCGGGCGGTCCAGGTCGGCGGGATGCACTACGTGCGGTCGCGCCCGCCCCGTCGCCTGGCCCAGGTCGCCGGATGATCAGCATCCACGCCGTCGTTCTCGCGGGGGGCGGGGGCTCGCGCCTCTGGCCGATTTCCCGCCGCGCTCGGCCGAAGCAAGTGCTGCGTCTCTCGGCCGAGAAATCGCTCTTCGCCGAATCGATCGCGCGGCTGACGGGCTGGCTTCCGACCGAGCAGATCACCGTGGCCACGACAGCCGCGCTGGCCGATCTCCTGGCCGAGGAGGCGCCCGAGCTCCCGCGCACGTGCTTCCTGCTGGAGCCTGAACCGAAAGGAACGGCTCCCGTCCTCGGCCTGGCGGCCGTCGCGGTCCGCCAACGGGATCCCGAGGCCGTGATGGCGGTGTTGACGTCGGATCACGCCATCCAGCACCCGCAGCGACTGCGAGCGTTGTTGGAGGCCGGCGCCCGTCTGGCGGCCGAGGGTCACATCGTCACGCTCGGGATTCCTCCGACAGGCCCGGACACGGGCTACGGTTACATCCGCCGCGGCGAGCCGCTGATGGGAGTGCCGGACGAGCAGGCATTCGCCGTGCTCGAATTCAAAGAGAAGCCGGATGCGGCCACGGCCGAACGCTATCTGGCCGGCGGCGATACCTATTGGAACTCCGGGATGTTCCTGTGGACCCCGGGGCGCCTGCTGGACGAGATGTCCCGGCGCATGCCGGAGCTGCATCGCCTCCTGACTCAGGCCGAGGTCTCCGGACAAAAAGCCGGATCGGGATTCGCCGCGGGGTGGTCGGCGCTGAAACCTCAGACGATCGACTATGGGGTCATGGAGCATGCGGCCGACGTGGTCGTGCTGCACGCTGCCGGCCTCGGCTGGTGCGATGTCGGAAGCTGGGACCGCGTCTATCAGCTTCTGCCGAAGGACGATGCGCTGAACGCCGTGCTTGGCGCCCAGGCCGTCGCCCGCGAGTCCGCCGGGAACCTGGTCGTCGGCGAGGGCCGGGCACGCCTGATCGTCCTGGACGGCGTGAAAGATCTGGTGGTCGTCGACACTGGGGACGTTCTGCTGGTCTGCCGCCGCGACCAGGCCGGACGGGTGCGTGAGATCGTGGCGGAGCTCGAGCGCGGCGGGCTGGAACGATACCTGGTATAGGAGCCGCACTTGGAAGCCTATTGTGTACGCTGCCGGCAGAAGCGACCGCTGGCAGACCCTGAACCCATGTTCACGAAATCCGGCACGCCGGCGACCGCCGGCAAATGCCCGGTGTGTGGGACGCGCATGGTGCGGATGGGCCGAACCCCGGCTCATGAGGGACTGACCCCTCCCAAGATCGACCGGGAAGCGAGGGCGGCCGCCAGCGCCAAAGCGCGCCGGAGCCGCGGCCGTCTGGTCATCGTCGAATCGCCGGCCAAGGCGCGGACGGTGGGTCGCTTCCTGGGGAAGGGCTACCGGGTGATGGCTTCGGTCGGCCACGTCCGGGATCTGCTCAAATCGCGCCTCTCCGTCGATGTCGACAACGGTTTCGAGCCGGAATACCGCGTGCCGAAGGAAAAGCGGGAGGTCGTGAAGGCTCTCAAGAGCGAAGTCGCCCGATCGAGCGAAGTCTTCCTGGCGACCGACCCCGACCGGGAAGGCGAAGCGATTGCCTGGCACCTGCTGGAGGCGGCCGCCATCGAGCCGGAGCAGGTCCGGCGAGTCGTCTTCCATGAGATCACCGAGAGCGCCGTGCAGGAGGCCTTTCATCAGCCGCGGGCCATCGACATGCATCTGGTCGATGCGCAGCAAGCGCGACGGATCCTCGATCGGCTCGTTGGCTACAACCTGAGCCCGATCCTGTGGGCCAAGGTGCGCAGCCGCCTCTCCGCCGGCCGCGTCCAGTCGGCCGCGCTGCGTCTGGTGGTCGACCGCGAGCGGGAGATCGAGGCGTTTCAGTCGCGCGAATACTGGACGATCGACGCCGAGTTTCTCCAGCCGGGGAAACCGCCGGCCTTTCGCGCCCGCCTGCAACGCATCGACGGGGAGCCGCCGCAACTGGCGGATCGTGGCCAGGTGCAACCGGTCCTGGACGAGCTGGCTCGGGCGCAGTACCAGGTGACCAACGCGCGCCGCGGGTCGCGCCAGCGTAAACCCCCGGCGCCGTTTACGACCAGCACGCTGCAGCAGGAGTCCGCCCGGCGACTGGGGTTTGTCGCGCGCAAGACGATGGCCGTCGCCCAGCAGCTCTATGAGGGGGCCGAATTGGGGGAGGGGGAAACCGTCGGCCTGATCACGTACATGCGTACCGACTCGATGCAGGTTTCGGCGCAGGCCCAGCAGGAGGCTCGCGCCTTTCTGCAGGAGCGGTTCGGCGCCGGCTCCGTGCCGGATGAACCCCCAATCTACCGCACACGGACGCGCGGGGCGCAGGAAGCGCATGAGGCGATTCGGCCGACCTCGGTCCGGCGCACCCCGGACGATGTGGCGAAGGACCTGACGCCCGATCAGGCCCGTCTCTATCGCCTGATCTGGACGCGGTTCCTCGCCTCGCAGATGGAGGCGGCGGAGTACGACACGCTGACGATCGAGGTCACCGGCACATCGGAGGCCCACGCGTACCTGCTTCGCGTCTCGGCCTCGAGTCTGCGCTCGCCGGGATTCCTCGCGGTTTATGAGGACATACCGGTGGAGAACGGTGAGGCGGAAGGGGAAGGCCTGGAGGCTGGCCTGGCCCAGCTTCCGCCGGTGGAGGAGGGGGAAAGCCTGCGCCTCGAGGGATCGTTCCCTGAGCAGCATTTCACCCAACCGCCGGCGCGCTTCAGTGAGGCGACGCTGGTCAAAGCCCTGGAGGATTACGGCATCGGGCGGCCTTCCACCTACGCGCCGATCCTGGGCACCCTGCAGGGGCGCGGCTACGTTCAACGGACCAAGAAGCGCCTGGTTCCGACGGAGATTGGCATCACCGTCAACGACATGATCGTGGAGTACTTCCCCGAGATCGTCGACCTCGGATTCACGGCACGCATGGAAGAGGAGCTGGACGAAATCGCCGATGGCACCCGCCCGTGGGCGGAGGTCATCCGCGAGTTCTACGGGCCCTTCTCTGAGCAGGTCGAGCGGGCCCGCGAGCAGATGCCGGAGGTGCGCACCGAACCGGAGCTGCTGGACCGCATGTGCCCGGAATCGGGGCACCCGCTGGTTATCCGCTACGGTCGCTACGGCAAGTTCATCGGCTGCTCGAACTTCCCGGAGTGCCGTTACACCGAACCCTGGTTGGAGCGGATCGGCGTGCGCTGCCCGCTCGACGGCGGCGACCTGGTGGAGCGGAGGACGCGGCGAGGCCGCGTCTTCTACGGTTGCGCCAACTACCCGGCGTGCGAATTCACATCCTGGAAGCGCCCGCTGCCGCAGCCATGCCCGGATTGTGGGGGGACGCTGACGGTGGAGAACCGGACGCACGCCGTCTGCCTGAAGTGCGAACATCGCTTCGAGCTGACCTCGTTCCCCGCTTCGGAGGCGGAGGCGGCATGAGGCTTGCAACCATCGTTTGCGGCCGGGCGCAGATGCCTCTAGAATGAGGCGCCCGGTGCGAGTGGGAGGCGGTTGACACGACCCATGGACAAGATCAAAGGGCTTGCGCAGCGGAAGTGGGTGATCGTCGGCGCGGCCGTCGTGGCCGGGTTGCTCCTCGGCGTCCTGTATGCCTGGGTCATCAACCCGGTGCAGTGGGTCGACGGCACGCCCGCCAACCTGGGGGAAGACTACCAGACCGATTACCTGAGCGCGGCCATCGATTCCTACTCGGTCAACCGGGACGTGGACCTGGCCGTTTCGCGCTACCAGTCGTTGGGCGCTGCCGGACCGACGATCCTGGCGGGGATCCAGGCCGACCCGGGCGAAGTCAATCCGGCGGCGGTCGCCGATTTCGCGGCGACGGTCAACCTGTATGCAGTCCCGGCCAGCACGACGCCCACCTCGGGCTCGGCTACGCCGACGACGTCGGCGGCGCAGTACCTGCTGCCGGTGTGCGGCGTGACGTTGGTCCTGGGGTTGTTGCTGGCCGGTATCGTCCTGATTCGCGGCCGCAGTCCCAGGCGCTCCCCGCGCATGCCGCAAGAGGGCGAGCTGGAGCCCCCGACAGATGCCGAGACGGATAGAGACGGCGCTGCGCCAGGGGCGCGGCCTGCCGCCCGGCCGGCCGGGCTGGACCGGCCGCCTCTGGCTACCTTCCGCACGACCTACACCCTCGGTGACGATCTGTACGACGATTCCTTCAGCATCGAGAGTGCCAACGGGGACTTCCTCGGCGAATGCGGTGTCGGCATCGGCGATCTGATCGGTGTCGGCGACCCGAAGAAGGTTTCGGCCTTCGAAGTCTGGCTCTTCGACAAGAACGACATCCAGACGGTCACCAAGGTCCTGATGAGCCGCTACACGTTCCAGGATGAAGCGACTCGCACCCGGATGGCCGCCAAGGGCGACCCGATTCTGGCCGAGCCGGGGGCCGTCGTCGTCCTGGAGACGGCTTCGCTCCAGGTCGAGGCGCGCATCGTGGACCTGACGTACGGCGGCGGGGCGCTCCCGGCGGAGAGCTTCTTCGAGCGGATGACGATCGAGCTCAGGGCGGCTTCGAAGCTGGGAGTGGATTGAACAGAGAGCAGCTTCCCGGAAGCCCCAAGCTTCCGGGAAGCTTGTTCAGCTCCCGCGGGGGCGGATCTCCAGGATCTTGAAGTGCAGCTCACCGCCGGGGGTGTGTGCCACGGCCGTGTCCCCGACGTGTTTGCCCATCAGGGCGCCGCCGATCGGCGACTCGTGCGAGATCTTGCCGTTGCGGGGATCGGTTTCCTTGATGCCGACGAGGACGAATGTCTCGGGGGGCCCGCCGCCTTCGGAGACCCGGACCTGGCTCCCCAGGTCGACCACCCCGGCCGGACCGTCGCCCTCGACGATCACCGCTTCCCGCAGGATCGTCTCCAGTTCGAGAATGCGGCCTTCGAGGAAGGCCTGGTCTTCCTTGGCGGCGATGTAGTCGGCGTTCTCGGAGAGATCCCCCTGGCGGACGGCGTGATGCAGCCGCTCGGCCAGGGCCTTGCGGCGCGGGCCGGTCAGTTCCTTCAGCTCGGCGCGCAGCTTGGCGGCGCCCTCCGGTGTCAGATAGAGCTTCTTCTCTTGCACGCAGCCCTCACCTTTACGGTTGAATCCTTGGGTCGAACAGCTTGGCGTGCTCCTGGAGCGCGAAGCGGTCGGTCATACCGGCGATGTAGTCGCACACCGCCCGATAGCGCGCCGCCTCATCTTCCATTGGGGGCAGTCCTTCCGGCAGGATCTCCGGATTGCGGGTGTAGGCCTGGAACAGGTCTTCCAGGATCGAATCCGCCTTGACCTGCATCCGCACGACGCGGTGGTGCTGGTACATGTTGCGGTACAGGAAGTCCTTGAGCTGTCGGTTGCGCGACTCCATCGCCTCGGAGAAACCAGCCACGTTGTAGGTCAGCCGCTGCATGGCGTCGACCGAGTCGACTCCGCTGCGCTCGATGCGCTCGGCCGTCGCCTGGAGCAAATCGTTGACCTCCAGCCCGATCAGCCGGCGGATGAAGCGATGGCGGGCCAGCTCGTCGGGTTCGAAGGCGATCCACGCCAGGCTGGTGGAGACCAACGTCCAGATCTCGAGGCCTTCCAGTTGTCGCGGGAAGATAATCGACGAGCGCAAGCCGTCGTCCAGGTCGTGGGCGGTGTAGGCCAGCTCGTCGGCGACGTTGGCCAACTGGGCCTCGAGCGTGCCGCGCTTCCCCGGCTCGTAGCCGGCGGCGTCGGCGATGTCGTACTCGGTTTCGTGCTTGACGATCCCCTCCCGTACTTCCCAGGTCAGGTTCAGCCCCGGGAACTCCGGGAAGCGATGCTCGAGCTCGGTGACGATGCGCAACGATTGGCGATTGTGGTCGAAGCCGCCGTGGTCGGCCATCAGGCGCGCCAGCGCCGCCTGCCCGGCATGGCCGAAGGGCGGATGGCCGAGATCGTGGGCCAGGCAGACCGCCTCCACCAGATCCTCGTTGGCGCCGATGGCCCGGGCGAGGGTCCGGCCAATCTGCGCGACCTCCAGTGTATGCGTCAGGCGGGTGCGGTAGTAGTCGCCTTCGTAGTTGACGAAGACCTGCGTCTTGTATTCCAGCCGGCGGAAGGCGGTCGTGTGCAGGATGCGATCGCGATCGCGTTGGAAGGCGGTGCGCTCGGTCGGCTCGTCCTCCGGATAGGCGCGGCCGCGCGAATCCCGACTGCGGGTTCCGTAGGGGGCCAGCGCCTGGTCTTCCAACGCCTCTAGGCGCTGCCGGGTGTGGATGACATCGAAGGCGGCTTTGCGGAGGGTCATCGGGGGTGCGCCGGTGTGCTGGGCAAGTGTACCGGAGGGCGTGGAGGTCGTCAATCAAAGCGGACGGCGCGGCGCGTGAGCAGGGTCAGATGAGGTTGAGACCATTAATGCAGCGTCCACTCTTCCGTGGGCAGCCTCGCTTCAGGCCGTTGGACCCCCAATCCCTCCAGAAGACTCCATCCCTCGCGAAACACTCTGGTAGGGCTCTCCGCGTAGTCCACTTGGGGGGAAGACCCTCCGGACGGCGGAGAGGTCCACAAGGCTGCTTCGCGAGGGGCAAGGGGGTGAGGCCGGAGCCAAGTCTGTCCTGTTACCCGGCGGTAAGTTCACCTCCCGCCATGCCTGGTGGCGATCGCGGCGTGTCTCAAACGCCCAGAACCGATACCGCGCGTTGACTTGGTCCGGCCGATAGTCCATAATCGGTCGCCAGGGGAGATGTGGAGATGAGCACATTGTTCCCCAGCAGGCATGGGTCGAAGCCCTGGTGCGCCTCCTCAACAGCGATGCGCGCTACGCCGAGATCGCCAGGAACTGGGAGGGCGATTTCCTTTTCGTGGTGAAGCCCTACTAGGCGAGGGTCGATCGTTCTGGCGGCGGAACGAGGAAAGGATCCAACGCAGTGGCCAAGATCGTCACCGTCGAGCAAATGCGCCGCATCGAGCGGGCCGCCGACTCCGGCGGTTGGAGTTACGATGAGATGATGCTGCGCGCCGGCGAGGCCGTCGCCGCCGAGGTGCTGGCGCGCCTCACCGAGCCGGATAGACGACGCGCCCTGATCCTGGTCGGCTCAGGGAACAACGGGGGCGATGGATTGGCGGCGGGATGCCGGCTTCGCTGGGCCGGGATGGGCGTCACCGCCTACCATTTCTTGCCGAGGCAACCGCCGGATCCACACGCCGAAGGGTTGCGGGCCCTTGGCGGTGAGATCCTCCGTGCGGAAGAGGATCCGGGGCTGGAGGCGCTTGGTCGGCTGGCGGCAGAGGCCGACGTCGTCGTCGACGCTGTCCTCGGGACGGGCTTCCGTCTCCCGCTGAGGGAGCAGGTGGCGGCGGGGCTGGCTCGCGTGGGTGAGGCGTTGGCCGGGCGCGCCCATCCTCCGTTGAGGATCGCCGTCGATTGTCCCTCCGGCCTCGAGTGCGACAGCGGGGCGCACGCCCCGGCCGCGCTTCCGGCCGACGTCACGGTGACGCTGGCCGCCGTCAAGCCGGGTCTGCTCCGTTTCCCTGGCGCGGCGCTGGCCGGAGAGATCGTGGTGGGCGATATCGGATTAAAACCGGAGATGAGCGAGTTAAGAGAGGTGCAGATGGAACTTGCCGATGCCAGAACCGTTCGAGCCTGGTTGCCGGCGCGCCCGCCGGACGCGCACAAGGGGACCTTCGGGACGGTCGTGATCGCCGCGGGTTCCGTCAACTACCCCGGCTCGGCGGCGCTAGCCGGTCAGGCGGCGTACCGGGTCGGCGCCGGGTTGGTCTGCCTGGCTGTCCCGGGTGGAGTCCAGGGGCCGCTGGTCTCTGTCCTTCCGGAGGCAACGTGGCTGATCCTGCCTCAAGAGATGGGTGTCGTCGCGGAGGCCGCCGCGGATCTCCTGCGGAAGGGCGCCGCGGACGCCAAGGCGTTGCTGATCGGGCCCGGCTTGGGAAGGGAGGACGTCACGCGGCGTTTCCTCCAGCGCCTGCTGCGACCTTCGGAAGCCGGTGTCCGCGGACGGATGGGTTTCCTCCGCAGCGAGAGTGAAATCGTGCCGGAGGCCTCCCCGCTGCCGCAGCTCGTCATCGATGCCGACGGGCTGCGGCTCCTGGCGGCGCTGGACGACTGGCCCAGCCGTCTCCCGGCAGGGTCGATCCTCACGCCTCACCCGGGTGAAATGGCGGCCCTGACCGGATTGGCGATCGACACGATTCAATCGAATCGGGAGGGCGTGGCCCGGGAGAAGGCATCGGAGTGGGGCCACGTCGTCGTCCTGAAGGGCGCACATACAGTCGTCGCCGCGCCCGACGGCCGGGGATGGGTTCTCCCCTTTGCGTCGGCGGCGCTGGCCAAGGCCGGCACGGGCGATGTGCTGGCGGGCGCCATCGCTGGATTGTGCGCGCAAGGCACGCCGGCGGCCGAGGCGGCAGTCCTCGCCGCGTACTTGCACGGCCGCGCGGGCGTCCTGGCCGCCGAGAAGGCAGGGTCAACGGCCGGCGTCCTGGCGGGGGAGGTGGCGCGGCTGTTGCCCGAGGTGATTGCGGAGCTGGCAAAGCCTCAAAGCCCTTAGCAGGTTGCTGAAAAGACCCTCTTCCCACCTCACCCCCC
>CAYUWF010000042.1:5513-18776 GCA_964448245.1 uncultured Anaerolineaceae bacterium | reverse complement strand
ATGGACTATCTGGCCTCGGAGCGCGCTCGGTCGCGGCGCGCCGACCCGCGAGCGATCCTGCCCGGATGCCGATCGATCCTCGTCGTCGGGATGCGCCACTCCCTGCCCGCCGCCGGGCCCGGCCCGCGCGTCGCCGCCTACGCCGTCGGCGCGGACTACCACGAGGTGATTCTCCGGCGGCTGGAGCAGCTGATGGGCTTCCTCCGGCCGCTGGCCGGGCCCTCCTTCGCGTATCGTCTCTACACCGACACCGGCCCGATCCTGGAGCGCGACCTGGCGCAGCGCGCCGGATTGGGTTGGATCGGGAAGAACACCTGCCTGATCCACCCGCGCCACGGCTCGTACTTTCTACTGGGGGAGGCCCTGCTGAGCGAAGAGCTCGAGCCGGACGACCCGATCGCCGTCGATCATTGCGGCTCTTGCACGCGCTGCCTGGAGGCCTGCCCGACCGACTGCATCCTGCCCGATCGTACGCTGGACGCGCCTCGATGTATCTCCTATCAAACGATCGAGAACCGCGGCGCGGTCCCGATCGAACTGAGAGCACCGATCGGCGACTGGCTCTTCGGCTGTGACATCTGCCAGCAGGTCTGCCCCTGGAATATCCGCTTCGCCCGTCCCTCGGCAGACCCCGAGGTCGAGCCATCGCCGCACCTGGCCTCACCCGATCTGGGCGCGCTGCTCGAGGGCAGGATCTCATTGCAGTCGAGCGCGACCTCTCGCGCCCGGCGCCGCGGGATGGCCCGCAACGCCGCCGTCGTTCTCGGCAATCGCCGGGAGGCCGAGGCCGTCGGCCCGCTGCGGCAGGCTCTTCTGGCTCACGCCGAACCTCTGGTGCGGCGACACGCAGCGTGGGCTCTGGGGGAGATCGGCGGTGAGACGGCCGAGGCGGCGCTGCGTCTCGCCGCACGGAGCGAAAGAGACGAGTACGTTCAGGGTGAAATCGCGCAGGCGCTGGCCCGGATCGTCGCTTGGTCCATCCCACCTCCTCCTTCCCTGGCTCCCGACGTGTGAATCCTCGACCCGGTGCGGAGACCGGTTGCCGGAGAACGAGAAAGGGGCGGCGGCGCCGCCCCTTTGCTGGTGCAGATCTCGGATACCTGAAGGCTACGGCAGGGGGGTTACCGTTGGGGTGAAAGGATTGGGCGTCGCCGTGATGGTGGGCGTGGCAATCCCCACGGGCACGATGAGTTTCCGCCCCACGAACAACGTATCGGTCACCTTCATGTTGTTGAGCGCGGCAATGGCTTCGGCCGTGCTGTTGAAGCGCGAGGCGATCAGCACCAGGTTGTCGCCGGGTCTCACCAGGTATCCGATCCGACTGCCCGGTACAAGCGTCAGCGGCATCGGGGTCTCGGTCGGGAGCTCGGAGCCCTCGGGTGGGATCAGCAGCGTTTGGCCGACGAAGATCTGATCCGCCGAGGCCAGCCCATTGACCGACATGATCAGCAGGACCTCGACGCCGAAACGCTCGGCGATCGAAGTCAGGTTGTCGTTCGCTTCGACGACGTAGCTGATCGGCCCAGCCGGCGTCGGCGGGTCGCTCGGCGCCAAGGTCGGAGTGATCGTTGGCGTCAGGGTGAGGGTCGGTGAAGGCGTGATGGACGGCGTGGGCGTGCGGCTGGCGAAGAGCGCCGGCAGAGCGGGCGCGCTGTCGCCCGTCAGCCAGAGGATGACCAGGAACAAGCCTACGGCCAGCAAGACGACGGCCACACCCCCCAGCAGTAGAGGAATCGTTCTGTCCCGTCGCTTGCGGTAAGCGTCGATGACGTCGGAGGCTGAGTGATCGCTCTCAGTCATGGCGGCCTCATCCCTCCCCTGGAGTCATTGTAACCTCGAAATCCGAGCGTCCTCCGGAGCGCCGCTCACGACGGCGCCAGCGCTCGAGCCAGGAAGTCGATCACGGCCGGCATCAGTCTCTCCCACGTGGGATCGGAGTGATCTCCCGGGACAACCACGAGCTCCGGCGAGGCACCGCGCAGCCCAATCGTCTCGGCGAGGTCTTCGGTGGCCTGGCGCGCCCAATCGCTGGCCCCGGCCGCCAGTAGGAATCGCTTTGGCAGCGCGGGGGCCGCGGCGGCGAGATGCAGCGGATCGTAGGCCTGGCGCGCGTAGTTGACCGCCAGCGCCGGGCTGAGCGCCGCCACCGCGCCGATCTGATCCGGGTGGCGCAAGGCGATCTCGAGCGCCCATACGCCGCCGCGCGAAATGCCGACGACGGCCCGGTCTTCGGCTTCGGTCTCCGTCCGGAACCCACGATCCACCGCGGCCACCAGCCCTTCGATGAACTCGGTCTCGTAGGAGCCTTCGCCCCCGTCGCTGTTGCTAAAAAGCGGCTCGGGCTGCCGCGCCAGGACCAGGATCATCGGCGGCAGCGCGCCGCTCCCCACCGAGTCATCGACCAGCTCGGGCAGGCCGAGTTGCGTCCACTGGGCCTCGGTATAGGGCTTGCCGTGCAGAAAGTAGGCGACGGGATACCTCTGCAAGTTATTGTCGTAGCAGGGGGGAAGATAGATACGGGCCGGCACGTCTCCGGCGACCGCCGCCCCGGCGTACTGGAAATCGATCCAGGTCCCGGCTTGGCGGCAGGCCGGGGTCGGCGAGGGGCTGGCGGCCGGCGACGTCGGGAAGGGCGTCGGCGAAGCCCTCACGGGCGCCGGCGATGGATCGGCCGTGGAGCCCGCCGGGAGACGGAGACATCCCACCAGAAGCAGAGCGGCCGCCGTTACCGCCGCCCGCTGCCTGCGCGCCACGGCGACTCGCGCCCACCTGCTGCGTGCGGTAGTTCCGTTCATGCCGCGGGATGATACCCCACCTGCCCGGCGGGTATAATCCGCCTGACATGAAATACCACGTATGGACCGAAGGCTGCCAGATGAACGTCGCCGACTCGCAGCGGGTGGCGTCGTCGCTCGAACGTCTCGGCTACCGGGCCGTCAAGCGCGCCGAGGAGGCCGATGTCATCGTCCTCAATACCTGCGTCGTGCGACAGAGCGCCGAGGACCGGGCCTACGGCCGGCTGACCTCTCTGCGCCCCCTGAAGGACCGGCGTCCCGAAGTCGTCATCAACTTGATGGGGTGCCTGGTGGGGGTCAAGGGCAACGGCGCCCTGCGACAGACCTTCCCGTACGTCGATGTGTTTTCGCCGCCCTCCGACCCCGCCCCGCTGGTGGAGCATCTGCTTCGCCGCGACGGCCGACAGCTCGACGAGCAGGAAGTCGCCGCCCGTTTCGCGGCGATGGACGGCGATCTGCTGCTGCCGCTCGAGGCGCGCGGCGGTCTCGTCGCGGCCCACGTTCCGGTGGTCTACGGCTGCTCGCACGCCTGCACTTTCTGCATCATCCCCTTCCGGCGCGGGCCGGAACGCAGTCGCTCGATCGGCGAAATCGCCGCCGAAGTGCGCTCCCTTGTCCGCCAGGGCGTGCGCGAAGTCACGCTGCTGGGGCAGATCGTCGATCGCTACGGCGCCGACGTCCCCGACGGCCCCGACCTCAGCCAGCTCTTGCGCGTCGTTCACGACGTGGATGGTCTCGACCGGATCCGCTTCCTGACCTCGCATCCCAACTGGATGTCGGATCGGCTGCTGGAGACGGTGGCCGAGCTCCCCAAGGTATGCGAGCACATCGAGGTCCCGGTCCAGGCCGGCGACGACGAGATCCTGCAGCGCATGCGCCGCGGCTACAGCCGCGACGACTACCGCCGCTTGATCGACCGCATCCGCCGGCGTCTGCCGCACGCCTCCATCGCCACCGACATCATCGTCGGCTTCCCGGGCGAAGACGAACGCCAGTTCCAGGCGACCTACGATCTGTTGGCCGAGCTGCGTCTCGATGTGGCGCACCTGGCGCGCTACTCGTCCCGCCCCGGGACGGTGGCCGCCCGGCGCATGGCCGACGACGTCCCCGAGGCGGAAAAGGGCCGCCGCTTCCGCGCCCTGGAGGAGCTCCAGAGCCAGGTGGCAGCCGAAATCAACGCCCGCCTCGTGGGCCGGACGGTCGAGGTCCTGGTCGAAACGCGGCACCCCGCCGCCCGCCAGGGGGCACCCGAAGGGGGGCCGCCTGCCCGCGAGCGGTGGAAGGGCCGAACGAGAACGAACAAGCTGGTCTTCCTCGACTCGGCCGAAGATCTGCGCGGCCGCCTCGTCCCCGTGCGCGTCGAGTGGGCCGGCCCGTGGAGCTTGGTGGGCGGTCCCCTCGTGCCTGCGGACGTGCTCGAGCTTCCCGTCGCCACCTGACGCCTGCCCGCTTGACAGGTTCCGCCTTCCGGCGGTAGCATCGCCACTCACGCGCCCTCACCGGCCACGTCGCTTCGCGCGGGCGCATGGATGGAGAAGAACGATGACACACCGACGACTCGTTTTCGGTTTGATGGTTCCGGTGGCGGCCGTCCTGCTCGCCGCCTGCAATCTCCCGCGCCAGCCGTCGCCGCAGGAAATCGCCTCCACGGCCGCGGCCCAGACCGTTTCGGCTCAACTGACTCAGCTCAGCGCCGCCACGCCCACCCTGCTGGCGACCAACACGCCCGTCCCGCCGCCGGCGACGAACACGCCCACGCCACCCCCGCCGCCGCCGCCGACGGCCACCTTGGGCTGCAGCGACAATTCGCAATATGTCTCCGACGTCACCGTTCCGGACAATACCAACATGGCAGCCGGCCAGAACTTCACCAAGACCTGGCGCCTGCGCAACAGCGGCAGCTGCACATGGACCACCGCCTACGATGCCGTCTTCGTCGACGGCAATGCCATGGGCGGGCTGGCGGCGGTGCCGCTGGCCGGCCCCGTCCCGCCCAACAGCTCCGTCGACATCTCCGTCAGCCTGAGCGCGCCGTCGACCAACGGCACGTATCGCGGCAACTACCGTATGCGCAACGACAAGGACGTCATCTTCGGGACACTGTTCTACCTCCAGATTGTCGTCGGCCCGACCCCTGCGCCGACCGTGGGTGTCTACAAGACGGGTTCGCTCACCGTGAACAGTTCCTTCACTTTCGATCTCGATCAAATCACCTCGCCGGGAACCCCCAACGAGGACTTGTGGTATGAAGCCGTTTCCCCGGTCGAACGCTATCTCACGCCCAAGAACGGGGCGACCTTCAAGGAGATGTCCGGCACCCCGAGCCAAAGTGATTGCACGGGCGCCTCCCTGAGTTCGGCCAAGATCAATTTCACCGACATCTCCATTGGCGACTGGTTCTGCTACAAGACGAACGCTGGCCGCTATGGCAGGTTCCAAGTCGACGAGGTCACCGCATCCTCGATCAGCCTCGACGTGCGCACCTGGGGCTGAAAAGCCAATGATCAGTGCTTAGTGATCAGTGATCACTAGGCCGACTGGTCACTGATCACGGACTGCTGGTCACAGATCACTGATCGCCGCCCTCCGGCGCTGCGACCAAGCTCACGGCAGTATCCTGAGCGAATTCGAAGGGCGCCGGATCGCTTCCCGCCCACGACCTTAGGCTGGTTGTCAGCACCCGCCCGCCTGTGCTACAGTCAGACGGCCCTCCGTGAGCCGTCGGCCCGCAGCATGACGTCACCCACCGCCCCCATGACCCCCCTCGCGCCGCTGCCGGCGACCTCGCTCGGGGTGGACGACAGTGTGGCCCAGGCGCTTCGCTCTGCCGCGCACGCCTTTCACGTCCAGGCGGCAGCCTTGTTCCGCGGCCGGAGGATGGTGGCCTTCGCCTCCCCCGAGGCGGCGCTGACGATGGAACAGGTCGCGCGGGCGGTCGCCACCTCGACCGACGTCGGGACACGCGGGCCGGTCACTCGTTTCTTCAGGCCTCCGGGCTCGGAAGTCGACTTTGTCCTCTACGCCACGCCGGTGCGCGGCGATCTGGCGCTGGCGGCGTTCTTCACCATGGACACGCCCCTGGGCAACGCCCGGCGATCCGGTCAGGCGCTCGTGCAAGCGATCGTGCGCGCCGGTGTCCCCGAGGCGCCAGCCGAGACGCCGCCGGCCGTCGAGGCGCCGCGTCTGCCGCGTGACTGGGTCCCGGAGAAGCCGTCGGCAGAACTGGAGCGCAGCTTCTGGGCGCAGGCCGCTGCTCCGCCGCCCGGCCCGCCGCCTTCGGGCCCGGCGATCACCGTCGCTCTTCCGCGAGACTGGATCCCTTCGACACCGGCCGGCGAAGAACGTTTTCCTTTTCTCCAGCCCCCACCCCCGCCTCCCGCGCCGGCCGAACGGGACATCATCGCCCAGGTCCCGCTGGCCTTCGCCGGAGCTCCCTTGCTCTTCTCGCTCGTGCTTGTGCCGCGCTTTCCCGAACATCGGCTGACGGGGGCCCTGATGGAACGGCTGCGGATATGGATCTACCGGCTGTGCCTGGCATGGGACTGGCACGCCGAACGCGTCGACATCCGGCCGGAGCGCCTGGCGATAATCCTGACCCTCCGGCCGGAGGTCGCCCCGGGCCAAGCCGTCCAACAGTTGCGCGACGGCTTGGCATTGCGAGTCCTGCAATCCTTCCCCCACCTCGCCGCCGACCTGCCTTCAGGACGTTTCTGGGCCACGCCCTTCCTGCTGGCCGTCGGGCCGCTCGCGGCGGACA
The DNA here is from genome assembly GCA_964448245.1 of uncultured Anaerolineaceae bacterium. Classification (GTDB taxonomy): domain Bacteria; phylum Chloroflexota; class Anaerolineae; order Anaerolineales; family E44-bin32; genus DATEVL01. The sequence continues at coordinate 12,224 of CAYUWF010000042.1, read as the reverse complement.
ACGAGATCGCCGAATTCATCCAGGAAACGCGGCGGTCCCAGGGTTTCAAACCGCGGGGGTAAGGGCGTTCCGTTCCATCGCCACTCCTCGGCGCATCCGCTCCCGAGTGTCATGCTGAGGCGCGCAGCGCCGAAGCATCTGCTGTTTCAGGCGGCAAGCGGAGGACAAGTAGATCCTTCGCCGTCGCTCTCGCTCCGGCTCAGGATGACAGCCGGAGTCGCCAGGCGCGATTGAGCACTGGCGGGCTAGAATCAGTCTGCCGCGCCGACTCACCATGACTCAAACACCCCGCTTCTTCCTGATCGACGGCCACGCCCTGGCCTATCGGACCTATTTCGCCCTGACCCGGGCCGGCGACGCCTCGCGCTGGATGACCAAGGCCGGCGAACCGACCGCCGGAATCTACGGTTTCGCCTCGGTCCTCCTGCGCCTGCTGGAAAAGGACCCACCCGAGTATCTGGCCGTATCCTTCGACACCGGGCGCACCTTTCGCCATGAGGCCTACCCCGAATACAAAGCGACGCGGGCCAAGATGCCGGAGGACCTGAAGCCCCAGCTCGAGCGGATCCGCGAGTTGGTGACCGCTTTCGGCATCCCGGTGTTGGAAAGGGAAGGCTACGAGGCCGACGACGTGCTGGGGACGGTGGCGGCCCGGGCGGCGCAGCAGGACGTCGCCGTGACCATCCTCACCGGAGACCGTGATCTGCTTCAGCTGGCCTCCGACCACGTCACGATTCGCCTGGCCGGGCAGAAGCTCTCCGAAGCGCTCGACTACGGCCCGGCCGATGTCAAGGCCAAGCTCGGCATCGAACCCCACCAAGTCGTCGACTACAAGGCCCTGGTCGGCGACACGAGCGACAACATCCCTGGCGTCAACGGCATCGGCGAGAAGACGGCCGTGGCCCTGCTGGCCGAGTTCGGTTCGCTCGAAGGGATCTACACGCACCTCGATCAGGTTCCGGCGCGTTTCCGCGCCAAGCTCGAGGCGGGACGCGCCTCGGCTCTGCTCAGCCAGCGACTGGCACGCATCGTCACCGACGTCGACATCCCCTTCGACCTGCCGGCCTGCCGCTGGACAGGCTACGACGCACAGGCGGTGACGGAGCTCTTCCGTCTACTCGAATTCCGTTCGTTGCTCGACCGCCTGCCGGCGTCGCACCAGCCCGACACGCGCCAGCTCAACATGTTCGCCGCCGCGCCGGCCCAACCGCCCCCGCAGGTCGTGCCGGAAGCCGTTATCGACAGCGCCGCCAAGCTCGAGGGCCTCGCCCGGCGGCTGGAGGAAGCGCGCGAGATCGCCTTCGACGTCGAGACGACCGGCACGGACGAGATGCGGGCCGATCTCGTCGGCATCGCCCTCGGCTTCTCCGACGTCGAAGGCGTCTACCTCCCCGTCGGCCATCAGCCTTCGTTCGCCGGCGGCCCGCAACTCCCCCTCGAGCGCGTGCTGGAGGCGCTGGCCCCTGCCCTGCGGCGCGAGTCCCTGGCCAAGATCGGCCACAACCTCAAGTACGACTTCACCATGCTCTCCCGCCTTGGGGTGCGCACGGCCCCGCTGGCCTTCGACACGATGATCGCCGAGTGGCTGTGCGACCCGGCCTCGCACAATCTCGGGCTGAAGGACCTGGCCTGGGTGCGCCTCGGCCGACAGATGACGGAGATCGAGACCCTGATTGGAAAGGGGAAGGGTCAACGGTCGATGGCGGAGGTCCCGATTGCGGGGGCGGCGCCTTATGCCATCGCCGATGCCTGCGCCTGCCTGGCGCTCAAGCCCGTGCTGGAGGCCGAGTTGGAGAGCAAGCGCCAGCGCCGTCTATTCCATGAGGTCGAGATGCCGCTGGTGCCGGTGCTGGCCGATATGGAATCCGTCGGCGTCCTGCTCGATCGCGACTTCCTGCGCCATCTCTCGGCCGAGCTCGAGGCGCGCCTGGCAGACCTCGAGCAGGAGATTTTCCGGGCCATCGGGCATCCCTTCAATCTCAACTCGACCCAGCAGCTTTCACGCGTGCTCTTCGACGAGCTCGGTCTGACGGCTCCCGGCCGCAACCGACGGACCAGCGCCGGGCTGCTCTCCACCGCCGGCGACGTCCTAGAGGACATGCGCGGGGCCCACCCGGTCGTGGGGCTGATCGTCGACCACCGCGAGATCGCCAAGCTCAAGTCGACCTACGCCGACGCCCTCCAGGCCCAGACCGATCCGGCGATGGGCCGCGTCCACACCTCGTTCAGCCAGACGGGATCCGTCACCGGCCGGCTGGCCTCCTCCGATCCCAACTTGCAGAACATCCCCATCCGCACCGAGCTGGGGCGGCGCATCCGCCAGGCGTTCATCGCCGCGCCCGGCCACAGATTGCTCAGCGTCGACTACTCGCAGATCGAGCTGCGCATCGTCGCCCACATGGCCGAAGACGAGGCGATGATCGGCGCCTTCCACGACGACCAGGATATCCACGCCACGACTGCGGCGGCGGTCTTTGGCGTGGCTCCGTCGGCCGTCTCCGGCGAAATGCGCCGTCAGGCGAAGGCCATCAACTTCGGGTTGATCTACGGGATGAGTCCCTTCGGCCTCTCGCGCTCGACTGGGATGACGCTGGCCGAGGCGGAAGCCTTCGTCAAGGCCTACTTCGACCGATTCCCCGGCGTGCGGCGCTACCTGGACGAAGTGCGCGCCCAGGCGGCGCGCTTCGGCTTCGTCGAGACGTTGCTCGGCCGGCGGCGCTATTTCCCGCAGCTGATGCCCGGCGGCCCGGCCGCCACTGACGTGGCGCGCGCCCGGGCCCGCCGCGAGGCGATCAACGCGCCTATCCAGGGGAGCGCCGCCGACATCATCAAACTGGCGATGCTCCGTCTCCCCGGCGAACTGCGCCAGGCCGGGCTCAGCGCCCGGCTGTTGCTCCAGGTGCACGACGAGCTCGTCCTCGAATGTCCGGTGGCCGAGCTTCCTGAGGCTGCCCGGAGGGCGAAGCAGGTGATGCAGTCGGCCTTCGAACTGCGCGTTCCCCTGAAAACGGACGCCAAGGCCGGGCCCAGCTGGGCCGACATGGAGCCGGTCGGTTGATGGCGCATGCCCATTGGATTCACCCCTCTTCTTGTCAACGCGGTTCCCTCCTTCCAACCCACCCTGCCCTCCCCCTGCATCCACCCCCTCTTCTCGCTCAACTGAGGAGCAGGGCAGGGGCCGAGGACACGGCGACTGCCACCCCCTTCGGAAGCCACGGCGCCATGGCAACTTCCGCGAGGCGGGATTCATCATCGATCCCTCTCGGCCCAACAGCTCTTGTCGCCCGAGAGCAAGAAGCACTGCCGGCCCTGGCTTCAAGTCCCTACGGGATCCCGAAGGACACCGGGACAGGTGTGCTGGCGCCATCCCCGGCAAGGTCATGATGATTGTGGCCGTTGGATGAAGAGCGTGCCGGAACGGATATGCTAGAATCGCGCGCGGCGCGCGGTTCACCATGACCGGACGACAAGATCTCTTCGACGAGTCCATGCAGCTCGGCCACTCGGCGGCCTGGGACCTCAAATGGGACCGGGCCATCGGCTATTACCGCAAGGCCCTGGCCGAGTTCCCTGACGAACCGCGCGCCCTGACCAGCCTGGGCCTGGCACTCCTCGAAACCAACCAGCTGCCCGAAGCCCTGGCGGTCTATCGCCAGGCGGCCAAGCTCTCCCCCGACGACCCGGTGCCGGTCGAACGATGCGCCGAGATCTTCGAGCGCCTCGGCCAGATGAAGGAAGCGATCGAGCACCGCGAGGCCGCCGGCGATCTCTACGTTCGTCGCAAGGACGCCGAAAAAGCCCTCGAGTGCTGGAGCCATGTGGGCCGGCTCGCCCCGCAGAACCTGGCGACGCGCTCCCGGCTGGCGCTCACCCACGAACGCATGGGGCGTCGGCGCGAGGCGGTTCACGAGTACCTGGCCGTCGCCTCGATCCTGCAGCGCGCCGGCAAGCCGGAGCGCGGCATCGAGGCCGTCCAGCGCGCCCTGGCCTTGATCCCGGGCAACGCGGAGGCGTCGCATGCCCTGCGGCTCTTGCGCGAGGGCAAGCCGCTTCCGCCCGCCGCCCTGCCGCGGGGCGCCACCGGTCCGCTGCGCATGGTCGAGGTGGGCGAGGCGCTGCGGGCCGAGGCTGCCCCGTCCGGCGCCGATGAAGACGGCGGGGACCCCGAGAGCGCTGCCCAGCGCCAGTCCCTGACCTTGCTGGCCGGTCTGCTTTTCGAGGAAGGGGGCGAGGAGGCCGGCGCCAAGGGGGGCGGCATGGCCGCCCTCGGCCGGGGGAAGAAGAACCCGGAGCGCGAGGCGGCCTCGCGCGGGGCTATCAACCGCAGCCTGACGCAAGCCATCGACCTGCAAACCCGGGGACAGAAGAAACTGGCCCTCAAGGAATTCGAGGGCGTGATGAAGGCCGGCCTCGACAACCCGGCGATCCACTACAACGTCGGCATCCTGTACAAGGATCTGGGCAGCCACGACCAGGCTCAGAAGCATTTGCTGCTGTCGGTCGGCCATCCCGAGCTCGCCTTCGGATCGCATCTGGCCCTCGGACGGATGGCGCGCGAACAGGGCGACCAGGCGGAAGCCGCCCGCCACCTGGTGCAAGTGCTGCGCATCGCCGACACGCTGTCCGTCGATCGGAGCCAATCCGAGCAGCTCAACGTTTACTACGACCGGCTGCAGGCCTCCCTGGCGGAAGGCAACCAGGAGGGGCTGGAGCGGATGAACGACAGCACCCTCGGGCTGTTGAGCGGCCCCAACTGGATGCAGCAGGTGCGGGCGGCGCGGCAGTCGGTCGAGGCCGAGGCCTCCGGCGCGGTGGTGATGCCGATCGCCGAGATGTTCGCCGTCGGCGCCAGCGACCGCGTCTTCAAGCATCTCGAGACGATCGACAACCTGCTCGCCTCCAGCCACATGGGAGCGGCGATGGAGGAGGCGCTGCTGGCGCTGGGTGCCTCGCCCTACTACCTGCCGATCCATTTACGCATGGCCGAGATCCTGTTCAAGTCGGGACGGCAGGAAAACGCCATGCGCAAGTTGAAGGCCGTCGCCGAGACCCATCGCGTGCGCGGCGAGGTGCGCGAGGCCTCCGAGGTCTACGCGCGCATCCTCAACTTCGCGCCGGTCGATCTGAATTCGCGCGCCCGCCTGATCGAGCTGCTGGCCCAGCAGGCCCGCACCGGCGAAGCCCTCGATCAGTTCCTGCAGCTGGCCGACCTGTACCGCCAGATGGCACAGATCGAGGAGGCGCGCCACGCCCTGACCGACGCGCTGCGCCTGGCGCAACAGTCGCAGGTCGAATCGAAGTGGGAGATCCGCATCCTGCGCGAGATGGGCGACATGGATCTGGCGCGCCTCGACTGGCGCCATGCCCTGCGCACTTTCGAGCAGATCACCGCCCTCGATCCCAACGACGAAAAGGCCAGCGCCAACCTGATCGACCTCAATCTGCGCCTGGGCCAGGAGCAGGAGGCCGCCGAAGCCCTCGATCGCCACCTGGAGCATCTGGTGCACGCCGGACGCAGCATCGAAGCCCTGGCCTTTCTGGAGGATCTGGCGCGCGAGCATCCGGGGAAGCAGATGATTCACACGCGCTTGGCCGAGGCCTATCGCGCCGCCGGCCGCAAGGCCGATGCGATTTCCCAGTACGATGCGCTCGGCGAGATCCAGCTCGATGCCGGCCAGATCGGGGAGGCGATCCAGACCATTCGCACGATCATCTCCCTGAAGCCGCCCGGCCTCGAGGGCTATGAGGAACTCCTGCGCAACCTGGAGGCCTCCCAATGACCGGGACGGGTGAGGGCCACCGGCGATGTTGAACACCCTGCTCGGAGACTTTGCCTCCTACATCCAGCGGCTCAACTGGCTGAGCGTTCTCGACCTGCTGCTGGTGACGGCGGTGCTGTTCGTCCTGTTGCGCCTGGTGCGCGGCACGCGGGCCGTCGTGCTCCTGCGCGGAATGGTCGTCCTGGTCGTCGGCCTGGCGGTCTTGACCTCGCTCCTCCCGCTGCCCGGCTTCACCTGGATGCTGCGGATTTCCCTGCCGGCCTTGCTGGTGGCGATCCCGGTCATCTTCGCCCCCGAGATCCGGCGCGGCCTCGAGCGGGTGGGGCGCGCCGGGGCGCTCTTCAACCTGAGCTCGGCGCCGAACGACCTGGAGCGGACGATTCACGCGTTGACCAGCGGCGCGCAGCGCCTCGCCGAGCGCAGCCTGGGCGGGTTGATCGTCATCGAGCGCGAGGTACGGCTGGGCGAGTACCTCGAGACGGGCGTCGCCCTCGACGCCATCCTGACCCCCGAGTTGCTGCTGCAGATCTTCCACGTCAACACCCCGCTGCACGACGGCGCCGTCATCCTGCGGGGCGATCGCCTGGCGGCGGCGGCGTGCGTTCTACCCCTCTCCTCCAGCGGGACGCTCTCCCTGCCGCGCGACCGGCAGATGGGCCTTCGACACCGCGCCGCCCTCGGCATCAGCGAGGTCAGCGACGCCGTGGCCATCGTCGTTTCCGAAGAGAGCGGCGCCATTTCGGTCGCTCATAACGGGAGGATGATCGGCCGGCTCGATCCGGCCCGTCTGCGCAACATCCTGTTCGCCTTCTACCACCCGCGCCAGGGCGGCGCGCTGCCCGCCTGGCTTTCCCGGCTGACCCGCGCCGATCGGCGCCGCGCCGAGACCATCGAAGGCTAGAGGCATGTCTACCGTCACACCCCGTCCCCT
>CAYUWF010000042.1:0-5413 GCA_964448245.1 uncultured Anaerolineaceae bacterium | reverse complement strand
CTCCGCCCGACCCTCTCCCCTCTCGGCCAGAACAGTGGCGGAGAGGCCTTACAGGCTGCTCCCGGAAGGACGCCGGGACCTTGTGCGCGAGGGGCCGGGGGTTGAGGCGCATCGGGCCCGCGCCAGGCAACGCTAGAGGTTTCCGTGCGACGGTGGCTGTGGGACAACACCGAGAGCCTGCTGTTCGCCGGCCTGCTCGCCCTCTCGATCTGGATGGCCGGCGTCAGCGCCGCCGACCCCATCGAAGAGCGCGCTTTTCCATCGCCCATCCCCCTCACCTACCTCGGCCCGCCCGAGGGTCTGCTCGTCGTCGGTGACCGGCCCACCGAAGCGCGGCTGACCGTTCGCGCCCCAGCCTCGGTCTGGGAGCGCCTGGCCGCCGCCGATCTCCATGTGCAAGCCGACCTCGGTGAGCTCGAGCCCGGCCGCCACAGCGTGACGCTCGTGGCCAGCATCGGACCCAACGGCTCACGCGTCACCTCCATCGACCCGGCCCAGATCGACATCACGCTCGAACAGGCGTCGCAGCGCATCGTCCCCGTGCGGGCTCAGGTCACCGGCGAGACGGCCGCCGGATACCGGGCCGAGAGCCCGAGCGTGACTCCGGCCGAGGTGACCGTCGTCGGGCCGGCCTCCGCCGTGGAACGCGTCGTCGAAGCGGCGGCGTCCATCGATCTGGCTGCCGCCGATCGCGATCTCGACGCCTCCGTCGACCTGCGCCCGATCGACGCCGCCGGCCAGGTCGTCCAGGGAGTCGACACTCTCCCCGCCATCGCCCGAGTGCAGATCGACGTCTCCCTTCCCGGAGGCTTCCGCTCGGTGGCCGTCCTGCCGCTGCTCACCGATCAGGTCGAACCCGGCTACCGCGTGACCAACGTGACGGTCACCCCGCCGACGGTCGTGCTCTTCTCGTCCGATCCGGCTGCGGTCGAATCGCTGCCCGGCTTCGTGCAGACCGAGCCGATCTCCCTGGCCAACGCCGAGGCGACCCTTCAGCAGCGCGCCCTGATCGACATGCCGGAGGGTTTCTCGGCCGTCGACGAGCCGTCGGTCATGGTCGAGGTCACGATCGAGCCCATCTTGAGCTCGATCACCCTCACCCGCCAGGTGGAGATCGTCGGGCTGGCGCCCGGCCTGTTCGCCTCAGCCGCGCCGGCCGCCGTCAGCGTCATCCTCGACGGCCCGCTACCGGTGCTCGAGCGGCTGGCTCCGGAAGACGTGCGCCTGGTGCTCGATCTGCTCAGGCTGGTCGTGGGGACCTACCAGGTGCAGCCCGAGGTGATCGCGCTGCCGCAGGGCGTCACGGTGCGGACCGTGCTTCCCGATTCGATCGAGGTCACCGTCAGCCGCACTCCGTTCGCCACCGCCACCCCCCTCCCCTGACCCGCCATGAGCCGGCCGATCGTCGCCGTGGTGGGACGCCCGAACGTAGGCAAGTCCACCGTCTTTAACCGGCTGGCGGGTGAGCGCCTGGCGGTCGTCGATGAGCGGCCGGGAACGACGCGCGATCGAATCGTGGCCGAGGCCGAGTGGAATGGGGTCGCCTTCGATATCGTCGACACCGGCGGGCTCGACCCGGTCGGCATCCGCCACGCCGCACCGCCCTCGGTCGACTCGGCCGAGTACCTCGACGCCATCCGTCAGCAGGCCGAGGCCGCCTGCCAGGAAGCGGACGTCATCCTGTTCATCGCCGATGTCATCGATGGCCTGACCGCTGCCGACAGCGAGGTGGCCGAATTCCTACGGCGCCAGGGCTGGCGAGGGCGACCGTCGGTCCTCCTGGTGGTGAACAAATGCGACACGGCCGACCGGCGCCAACAGGCGGCGGACTTCTACGCTCTCGGCATGGGTGATCCCATCCCGATCTCCGCCTTGCATGGGACGGGCGTCGGGGATCTGCTCGACCTGGTCACGGCCGCCTTGCCGCGCGGCGCGCCGCCCGAGGACGCCTCAATCCGCATCGCCATCGTCGGCCGTCCGAACGTCGGCAAGTCGTCGCTCCTCAACCGGCTCCTGGGAGAGGAGCGGGTGATCGTCTCGCCCCTGCCGGGGACGACCCGCGACGCCATCGACACCCAGCTCACCTTCCACGATACCCGCCTGACCCTGATCGACACCGCCGGCATCCGACGCCGCGGGCGGATCGCCCCCGGCGTCGAGAAGTACTCGGTGCTGCGCACCCTCAAGGCCGTCGAGCGGGCCCAGGTTGTCCTGCTGTTGATCGACGCCGTCGAAGGGCTGACTGCCCAGGACGCGCACATCGCCGGGATGATCGTCGAGAAGAAGCGAGGCGTCGTGCTGCTCGTCAACAAGTGGGACCTGGTCGAGAAAGACGACCAGACGATGGAAGCCTATCGCCTCCGCTTGCTGGCGGAGCTGGCCTTCCTCGATTACGCGCCGATCCTATTCATCTCGGCCCTCACCGGCCAGCGGACCGGCCAGGTGCTGCCGCTGGCGCTCCAGGTCCAGGAAGAGACCGTCCGCCGTGTGCCGACGTCGCAGATCAATCGCGCTTTGCAAGAGGCCGCCGACCATCACCCGCCCCCCTCGCGGGCCGGGCGTCCGCTCAAGATGTACTTCGGCGCCCAGACGCGCACGGCGCCGCCCACGTTCGAGATTCAGGTGAACGATCCGTCCTTGGTCCACTTCAGCTACGCCCGCTTCCTGGAGAACACGCTGCGGCGGCGTTTCGGTTTTCTCGGGGCGCCGATCCAGCTGCGCTTCATCGGGCGCGGGGAAGACACCCCTTCCTGAACGGGTCGCCTTTGCCTGTGGGACCCTTCGGCGCACGCTTATAATGACCTGCGTGGTATCCAACCCGCGCACGCCTCCGCCGCCCGCCGAATGGGGACCAGCCGCCTCGCCGGGGTTCGGCTCCCGCCTCGCCCGCTTTTTCGCCGAGGTGCTGCAGACCCTGGTTGTGGCGGCGATCATCTTCCTGGGAGTCAGCCTCGTCACGGCCCGCATTCGCGTCGAGGGCAGCAGCATGGAGCCGACGCTCCACGACGCCGAACTGGTCGTCGTCAACCGGCTCGCCTATCGCTGGAGCGAGCCCGCCCGGGGCGATATCGTCGTCTTCCATTTCCCGCTCGAACCCGAGCGCCGCTTCATCAAGCGCATCGTCGGGCTGCCGGGGGAGTACGTCGTGATCCACGAAGGCCAGGTGACCATCGACGGGGTCCTCCTGAACGAGCCGTACATCGCCGCCGCGCCCCGCTACAGCGGCGAATGGGAAATCCAGCCGGGCCAGGTCTTCGTGCTGGGCGACAACCGCAACAACTCCTCCGACTCCCAGACCTGGGGACCGCTCCCGCTGGACCAGTTGATCGGCAAGGCGGTGGTGGTCTACTGGCCCCCGCCCGAGATCGGGCTCCTCCCCCACAGCGGCGAGCTCGTCCAGGCCAGCGGCTGAATCGGCGTGTGCTAGAATCCCAACCCGGCCCGGAGCCGACCAGGACCAAACCCTTGCCCGCCGATCCCCTCTACTCCTGCCCCGAATGCCAGGTCGGCGCGCTGCGTTCGGCGAACGTCTCCTATCTGGCGCGCGTCCATGGGCGGATGGTGACCGTCCCCGATTTCCCGGCTTGGGTCTGCGATGTCTGCGGTCGCCGCGAATACGACGAAGCGGCGCTGGTGGAATTACGGGCGATGTTGGAAAGCGGGGCGCCCCCGCGCCGCCGGCCCAGCCGGCAGCTTCCGCGCCCTTCGGTCGCCCCCGCCCGCCCGCCGGCCGACCCGCGTCGTCGCACCTGACCCGCCGCACGGCTTCCGCGCCAGATTGAAGGCAATGGGATGACCGCCCCTCGCGAACGGCGCACCCCTCCGCGTGTCCTCGTCATCGCCGACGTCGAGTCGACGGCCCGCTCCCTGATCGACCACATCCTCAAGCCGGCCGGCATTGAGTCCTGGGGCATCGACGCCACGGCGCCGCCGGCCGACATCCTGCTCGTCGACATCACCCAGCTGCGCGGCGATCCGTTCGCCGGATTGCGCACCCGGCGCGAGTCCAGCGATGAAGCTCCCGCCATCGTCCTGGCGGCGCACTTCCCCACGGCTCGGCTGCGCGACCTGTTCCACCTGAACGTGGCCGACATCCTGCTCAAACCCTACCGCCCGGTCGACTTGTGCCAGGCGGTCTTCGAGTTGGCCGAATCGCGCTCGGCCGAGACGAACACCCAGATGCTGGCCCGCAGCCTCGAAACGACCCGCGAGCAGGCGCGGCGCCGCACCGAAGAGGTCCGTCTGCTGAGCGAAATCGGGCGGGCGGTGGCCGGCCTGGCCGACCTCGAGGCGATCCTGGCGCGCGTCGTCGAGGCGGCGGTCTTCGTCGCCGACGCCGAAGAAGCGAGCATCTACCTGGCCGAGCCGGGGACGAACGAACTCGCCCTGCGGGCCAGCCACCAGGCTGGGCAGCGCGAGGCGACCCTGCAACGGCTACGGGTGAACGACACCCTCGTCGGCCAGGTCTACCAGACCGGCCAGGCGGTGCTGCGCCAGCCCTCCGTCGAGGGCGAAGTCAAGGTCCAGACCGGATTCCTGGTCCAGGCTCTGATCAACGTCCCGATCCGCGTGCGCAGCGAAGTTGTCGGCGTGCTCGGCGTCTACAACCGAGCCGCCCCGCGCGCCTTCACCGAGCACCAGCTGACGGTGCTCAGCGCGCTGGCCGACTGGGCCGGCGTCGGCCTCGAGCATGCCCAGTTGTTGGAGCGAGTCCAGAGCTCGCGCGCCCGCACCCCGGTGACGGCCGCGCCCCACGAGGTCCTGGAAGGCATTGATCGGGCACTGGCCTCGCTCCAGCCCTTGGCCGACGCTGGATCTGGTACCGGCGACGGCCAGCGTGAGATCCGGGCCGCGGTCGATGAGCTGCGCGCCCTGCGCCAGCGGCCCTTGGCCCTCCTGACCCCGGCCCAGGCCATGACCCTGGTCGACATCACCGCGCTTTTGCGCCAGGTAGTCCACGAACTCAAGCCGGTGGCGGCGCGCCGACAGATCGAGCTCGTGGCCGATCTGGGGCCGGGCATCCCCCTCATCGCCGGCGACCGCGGGCGCCTGCTGCAGGTCATCGGCGGGCTGACGGCCTCGGCCGTGCGCCGGACGCAGAGCGGGCGGATCGTGCTCGACGCGCACACCTTCGCCGTGCGCAGCGGAAGAGCCGATGCGACCACGCCCCCACAGTACGTCGTCCTGCACGACGGCGCCTGGTTGGCCATCACCGTCGGCGACACCAGCTCCGGGCTTTCGCCCGACACGATCCGCGCCCTGACCGCCCCCGTGGTTGAGTCGAGGGCCGGCGAGCTCGGACCAGGGCTGGCGATGGGCGAAGTACGCCTGGTCGTGGAGAGCCTGGACGGCGTCCTCTGGCACGAGCAGACCCCGGCCGGAACGATCGTCACCGTTGCCCTGCCCGCGGGCT